>NZ_CP056032.1:2525000-2825000 GCF_013375035.1 Spirosoma sp. KUDC1026 | reverse complement strand
TTGTCAGAGCAAAGGCCTGATACTCCTCCCGGCCTTCTTTACGTCGGATCAGTTCAGTGCCTGTGGTGATGTTCCCCCACTGATCAGAGCCGCCCATCTGTATCTGAACGCCTTTGTTTTTGTACAACCAGTAAAAATCGTACCCCTGCAATAACTGGTATGAGAATTCCATAAACGACAATCCTGTTTCCAGGCGCTTCTTTACGGAATCTTTGGCAATCATATAGTTGACAGTAATATGCTGTCCTGCTTCACGCAGAAACTCGAGAAATGTGATTCCTTTGAACCAGTCGTAGTTATTCACCATCTCGGCGGCATTTTCGCCCGAATCAAAATCCAGAAAGCGGGTCAACTGTCCCCGAATACCTTCCTGGTTACGACGTAACGTCTCCTCCGACAGGTAATCGCGTTCGGTTGATCGGCCCGATGGATCGCCGATCATGCCCGTTGCGCCACCCACCAGGGCATACGGTTTATGCCCCGCGCGTTGAAGGTGAACCAGCAGCATAATAGTTGCTAGGTTACCAATATGCAGTGACGCGGCCGTTGGGTCAAACCCAATGTAGCCCGCCGTCATCCCTTCGGCAAGTCGTTCTTCGGTGCCGGGGGTCATGTCGTGCAGCATGCCCCGCCAGCGGAGTTCTTCGATGAAATTCATAATAGAAAGGAGAAGAGAGGAAGAGGAAGAGAGGGAGGAAAGGGGTTGGCCATAGTTTATATCCTTCCTCCTTTGCTCCCTCTCCCCCCTTTCCTCCTTTTTGCAAAAGTAAAGTTTTATGGTAAAAGCAGTGACGAGTCGCCGTAGCTTAGAAAGCGATAGTCGTGTGTGAGGGCTTCGTTATATACGGTGCGCCAGTCATCGCCGATAAGAGTTGCAATGAGCAGAATCAGCGTAGAACTCGGCTGGTGAAAATTGGTAATGATTCCCCGGCAGATCGCCAGTTGATAGCCCGGTGTTATATAGATACCGGTGTGGGCCACAACGGCTGATCGACTTGTCTCCGTTAAATACTTTAGAACAGCTACTAAGGCCGCTTCGGCTGCGGGACGCTCAGTTACCGACCATTGGTAGGCGTATTCCTGATCCAGTCGGAACGGATCGGGTTCACTCTGCAGCAACTTTACTCCCATCCAGTACAAGCTTTCCAGCGCCCGCATGGATGTTGTCCCAACGGCAATAATGTAATCCAGATGCGCGAGTAAGTGTCGAACGTTTTCGGTCGTATACACAACTTCTTCGGTGTGCATATGATGGGCACGCACATCCTCACTTTTGATCGGCTGGAAAGTTCCGGCACCGACGTGCAGTGTTACGTAATCATGACCGATGCCACGCGCAGTCAGTTCGGCGAACACAGCGTCCGTAAAATGTAAACCTGCCGTGGGAGCCGCCACCGCCCCTTCTTCTTTAGAATAAACGGTCTGGTAGGTAAGCCGGTCGGCATCGGTAGCGTCGCGTTTGAGGTAAGGTGGCAGGGGAATTTCACCGGCAAACTGAATAAGCTGCGCAAAACTTAACTCAGCAGGCTCCCAACTCAAACGTACCGTCGAAGCATCCTGGTTATACCAGTCGGCTTTTACTATTACGTTGCCGGTTGGCGTAGTCAGCGTTGTTTCCAGTGTTTCGGCCGATTTCCAGCGTTTCCGGTTACCGATCATGGCGTGCCAGACGACGCTACCAGTACGTTCCATTGCCTGGCTGATAGGCAACTCATCGTTGTCGCCTTCGCTTACCGGATTCAGCAGGAACAGCTCAATAACTGCCCCGGTTGTCCGGGTAAAATGCAGCCGTGCCGGAATGACCTTCGTGTTATTAAAGACCAGGAAGCTTTGTTCAGGCAGCAGTCCGGGCAGATCAGAAAACGATTTGTGCTGAATAGCGCCAGCCCGGTACACCAGCAGTTTAGACTGATCGCGTTGCGCCAGCGGGAATCGAGCGATCCGATCATCGGGTAATTCATACTGAAACTGGGTCAGCAGCAGCGGTTCGGATTCAGGCATCGCTATCGGGTTTCATGAACAGTCGGATAGGGAGTGCAGCCAATACACTGATGATAATTGCCGTACTGAGAGGAGCCAGCCAGGCGTAGTCAATTGCCTGGATAGCCCGGTCCGAACGGTTCAGCAGTGAGAGTACGATCAGGCCCAGGCCCAGAACCGTATTGATAGCGGCCATCAGAGCAAAAAACCAGTTGACAACGACTTCGTTTAACTGATCACGATGAGCCAGCCAGGGGCTCTGCGGAGACAACGGCAGTTTTTCGGTTGGTACCTTCGGAAAAAGCCGTTTCAGTACGTTAAGCAGGGTGTTGCTGATCAGAAATATAGCAACGGCGACATAGAAGATGATTTCCCGATCAATCGTCTGGAGCGGCTGATTGAGGGCATCGAACCGAACAACAACTTCGCCTGGATAGGAAATGTAGCTGTTAAAAAGGGAAAACAATAGTCCAAGAATTGACATGATGCGCCAAGTCCGGACGAAAAAAGTACCTGTCTTCATAAAAGGATAGATGCCGCTTTCAGATCAGGCGGAGTACCTGTACATCATTGTTCGGCACCTGGTTTCGTATTTCAGGGGGCAAAGGTACGGCCCGAACGGTGAAATCCGTTCGTTTAGAAACGGTTTGCGTTAATCGCTTTGACCGTAATGCCACTGCTTCCCGACTCAAAGCGCCAGCTCAGCCGACTTCGTAGCCATTCGTCCGTTTTTTTGGTTTATCAGTTCTATGAAGATTTACACAAAAACAGGTGATACAGGGCAGACAGCGCTGATTGGAGGACGCCGGGTAAGCAAAGCGTCCCTGCAGATTGATACGTACGGTACGGTTGACGAGTTGAACGCCTGGATTGGGTTAGTACGTGATCAATCCGTTAACAACGATCGTCGATCAGGTCTGAAAGAAATTCAGGATCGGTTATTCACAATTGGAGCAGAACTGGCCGTCGACCCGGAGAAACCAGCCACAACAGCGACCAAGTCTCTGCCCGCGATCAAGCCGGAGGATATTACAGCTCTGGAAACAGCCATTGACGCGATGGATGCGACGCTCCCGGCGTTACGTTCGTTTATTCTGCCGGGGGGGCATCAGGCCGTTTCGTTCTGTCACCTGGCCCGAACCGTTTGCCGCCGGGCCGAGCGGCTGGTTGCGGCCCTGAATGACGACTTAATGACGACAACCGTTTCGCACGTTGATCCGCTGATTCTGCAGTACCTCAATCGCCTGTCCGACTACCTGTTCGTGCTGGGCAGAACTATGGCACAGGACCTGGATGCGGAAGAAATTACATGGACCAGCCGGTCCTAATTGCCGATGGGGAAAAGTCGGCTGAAGTTCGGCAAATAAATACCCTTTAGTCGATCTATTTATTTAGATTTGCCGCAGACGGTTAGTAACAGGCGGTTAACCGCAGGTGGCTAAGCAGTTACCCAAGTATTAACATTACCAGATCATGACGACGGACGTCTTACAAATTGAATTGCGGAAAGCGGAACGCTCCCGGATTCAGGAAGTAGATTTTAATCATCTGCCTTTCGGAAAACACTTCTCGGACCATATGTTCGTGGCCGATTTCATAGACGGTCAATGGCAAAATCAGCAGATCGTGCCGTTTGACAATTTCACGATCAACCCGGCCCTATCAGCGCTGCATTACGGTCAGTCGATTTTTGAGGGGATGAAAGCCTATAAAAACGATGAAGGCGACGTACTGCTGTTCAATCCGCTGGCCAATTTCGAGCGGATGAACGAATCGGCGCGCCGGATGTGCATGGCCACGCTACCCGAAGAAGTATTCATGGGCGGTCTGGAAGCGCTGTTACGCGTTGATGCTGACTGGGTACCGTCGACACCGAACAGTTCGCTGTATATCCGGCCGTACATGTTTGCCTCGGATAACTACCTGGGTGTGGCCCCTTCGAAAACGTACCGTTTCTGCATTTTTACGTGCCCCGTTGGTGCGTATTACAGCAACCCGCCCAAGCTGAAAGTAGAGACCGAGTACATTCGGTCGGCACCGGGCGGCACGGGTTACGCGAAATGCGCGGGTAACTATGCCGCGTCGATGTACCCAACGCTGCTGGCGCAGCAGCAGGGGTACGATCAGTTGATCTGGACCGACGCACGGGAGCACAAATACATCGAGGAATCAGGTACGATGAACATCATGTTCGTTATTGATGGCAAGCTGGTTACGCCCGCTACGTCCGATTCGATTCTGAAAGGAACGACCCGCGCAGCTATTATTGCCATTGCCAAACACTGGGGCATGGAAGTCGAAGAGCGGCTGGTATCAATTGACGAGGTGATCAGTGGTATTGAGAGCGGGCGACTGACGGAAGCTTTCGGGGCTGGTACGGCCGTAGGCGCATCGGCCTACGCCCTGATTGGCTATAATGGCAAAGACCATATGCTGCCTGAGTTTGCTCCGGAAGAGTCTTTTGCGGTTCGCGTATCGAACTACCTGGGCGATCTGCGCACGGGCAAAATTGACGATCCCTTCGGCTGGGTGCAGAAAATCTAGTTTTCAAACGTCCAGTTTATACCATAAAGAAAGCCCCGGCCAATTTAGCCGGGGTTTTCTTTTGACTGATCTTTTTTCATTCCCAGGCGCAGGTTTTCCAGCGTAATGGCACCTAAGAAAACAAACGGTTTGACAAAACGACAGCGGTGACGGAATCTGAGCTACTTATCGAACTGAAAGCGGGCAGCGAAGCGGCTTTCCGCCGGTTTGTCGAAACCTACCAGACCAGGGTTTTCAATCTGGCGTTCCGGCTGCTGGGTGACCGCGACGAAGCTGACGATGTAGCCCAGGAAGTGTTTGCCGAAGTGTACGAAACTATCGGGCAGTTTCGGGGCGAGGCTACTTTCAGTACGTGGCTGTATCGAATTACGACGACCCAGTCACTGAGCCATCTGCGAAAGAAACGTACCCGCAAACGATTCGCCTTTGTAACCAGTCTGTTTGGGGCATCGAATGAATTACTGCACGACCCACCGGATACCAGCCAGCCGGAGCAGGCCCTCGCTCAGACCGAAGAAAATCAACTACTGCTTCGCGCTGTAGGGCAACTTCCTGACACGCAGCGGGCGGCTTTCACACTTCATTACATGGAAGGATTATCCTACAAAGAAGTGGCAGCGATCCTTCAGACAACGGTGTCGGCGGTGGAGTCGCTGCTGCACCGGGCCAAACGGCAGTTACGCACGAAATTACAACCCTATTACGCCGACGTATTCAACGGAAATTAACATGAACGATTCAGCACCATTGACCGATGATGAACGCTGGGAACGGCGATTCAATAAGCTAAAGGAGGTATCACCCGAAGAGCCCCGGCCATTTTTTTATACCCGGCTACAGGCCCGACTGGCACAGCGGCCGGATACTGGCTGGACACCGGTCTGGCTACGTCGACCCGCCTATGCCCTGAGCGCTTTTGGCCTGATTGTGCTACTCAACGCGGGAGCCCTGTTCTACTACTCGGATTCGGCCCCGACAACTACCGACGACGTAACGACCTATGACGGATTCGTGGCCGATTATCTACCAACTAATTCAATCGATTACGTTAATGAATGATCGTCAAAAATATCGCCTGCTGATTGCCCTCGTCCTCGGTCTGGCTATTCTGAACGTCGCGCTGCTGATTTGGTTTGGGCCATTCAGGCACGGGCACCGCGATGGTTTTCGGCCTAATGAACGACGAACGTTTCTGACCAGGCAACTCGATTTTACAGAACAGCAGCGGCAGCAATACAACGAACTCCGGGAGCACTACTTTTCTGAGCGTCGGGCGTTAGCCGAAGGAATTCGACCCATGCGGAAGCGTTTCTTCGGGCAGCTTAGTGACATAACAGCGGCAGACTCAACTCTATTGGCCCAGGCGCAGGCGTATCATAATCAACTCGCCCGGATCGATCTGCTAACGCTTCGTCACTTCCAGCAGGTAGCGGCAATCTGCACCCCCGAGCAGCGGAAAAAGCTGGCTAATATCGTTCGTAAGCTTCCGCAGGCAGCCGCCTGGAACAATCGTCGTGCTGGTACCGCTGGCAGGCAACGGACAGATTGAAATTAATTTTCAGTCAGTGCGCAGGTTTTTACAGTAAACAACACCTAACGAATCAAACAACAGTAAACCATGAAGAAAGTGATCATTATGGCTGCCCTGCTGGGCGCCATCAGCGTAGGAAGCAGTTTTGCCCAACAAGTCGATTCGACCCGCCGGATGAGCCAGAACCGCCCCATGCGGGGCGGTATGCGGAACCTGACGCCGGTTGAGGTGAAGGATCTGCCGTCGGCGGTTGCCGCAACCGTGAAAGACAAGTATCCGGATGCAACCATCCGCCGGGCCGGTAAAGGCGAGAAAGGAGCTTACCTCGTCGTCGTTACCGACAAACAGGATAGCCGGACATTACTGCATTTCGACGAGAAAGGTACGCTGCTGAACGAACGCAAGATGCCTGCTCATCCCGGTGGTGGCCGCAGCAAGCGGGGTCGCCGGTAGTCGAGCCGTCACACAATGCAAGAGGCCGGATGGTTGAACCATCCGGCCTCTTGTGGTTAACGACATTAGAAGACGCATTACATGTAATCTTTTAGATCGTCCAGTGGCTCATTGAAATCAGGCGACAGTTTGAAACTCCCCTTCATAATTCCTAACGGCCGTTCAGTCAATGGCATTTTGTTAAAGTCAGTAACAGCAACAGGCCTTTTTATCGCTTTATTTTTGCTCGCCATTTGGCGGATAAAGTCCAGGACAGCTCTCGCCGTTTCGTGGCGATCATCTATTTCTAGTCGATAAATCATATAGCTCGAGTTATTTAACAGCAGAATCCTTCACTTCGTCATAGCTACGGCATCATCGGATGGCAGAATGCGGATTTTAAGACCGTAATCCTTGCCTTTCGATACGTCTTTCAACGTAACGATTTTACCTTTTGAAGACGCCCAGGTTGTTGTTTCTTCGTCTATTTCTCCAGCGCCGTATCGTCTGCTGAAATACGTCATCAGGTCTTTTCGGTACTCAGTTACGGCTGCTTCTGTATTTACGTATAGATCGACTTCAATGGCCGATACTTTCTGATCTTCCTGATAATAAAGAATATCGACCGTTTCCAGGTTTTTAAGTTCGAGCGTGTAGCCAACGTGTTCATCATCACGCTCGAAGGGCTCGCTTTTCTCCCGTTTCGCGACAGTATTGTAAGCATCACCGAGGTTGATGCCCCGCCAGTCACTATCGGTCGTCAGGCCCAGACTGGCCAATCGTTCGGTAATGACATTTCCGGAGGGCGTTCCAGCTTCAGTTGTAGTTGACGAATCTTTAGTCTGTTCGGAAGCCTGATCAAGGTTTTGGCAGGCGTTCAGTCCAATCAGCAAACTCACAAAAAGAAGTAAAACTGTTTTCTTCATATTAATTTGAGGTAAATGATCGTATAAAACCGGTACTGTTTGTTCATTACTGTTTTATCTGAACCAACAATCCGTTAAATCGTCACAATTCCTGCGCCAAATTGAAGAAAAATCCGGTTTTGCCCTGGGCGTTTATGGTGCCGCTGAACCGGATTACGAGATTATAAAACGTAACAACATCTAGGCTCATGCCTGTTCCGAGCAGCGGGCGGTTGGCTAATCTGCTCTGATACTGCTCCGCTACGGTACTGCTTACGTACCCCGCATCGCCGAAGGCCGTTATATAGGCCGCAATGGGAAGGGTGTTGAATTGCCGGATGTGCAGCCAGCTCAGTTCCTTCCGAACGTTGAACAGCTGGTACCGCAGGCTATTTCGCCAGATAGCCGTCCGCTGACCATCCACCACGTAAAGTTCGTACCCACGCACCATGTCTACCGAACTTCCCAGACCCCGGAGGTTATAATAAGGCTGGCGCGTCGGCCAGGTCACGCGGCCGCGCACCCCCGACGCCAGATAGAACTGCTTACCCAGCGACCAGTAGCGGGTCATCGAGGCATAGGCGTCGACGAAACGGAAATTATCGCCGGGCAGCAAACCACTGATGCCGCCCCCCGCCGTTATGAGTTTTCCCTGGAGCGGGTACACAACGTTATCGCGCCGGTCGTAACGATAGCCGTACGACAAACTCAGGTAACGTTGCCGGGTTTGCCCATTCAGAAAATAGTCGGGGTTAAGCCGGGCAATGGTATCTGCAATTTCATTAAGGTTATAGCGAACGCCAGCAGTATGGTACTGATACAGACCACGGCGGTGGCTTAAAATCAACTCGGCATACATACGCGTACGCAGCAACTCGTCTGAACGGACGAAGAGCCATTTATCGGCCTGGGTTCGGTAAGGAATTTCCTTGTTGGTCGAATAGCTCAGATCGAACCGAAGGCCCGTTTTCTGAGCTTTGTCAATATAAGGTCTGGAATAGGACAAGACCGTTCGCTGCAGAAATCCACGTTCAATAGCCAGTTGCAACCGGTCGTTGGTGCCCGTTACGTTGCGGTAGCTCAACCGCCCTCCATAGATTGTCCGGCGAAGGTCTCTCCCCCGGTCGTACCACCACTCGTTCAGGTTCCGGTCGGCAATGTCGAACACGGGATAAGCAATGATGTACCAGCGTTCTTTCATGATCACCGTCAGGTCAAGCTGCGCCAACTGAGCAGGCTTCTCCGAGCTGGCAGCAAGGCCCGCGGAATCGACCGGGGTAGTTAGGTTTGGCGTATCGGCGGTGTACACCGAATCGGCCGTAGTCAAGGTTGTTTTTATGTCGACCGTAACAAAAAGCACGGTATTACTGATGTTCCGCTGATCCCAGGTAATCCGTTCGGGCAGATCGCTGAGCCGCACTGTGTCGCCAGTGTGCAGGCTCATTTCCCGCAGAATGATCCGGTCTTTTGTTTTATAGTTACCAATCAGGCCAACCGAGCGGATAACTACTCGCTGTGTTGAATCAGTAGTCGTCTCGGCAAACGTTGATAAATGGGCAAATAAACATGCCGTTATTATCATTAAATAGATTGGCCATATCTTTGGAATCATGCTTAAAAGTACATCTTTTTCAAAAAAATAAGACAAGATAATCTCTATATCCTACAAATTGTCGCGTATAATTGTTAACTGTTCCTAAAGCTACAGTGACTAGTTAAAAACACCCAATACATGCAAACTGAAAAAATTCAGAAACCGACCCAGACCGAGCGTCCCCGGTTGAGTTTCTGGCAAATCTGGAACATGAGTTTCGGATTTTTGGGTATTCAATACGGCTTTGGTCTCCAGCAGGCCAACATGAGTCCTATCTATCGGTATCTGGGTGCCGATGAAGCGTCTATTCCGGGCCTTTGGCTCGCTGGCCCTCTGACGGGGCTGTTGCTTCAACCGATTATTGGGGCCGTTTCAGACCGGAGCTGGTCGCCACGCTGGGGCCGCCGAAAGCCCTTTATACTGGTGGGGGCCTTGTTCGGAAGTATTGCCATGATCTTTATGCCCAACTCGTCATTTGTCTGGATGGCAGCGGGGCTGATGTGGATGCTCGATGCAGGTCTGAACTCCGCGATGGAACCCTTCCGGGCTTTTGTCGGCGACATTCTCAACGATAAACAGCGTCCAACCGGCTTTGCCGTGCAGTCGTTCATGGTTGGATTCGGGCAAACCCTGGCCAACCTGATGCCTTACATACTGCCCCTCATGGGCATATCGATGGTCATGTCGGATGGGCAGTTAGCGAATGGGATTCCAAACTCGGTACGGTATCCGTTCTACATTGGTGCGGCTGCTATCCTGCTCTCGGTTTTCTGGACCGTTCGCACGACAAAAGAGTACCCTCCCATTGACGACAGGTATAAGGAACCACATGTTTTTAGTGACGAAGAGAAAAAATCGATTTCCTTCTGGCATCTGGCTCTCTCGCTGGGCGGGGCCATTCTGGCATTCTTTTTTGCCGCCCGGATCGGTGGCTGGGTAACGGGCTTGCTGTGGGGAGTGGGTGTACTGGCAGGTAGCTATCTGTTCCTGATGCTTCCTATTTTCAAGGAAGTACTGGCTTCGCTCTCGGCCATGCCTACGGTGATGAAACAGCTCTGGTGGGTTAAGTTTTTCACCTGGTACGGTCTCCCGCTTATGTGGCAGTATCTATCGCTGGCCGTGGCCCGGTACGCGTTCAACGCACCGGACACGAAGTCAAATCCGCTTGGTTTTGAGGAAGGTACGAAATGGGGAGGATTGTGTTTTGCTATGTTCAGCATTTCCTGCGCCCTGATTTCGGTCTTTATTCCGCGCATTGCAAAAGCCATTGGCAGTGCCCGGGCTACCCACGCCGTGTTCCTCTCGATTGGGGCTATGGGCTTCTTTCTGACGCTTACCTCCAACGACAAATTCATCTATCTCATCGGCATGACCATCATTGGGCTGGCCTGGGGATCAATCATGTCGATGCCGTATCTGATGCTGTCGGTGGCGGTTCCTAAAGAGCGGATGGGCGTGTACATGGGTATTTTCAATGGGTTTATCTGTGTACCGCAGTTTATCGGAATGCTTACCGTACCCCTCTATTATGAGCCCCTGCTGGGTAACGACCCCCGTAACGCGCTGGTACTGGCGGGAATTTGCCTATTGCTGGCAGCGGCATCCTGCTTCCTGGTCAAAGAAGCCAAACGTACCAACGAGGTGGTTCTCCCCATTGGACCAGGTGGCCACTAATTTTTAACCTTGTTTCTACTTTTCTATTCCGATTGTAATCTTCTTTCGAGCAGTTTGCAGTCGGAAGTTTTTTACGAATCATGTCACAACGCCCCTACGCGCTCTTATCTGTTGGCGAACTGCTGGCCGATTTTATTGCCCACCACGTATCAACCAGCCTGCTTGATTCACCGGATTTTCGGCGGTATCAGGGCGGTAGTCCGGCCAATATGGCGGCTAACATGGCCCGGCTGGGCAACAAAACAGCTTTGGTTGCCTGTGTTGGCAACGACAACCTGGGTAAGTATTTGGTTCGGCAGGTAGACGAGGTGGGCGTCGATACGCAGTATATCGTTACTGACCCACTGGCGCCGACCAGCATTGTCATTGTTTCCCGCACGGCGGGCACGCCCGATTTTATTGCTTACCGGACGGCCGACTGTCAGATCCTGCCCGAACAGATTCCGGACTCGCTGCTGAAACAGGCACAGATTTTTCATACGACCTGCTTTGCCCTGAGCCGTGAGCCCGCCCAGCGTACCATCGTTGACGCAGCCCGGCGCGCGCAGGCGGCAGGCTGTCAGATCAGCATCGACGCCAACTACGCCCCCAGCATCTGGCCCGACCGTCAGCAGGCACAACAGATCATTGCCGATTACTGCTCGACCGGTGCCCTAGTGAAACTAAGCGAAGACGATGCCGAGCGTATTTACGGCGAGGTTCGCGACCATCAGCAGATCCTGGCAGATTTCCACCGGATGGGTGCATCACTGATCTGTCTGACTCTCGGCCCCGAAGGCAGTATCGTATCGTACGACAAGGGTGCCAACCAGGTACGTATCCCTGGTCAGAAAATCGACGTAGTAGACGTTACCGGTGCAGGAGATGCCTACTGGGCCGGTTTCCTGACGGCTTATCTGGACGAGCATTCTCCCGAGCAGTGTGCCCGGTCCGGCGCGGCCCTGGCCAAAATGAAACTTAGTCGGCAGGGGGCATTACCGGCTCAGATTGACCGGAAGCTGCTTTTTTAAGGGCAGTCTGTTCAGTATCCGGCTGCCTGCCCGTCTTTACGCATTTCGCTGGCTCCCCAGTAGATCTTGTTCGTGGTATCCCACTGAATGGCCTGATACCCGCCGAAGAAATCGGTGGGAGCCAGTTTGTGTCCCAGCTTTTCCAGACTTGCCCGTACGGCCGGCGAAATACCACTTTCCAGTGCCAGCCGTCCGCCATCCTGCATAACAGTCCCTATCGGTTCGCTGCTACCGGAATGGCTGAACCGGGCCGCATCGCCCGCTTCCTGCACATTCATCCCAAAGTCGATAATGTTGCAGAGAACCTGCAGATGTCCCTGCGGCTGCATGGCACCTCCCATCACCCCAAACGACAGAAACGGCTGGCCATCTTTCAGCACAAAACCGGGGATGATAGTTGTGAACGGGCGCTTGCCGGGTGCGTACACATTGGCGTGGTCGGGTTTAAGATTGAAGCTGGTTCCGCGGTTATGCAAGACGAAGCCCAGGCCATCGGGCACCATGCCGCTGCCAAATTCCAGCATGTTGCTTTGAATAAGCGATACGATGTTGCCTTCCTCATCGGCGGCAGTCAGGTAGACCGTATCGCCCGCCCGCAGGGCCGGATCACCCGCATCCAGGTGTTCAGACGCTTTTGCCGGATTAATCAGTTTGCGCCGGACAGCCGCGTACTGTTTCGTCAGCAGCCAGTCAATCGAATCCTTGGCAAACTCCGGATCAGCGTAGTATCGCGCCCGGTCTTCGAAGGCCAGTTTCTTGGCTTCAACCAGCAGGTGCAGGTATTCGGCACTGTTATGCCCCAGCTTTTTCAGGTCATATCCTTCCAGAATGTTCAGCATCTGCAATACGGCAATTCCCTGGCCGTTGGGCGGGAGTTCAAATACATCGTAGCCACGGTAGTTGACTGATACGGGCTGTATCCATGTACTCCGATGCGTTGCCAGATCAGCCTTCCGTAGATAGATTCCCGTTCGGCGGGCATAACGATCCATATCTTCCGCGATGCTGCCTTTGTAAAACGCATCCCGCCCTCCCCTTGCTATCTTTTCGTACGTAGCCGCCAGATCCGGATTGCGAAACACCTGCCCCTCAACCGGCGCTTTCCCCTGGATCAGAAAGATCTTTCGGAAATTGGCAAACTCGGTGATGTCAGCCTGGTTGTCGGCCAGCCGACGCGCGGCTATCTGCCACGAATAAGCAATGACCTGCGGTACGGGCACGCCTTCTCTGGCGTAGCGGATACTGGGTTCCAGCAGGGTTCGCATGGGCAGTTTCCCAAAACGGCCGTGAAGTTGGAACCAGCCATCGACTGTACCAGGCACCGAGACCGATAATGGGCCGTACAACGGCAACTGCGTTCGGTTACCCAGCAGGTTTTTGAGGGTATTGTACGTCAACTCCTGGGGTGAGCGTCCGCTGGCGTTCAGTCCGTACATCTTCCGCTCTTTCGCCGACCAGATAATGGCGAATAGATCTCCGCCAATACCGCCGTTGTTCGGTTCAATAACGCCCAGGGCAGCGTTGGCCGCAATGGCTGCGTCGATGGCCGTTCCGCCTTGTTTCAATACGTCCAGACCAATCTGCGTTGCCAGCGGGTGGCTCGTCGCAACCATACCATGCCGCCCCAGTACCGGACTACGGGTCGCAAAATTAGGGCCGCTTATCCGGTCGCCTTTGTCGCTGGTTTGCCCGTACAGCACAGATGACGATAAGCAGATAAACAAGCAGCACCCGCTAAGGGCCGCAACGATAATACGTTTCATGGATGACGTTATTCAGGTAGGCTTTGTAGATCAGTAAAGTACGGTATGCGCTTGATTTTACCGGTTGGCAGCTGCCTTCATCCCGAAAAAAAAGCGTACTTTAGTAGTCTTATGTCTTTATTTATTACCTCGCTCAATTCGGGCAGCAACGGAAACTGTTACTACGTTGGCAACGAACAGGAAGCCGTCTTAATCGACGTGGGCATTTCCCGCCGGCAGGTCGAAACGCGGATGCAGCGCCTGGGCTTATCCATGCAAACGGTAAAAGCCATTTTTATCTCCCACGAGCACGCCGACCACGTTCGCGGAATTTCCCAGCTGGCCACCAAATATCAATTACCCGTTTTTGTCACGCGTCGAACCTTACAGCACGTCCGGCTGCCGGAACAAAAATTTCCCATCAAAGCGCTGCGGAGCGATGAGCCTGCCATGATTGGTGAGTTATGCGTAACGGCTTTCCCCAAGCTGCATGACGCCAGCGACCCACACAGTTTCGTCGTTACGTACAAGAACACGAACGTGGGTGTGTTTACAGACATTGGCTCACCCTGCGAACACCTGATCAAGCATTTCAGTCAGTGTCATGCCGCTTTCCTGGAAGCGAATTACGACGAGCAGATGCTCGAAACGAGCCGGTACCCGTTCTTTCTGAAGCAACGGATTCGGGGTGGTAAAGGGCATTTGTCCAATCAGCAGGCACTTGACTTGTTCCTGAGTTACAAGCCGTCGTTCATGAGTCACGTCCTGCTGTCGCACTTATCGCACGAAAATAACCATCCGCAGCTAGCCGCCGACTTATTCATGCCCCACCGCGACAATACGGCCGTTATCGTGGCGTCCCGCTTTGAGGAAACCCCGGTTTTTACTGTCTGTGCCTGATTTTATTTTTTGGACAGGATTGCGCCGGGCCGCCGACTATCATCAGTTTCTGACTGCTCCCAGCACCGCCAAATCATCGTTTATCTACATTCGGGCCGATTGTCAACTGTACAAAGTTTCCCTGCCGGACATTTTGTACATCGAAGGGCTGGACGATTACTTAAAAATCCATCTACTGAATCAGCGCCCCATCGTTACCCGGATGACCATGAAAACCATGCTGCAGAAGCTGGAGGAATTGGCCGTCCCGGAAGACGGTTTCCTGCGTGTACACCGATCCTTTATTATTCCGGTCAATCGAATTGACTCGATCAGGAACAAAACCCTACGGGTGGCTGGCCAGGACATTCCCATCGGTGCCCGTTACGAAGCAGAGGTGCAGCAACGACTCCTGCTCTGACAAGAGTCTGTACTACTTACCGCTGTTCTGCGGAAAATCAGCGGGAGTTCGGCTTTTTGTTTTCGACAGGCGCTCGTACAGCAAACGCGGTTTAACAGTTCGCCAGTAGGTTTCCTGTTCCAGCTCTGCCGGATGAAACGAGGCTTTGTTCAACGTAATGAAGCGATTGCTCGTCTTTTCGGATGCAACTATGAGCGTTTTCAGCCGGGTCAGCATCGGCGCGATTTGAGCTGTTGTAAAACTTGGGGCGTTGACCTCTTTTTCAATTTCCTGATAGGTCAGGTATTCCACCCGGACATCGGTCATCAGCCGGTACTGCTCAAATTCCTCTTTGTTTCTGGACGGCGTCAGGTCCGCCAGCGTTTTTGCCGCCAGTCGCGTACTGTCCAGCAACGTCCGGATCGTCATAGGTTTTGGCGAAACGACTTCACCCTGCGTCACTTCGTAAGGGGCCGTAGTCAACGCTCTCCAGAACTGCCCTGCCTGGTCTTTTGTGAACCCGTAGGTGTCCTGGGTGTACGTCTCAACAAACTGCTGAATGTTCAGGGGCTGCGTCGTTTTCAGGCTTTGTCCGTAAGCGGCCAGCAGCATAGTAAAGCCCGTCAGCGGATACACGTGCCGGATGGCGTAGAGATCGACAATATCCGCACTGGATTCAAAAACGGGCGAATATAAACCCGACGTCGACCAGGAGGTCATAACCAGTCCTTTGTAGCCCATCTGTCGGCTCGTTGGCACGAAATCCCGGATGTTCTTGAAATGCTTTTCCCACTGCGTTAGAAAGTAATTGTCAGGATGGCTCCGCAGCGAGGGTGCTCCCCAGATTTCGAACCCGGTTGCGACCAGTTTTTTAGGATCACCGAATCGATTGATGGCCCAGCCGTAATTCCAGTCGATCAGAATAGTTTCTTTCGGCAGCAGTGAGAGCGCTTCGGGATGTTTCAGGGCAATGTCTGCCCAGAGCACCGGACGTTTCCCCAGGCTGGTCACAATGTCGCACAGCATCCTGATGTGGTCGACAAACAGTTTGGATTTGCCTTCCTTGGCAACTTTTGCCTGGCATTTAGGGCAATGCCCGAGCAGATACGTTTCGTCCCCGCCGATGTGGAAATACGGCGAGCTGTGCGTCGCCACTAAATCGGTAAACAGGTCAGTGAACAGCGCCTTGTTCAACGCACTCTCGATGGGACACACCTGCGAGTAATCCTTCTGATCTTCCCGCAAAGCCGTGTAGCGCGGATTACGTAGTATGTACTCGACATGCCCAAAACTCTGTTGCAGCGGAATAACGTCGATGCCCAGACTATTACAGTACGCAATAAAGGACGTAACATCCGACCGGCTGTAGGCGTAGCGGTTAGAAATCATGGGGTGCTTCTCGAAAGGGTATGTAGCCTCCCACTCCATAATCAGCGTATTAATGCCCTGTTTCTGCAGTTTCTGCGCCAGGTCTTTCAGAGCGCTTATGGTCATCACCTGAATACGCAAATCCAGATGAAAGCCTTTGACCGGCGCTTTCGGGCCCGATTGCGTCGCTTGCTGACTCCGGACGGAATTAACAGTTAGCGTCAGAAGGACCACTAGCAGGAGAAGATTTTTCATTGGTTGATCCGGTTTAGGAATAGCGCCAGGTCTTCAGCTTATGGCCGTAGACGGCGTAAAATAACAGATAAAGGTAGCAGGGAAGCAGCACCCAGTACGCCTGTTGCAGGGAAAAACTATCGGCAAAATAGCCGTACACCAGCGGCATGATGGCGTTGCCACACAGCCCCATAATCATCAGAGAACTACCAACTTTGGTGAAACGCCCTAACCGAGCCAGCGCCAGGGGCCAGATACCCGCCCAGACCAGCGAATTGGGCAGCCCCAACGCGACTAGAAACCAGAAGGACAGTTTCATACTATGGCCGAACAGCGTAAGGTTACCCGGCACGAACAGAATACCCAGACTGAACACAACCCCCAGGAACGTACAGATCCGTAACGCGTTTACCTGTTGAATGAAGCGGGGAATTGTGACGATGCCGATCAGATACCCGCAGATGGTAGCAAATAAAATATACGACGGGAAACCTTTTGCCTCCAGCAGCGAAACGCCCATCGAACTGGCGTAACCGATGACGGTATCAATCGCAATTACCTGGGAGCCAACGTGAAAAAAGATAGCCAGTGCCCCCAGCACCAGGTGGGGAAATTGCAGTACGCTGGTTTTGTCCGAGTTGGTGGCCAGAACTTCCCCGCTTTCCTGTTCCGTATCAATTTCGGGGAGCGACGAATATCGGATAAACAAACCCAGCCCAAACAGGACTACGCTCACGCAGGCATAGGGCACCATCACCCGTCGGATCAACTCGTCGAGGGCTACACTCCGGTCGCCGGGCGTCATCAGAGGAATTTGCTTAAAAAGTTCTGCATCAGAGGACCGCAGGATTACGGCGGCAAAGAGCAGAGGTGCTACGATACCAGCCGTTTTGTTGCAGATGCCCATAATGCTGATGCGCTGGGCCGCCCGCTCAATTGGCCCCAGAATGGTTACGTAGGGGTTCGATGCCGTCTGGAGTACGGCTAAGCCCGTACCAATCGTAAACAGGCCGGTCAGAAAAAGGGTGTATGTCCGGGTGTAAGCCGCTGGCAAAAAGAGCAATGCACCAAACGACATGATGAAAAAGCCCACCATCATACCCTGTTTAAACCCTACCCGTTTCAGCAATGCCGACGCGGGCATCGACATAACCAGATACGAAATATAGAAGGCAAATGCCACCAGGTACGACTGAAAATGAGTCAGTTCGCAGGCGATTTTAAAATAAGGAATCAGAATCGAATTGATCCAGGTCACAAAGCCAAACACAAAAAACATAACGCCGACAATCATAATCGAACCCGTTGCGTTTGGCGTAGCGGCAGTCTTATTCGCTGATGCGTCGGTTGAAATCATGGCGTTGGAGAGGTTCTGCGTTACGCTGGCTGTCCGTACGAATCAGCATCGACATACAGCGTACAGTCGGCATGCTGACGTAGAATTGAGGCTGGGCAATCGGTTGTGATAGGTCCGGTTAGTACCGCGTTGACGGCCTGCCGTTTCGTCTTTCCGGGTACTACGCAAAACAGGTGATGACCGGATAATAAGGTTGGAATAGTCAGTGTAAGGGCTTCTTTGGGAACATCGTTGAACGTCGCGAAACAGCCATCATTTACCTGCTGCTGTCGGCAGATGTCATCCAGTTCAACTCGTTTGATCACCTCCGGATCGTCGAAATCGGCTACTGGCGGATCGTTGAAAGCCAGGTGGCCGTTCTCGCCAATGCCCAGGCAAACGATGTCGATAGGGCCTTGTTCGAGCAACTCCTTGTATCGTTGGCAGGCCGCATCTGCCCCCAACGTATCATCGATTAGATTGACCGAGCGGGGGGCAACGTTGGCAAACAGTTTCGTGGTCAGAAAATAGGCAAACCGCTGGGGAGCATTTGTGGGCAGCCCTACGTATTCGTCCATATGAAATACGTCAATCCGCGACCAGTCGATACCGTCGGCGCTGGCCAGAAACGCCAGCATCTCGTTCTGGGAAGGGGCTGCGGCAAAGATGATGCGTAGGCTTTCCTTCTTGGCTAGCAGTT
Source organism: Spirosoma sp. KUDC1026 (assembly GCF_013375035.1). Classification (NCBI taxonomy): domain Bacteria; kingdom Pseudomonadati; phylum Bacteroidota; class Cytophagia; order Cytophagales; family Cytophagaceae; genus Spirosoma; species Spirosoma sp. KUDC1026. The sequence goes on along the minus strand of NZ_CP056032.1, from coordinate 2,806,671 downwards.
CCCTGATTTTGTCCGCTATATCCTTTCCGGCGGCTGCACCCATTGCCTGACGGGTATCAAAGACGCACACACGCAGGGCATCGACCTGTCCAACTGTTGTTTTCATTACGCTGTTTATCAATATAAGTTTATGACGGGTTCAAATTCGGAATGACAGCAATTAACGTTGTTAGCCGATTCATTTGTCCCCTGGCTGGCTCGCTGAAGGTTACTTCGGAAAGCAGGCCGTTCGTCTGCACAAAAAACAGGGTTCGGATACTGGTCGAATTATAGGGCACTCAGCATCCGCTCTTTTGCGTATACAATTTTACCATTGACGATGGTCGTTTCTATGTTAATATCCTGATCGAAAATCACCAGATCAGCATCTTTCCCCACCATCAGTGACCCCTTGCGTCCTTCAACACCCATAATGCGGGCGGGGGTTGTACTCGCCATCCGGACAGCATTGAGAAGCGGCACGTCCGCTAACTGAACCATGTTACGTACGAGCTGGTTTGTCGTGGCCACGCTGCCCGCAAACGAACTGCGGTCGGGTAGTTTAGCGACGCCATCTTCGACCAACACGGGCAAGCCATTCGTCAGTGAACCTAGTATACTTTCACCTTCGGGCATACCTGCCGCCCGCATGGCATCCGTAATCAAGGCTATCCGGTCGGCACCCTTAATTTTGTAAACTAGCCTGAGCAGGGGCGCTGGCAGATGAATACCATCTGTGATCAGTTCAACATCCATATCCAGCAGCAAGGCACTTTCGATTGCTCCGGCGTAGCGAAACGCATTCCGGCGCGTTACCCCCGACATGGCCGAATACAGATGCGTAGCCAGTGAGTAGCCATTTTCGTAGGCTGTCAGCACATCGTCGTAAACCGCATCGGTATGCGCAATGGCCGCCAGTATCCCCTTTTCGCGTAGTCGCCGGCCAAACTCAATAGCCCCCGCTAATTCCGGGGCGGCACTCCAGCGAACAATAGACGATGAGTAGGCCAGAATTTCTTCGTATTCTGCGGGATCGGGATTGCGGATGTAGCGCGGGTCCTGCGCCCCCCGCTGGTTCAGCGCAAAGTAGGGCCCTTCCAGATGCATACCCAGAAAAGCAGCACCGCGCTGGTTTTTCTGCTTCGCTTTTTCATACATGTCCAGCGTATGCAGCAGGTCTTCCTTTTCGGCGGTCAGCGTGGTTGGCACCAGCGACGTAGTGCCGTATTGAGCATGGAGTTCGGCAATTTTCAGAAAGGCTTCTTCGGTACCGTCCATGAAATCGTGCCCACCGCCCCCATGTACGTGAATGTCGATAAACCCCGGCGCTACGAACTTCCCCCTGGCATCCAGGTTAACCGCATCCGGTACCTCCACATCCCGATCGTGAACCCCCGCAATCCGACCATCCCGAACGACGATTGTACCACCCCGAACGTAGCGGAACGGTGTGATGAGTGTACCGTTGGTTATTTTCAGAAATTCCATGCTGCGAACAAGTACGTATCATTTTCGACCGGCTCGTATGAACTACGGAGAATAAGTCCCTATCCGATCGTTTCACCCGATTTCCCAAGCAAGAAATCACCTCCGGGTACGTACCCGTAAACATACATAATTTATTGACTACGCAAGAAAGTTCTGAAGAAACTAGCTTAGGGTTCTGTTGGTATACCCCAAAGAAGTACGTTGAATTACGCCAAGGCAAAATCGTCTACCGAGCTTAATTCTGATAGAATGCCTGGTTTTCCTGAGTAACAATATCGATGGGCATGTAGTGTTCTTTGGTAACCGGCGTTGCCAGGACCAGGTGTTGGTACAACGCCATGATACTGCGGTACCCCTGGTCTTTGGGCTGGTGACAGATCAGAAAATCGATAGTGCCGCTGGCCAGGAAGCGTAAATTATTCCGAACGAAGTCGTAGCCAATCAGCATCGGTTTGTGGGGCAGTTTCCGATCCTCCAGAAACCGAGCGACTGAAGAAACCCGGGAGTTACTCACGAATACCGCGTCAATGTGAGCATGTTTGTCAAACAACTCCTGGAGGTTGTGAGCGATAGACGCATAATCCGTTTGCTGAATGTCGGCCCTCAAAATAGGATACGTATGATTGTGATCGCTGAAGTAGGCCCTGAACCCCTCCTCGATCTTTTTGTACGTAAAGCTATCCAGCGACGTAGCGATGTTCACGACCAGTACGTTACTGGTTTCCCGCAATCGATAGGTACACAGCTTTCCTGCCAGGTAGCCGCTCTGAAACAAGGGCGGCCCGATATACGACAGGCTTTGCTGACCGGGAATGTCGGCGTCGATGAAGATAAACGGGATACTCGCTTTCTGACAGGCATTGGTAAACTCGCGCGCTTCGTCGACGAATGAAGGAGCCAGAACAATGCCGTCAACGGCTGATTCCAGTATGCGGTTGGCCTGGTCAACAAACGAAGCAGGATCGTTCAAATTAAACAGAAACAGGTCAACCGTAATACCGAATTGTCTAATCTCAGCTTCGGCCTGCTGAATACCCTGGAGCGGAGCTTCCCAGAAATCAGTCTCCCCGGTGACAGACGGAATAAGAACCGCGATCGAAATAACTTTACTCGACGCCAGTCGCCGGGCCAGCAGGTTGGGCTGGTAGTTCAGCTCGGCAATAATTTTGTTAATTTTCTCCCGTGTTTTTTCTGAAACGCCAGCCCGGTTATGAATCACCCGGTCAACGGTGGCAATCGCTACGTTCGCACGCCGGGCAATCTCCTTCACTCCCTGTAGTTCCTTTTTCTTCATGAATTACCAAAACGGTTAGGTAACACGCATCAGCTGCTGGAGCATCAATCCTGCTCCAGTTGCCCGCCGGATTTGAAGCGATACAGATACGGTGATTTGTGGGCTTTTCCCGTTTTCTTTTTCTCAATCCGTTCCAGAATACCCAGTCCCAGCATCTTGCGCTGAAAGTTAGGCGACAAAAGCTTTTTGCCCAGAATAGTCTCGTAGAGTGTGTGCAGCTCCCCCATCGTGAAGATGGCAGGCAGGAGATTGAATCCGATTAACCGTTGGTCAAGGTTATCCCGTAGCGTGTTCAGCGCTTTTTCGATGATGAATCGATGGTCGAAAATCAACGGCGGAATTTTATCAAAGTCATACCAATCGCAGCCGCCCGTTGTGGGGTCGGTTGTCAGTTTGGTTTTGGTATAATCGACCAGCGCATAATACCCAACCGAGATAAACCGCTTTAGACTCCAGTGATCCTCGGATGGCGTAAATCCCTGACCAAGTAGGATTTCTTTAACAACCTCAGGGTCGGTACGATTGTGCTTCCCAAAGACGTGAAACTGCTCCAGATACACATCACCCAGCCCCGTCCGCATCGTCAGAATCCGTTTGGCAGCCTCGTCCAGATCTTCAGCTTCCTGGATGTAGCCACCGGGCAGGGCATACAGACCCGTATTGGTATGCTCGATGATCAGCACTTTCAGCTGGTTCTCGTGAAAGCCAAAAATAACCGGGTCAACGGCGATTCCTTTCAATAAACCGTCCCCCTGGGGACTTATTTCCCGGGGATCATTCTGACGAAGCATACAACGCAAATTATCGGGCGAAGCTATCTAATTACGTCCAATTAGCCTCTCCATTGGCTTTTTATTAAAATGATCTAATAAATTAATTGACAAATCATGTTTCGTATTTATCATTGTATCAGATTGATATAATGATAAGGTATGGATGTGGGGTCACCTGTATTGGCTGGGGACGGTCGGCCACTGCTCCCCTCCCAAAACCTAATCTTGTAGGGTTTTCACGGGGTGATAAATCGGACTTATTTTGCCGCTAGCTACCACCCCCCGGCCCCCTCCTAGAAAATTAGGAGGGGGAAAAAAGGTCACTTCTGCATATTCCCCTCCTGTTTTAGGAGGGGCTAGGGGTGGTCAGAGCAACATCCTACAAGATTAAGTTTTGGGTGAGGGGAGACAACAAAAAGATAACCCAACCAACTAATACAGCCTACCAATTACACACCTAACCTAAATTCAACTAGGACAACCTCGTGGACACGAGTGCTGGGCTTCTCCCAGTTTAATGATCAGCGTTTTCAACCATACCAGATTTTTTCACTCAATTACCTATTCCTACAACGATTGCCTGTTTACAACATGAGAACCCTACTCCTGTCATTTCTATTGGTTCTATTCTTCTTCAGAACGGGTTTTGCTAACACATCTATCGAGAATCTGGCCGTCGATTACCAGCAAACCCTACTGGGTATCGATCAGGCAACGCCCCATTTCTCGTGGCGGATGAAGGCACTCGACACCAAACGCGGCTATGCCCAGACGGCCTGGCAGATTGTTGTGACGGACGACAAAAATCAGGTCGTATGGGATTCGAAAAAGGTAAGTTCAAACCTCTCCCACGGCATCGAGTACGCGGGTCGGGCGCTTCAGCCAACAACCCGTTACACTTGGAAAGTAACGGTCTGGAATAATCAGGGCCAGTCGTCAGCTAACAGTTCCTGGTTTGAAACGGGGTTAATGAACCCTACTATGTCGGCCTGGTCGGGCGCGAAATGGATTGGCGGGAGCGATAACGATCTGGTTTTTTACTCGCCTTATCTATCGGTGTTCAAGCTCCGGTTTGGCGTTCAACTCGATGAGGCAAGCCGCTCAACCAAAGCAGCTTTTGTATTCGGAGCCAACGACCAGCGGCTCATGAACAAAGATCTGAACATTATGGGTGTGCAAAACGGCCCGAATCAAAGCTACATCGCCTTCGAACTGGATATTTCAGGCGTAACAGACTCGCCGGAGGGACTGGCAAAACTGAATATGTATCGGGCTGGCTATAGCAGGGACGATAAGGCCGACGTACCCTTCAAAAGTCTCAATATACCGCAAACCTTAATCAGCAGCGCCAATAAATACGCGAAGCACACGATTCTGGCCGAATGTAATTTCGGTCTGTTTGAGTTGTTCGTGGATGGGAACCAGGAAGCGAATAAACTTAAAGAAGAAAACGCTGGGCCTGCGTCTCCCTTTTCGGCCCGAGGCATCAACCTAAATCCAATCGGCAGCGGGAACAATTTCATCAGCTTTCCAATGGTAGCCGATATTGGCTTTAAGGTTCCGGCCAAACAAACCGCTTATTTTTCGCAGCTGGAAATCCGGAATTTTCGGTACCCCTCCAATACGTTATTCTCAGAAAACCTCAGCAATCAACCCTATACCGGCATTTATAAATCGCAGAATATAACCGTCAGCAATGGTCAGTACGTGGTTAAGGGTGGCGATTTGGTCACGGCCAATCCAAGTCGGAATGCCGCCCCGATGCTTCGGAATACGTTCACGACGCAGGCCAAGCCCATTGCCAAAGCCCGGTTGTACGTAACGGCGCGGGGTATTTATGAACTGTACCTGAATGGCAACCGGGTGAGTAACGATTACTTCAATCCGGGACTGACGCAGTACAACAAACACCATATGTACCAAACCTACGACCTCACGGGTGCGGTGAAACAGGGGCAGAAGAATGCATTGGGGGCCTGGCTGAGCGAAGGCTGGTGGAGTGGTAACATCACTTATAGTGGCGAAAACTGGAACTACTTCGGCGACCGGCAGTCGCTGTTGAGCAAACTGGTCATTACGTATCAGGATGGTTCTGAGCAAATCGTCACGTCCAATCCAGACTCGGGCACCTGGAAAATTTTCACCGATGGCCCCATTCGGTACGGCTCATTTTTCCAGGGCGAAGTGTATGATGCGACGAAAGACGCCCTGGTTAAAAACTGGGCAACCGCTACGTATAACGATGCCGCGTGGAAGCCTGTAGTGGAAGTCCCCCTGGAAGGAACGGCGTATCAGGGGACGTTCACCGATTTCATGGGTCGGAAAGCAACGATGGATTATAACGAATTTAAACTCGTTGGGCAGATGGGCGATAACGCCAGTCTGGTCAGAACCATGCCCGCCCTGGCCGTCACCGAAGTCCGCCCGAAGGTTTTTGTCTACGATATGGGGCAGAACATGGTGGGTTTCCCCAGAATTCAGATCAGAAACGGCAAAAAAGGGCAGGTCGTTACTCTGCGATACGCCGAGGTGAAGTACCCGAACCTGGCGGAATATAAAGACAACACGGGCATGGTTATGATGGAAAATATCCGGGCCGCTCTTACGCAGGACAGCTACATGCTGAAAGGAGGTGACGAAACCATACAACCCCGGTTTACTTTTCACGGGTATCGGTATCTGGAAATAACCGGCCTGGATCGGGCTATTCCCGTAGCGGATGTGAACGGGCTGGTGATCAGTTCTATATCGGCCTTATCGTCGCAGTACGAGACCTCCAATCCGCTGGTTAATAAACTGTGGCAAAACATTACGTGGTCGTTGCGGAGTAATTTCCTGTCCATTCCAACCGATACGCCAGCCCGTAACGAGCGCATGGGCTGGAGCGGAGATATTTCGGTGTTTTCACGCAGTGCTACGTACTTGACCAACGCTGACTTATTCCTCAGACGGCACCTGCTAGCTATGCGGGACGTACAGGCAGAGAGCGGTCGGTTTACCGATGTGGCTCCCATGGGGGGTGGGTTTGGTGGTACACTCTGGGGCAGCGCCGGTATTGTTGTGGCCTGGGAGACGTATCGTCAATACGGCGATGTCGCGCTGTTGAAGGAGCATTACGAGGCCATGAAGCGCTATGTCCAGTTTCTGGAAACGAAAATTGACAAACCGACTGGCATCCTGAACGAAGGCCCGCTGGGCGATTGGCTGAGTCCGGAAGGTAACAAGAACGACAATACGCTGTTCTGGATGGCTTACTTTGCCTACGATTTAGGCATCATGAACAAAGTCGCCACGATCCTGGAAAAGCCCGACGAGGCAGCTCAGTTTGCGAAACGGCAAGACGACATTAAAGCCACCTGGAACGATCTTTACGTCGATAAAACAAGCCATAAAACAATCAAGTCCGGCCTGAAAACGGGCTTCATGGGCCCACCGAATGAACAGCAGCTCGCCCAGAAATCGGACAAAGGGGAACTGATTGACACGCAGGCCTCTTATGCAATCCCGCTGGCGTTGGGCGTAGTCGATGACGAAAACAAACCGTTTGTTATTCAGCACCTGAAGACATCAGTGGAGCGTAAAAACAAAGACGATGGCGGTGTTGACCGGCCGGCTTATTCGCTGATGACCGGTTTCATTGGTACCGCTTCGATCATGGATGCCCTGACAGAAAACGGAAATCCGACGGATGCTTACCGACTTTTGCAGCAGACCGATTACCCCTCCTGGCTCTACTCGGTGGTGAACGGCGCGACTTCAATCTGGGAGCGCCTGAATTCGTACACGGTCGAGAATGGGTTTGGGGGGAACAATAGTATGAACTCGTTCAACCACTATTCGTTCGGGGCCGTTGCGAGCTGGATGTACAACCACTCGCTGGGAATTCAGCGTCACCCGTCAAAAGCGGGTTTCAGCGAAATTGTCCTGAAACCCAGCCCCGACCCGACCCGCAAGATGACGTTTGCCAAAGGCTACTACGAGTCAATATATGGCCGAATCAGCAGCGAATGGACATGGGAAGGAAACAACTGGACCTATAAAACGACCATTCCGGCGAATACCACGGCGACTCTTTACTTACCCGCCAACAGCACCAGCCAGATCAGTGAAGCGGGCAAACCAATTGCTTCGTGGAAAGGGATTAGCCAGCAAAACGGCCAGATCCAGATTCTACTTGTTTCAGGAACATATTCGTTTAGGATTCGCAATTGAGTTTCACCAAGACAAACTACCGCAAACATTTGATTATTAGCACCTTTTGTCATCTCGACGAAAGGAGAGATCTTAAAAACATCCTTACTCATGGCTAGGAAACATTAAGATCCCTCCTTTCGTCGGGATGACAGAAAAATAACCTAATCTGCCTCAGAAAACTAAAAGCGATAGCCAATGTTGAAACCGGCGCCCGAACTAACGCCAATCTTGCTTATATCAACCCTGGTTGCCCGGACTCCCAGCGTAACCCGACTACCAAATGTGTATTCATATTCCGCGGCCAGATTATAGCCAGGATTGATTTCTTCTGTTCGATCTCTAGTTATATCTATCCCAATCAGTCTTCCGCCATTCGAGTACACCGGGGTGGTTCCCGTAGCAACCTCATTTTTACGGAACCAGACCGAAGGACCTCCGCCCAGCCGAAACGCATGCCGAGGGCTGCGGATCAGGTCAAACGAAGCGGTTAGGTCGAACATGAAGCGTTGGCGGGGTCTGGCTTCTAAGGAAACTTTGTATCCCAGGTCAGAGGCATACAGGATATTCTGGTCTTTATGATAGCCAAGACTACCCGCCAGAACGATCCGGTCATTAGCCAGATGACGGGCATAGCGGATAACAGGGACAAAGTCATCGGTGCCGCCCCTACTCATAATATCAGCACCGATACGAATTGAGTTTTTGTAAGTAACTACCTGGGCTGCCGTGAATGAATAGAGCGCGAGACAAAAGCCCGTTGTCAGGAAGATTTTTTTCATTTGTTAAGATTGAAAAGTGGAGTGGTGCTAGTACAGCAGGGCAAAAGTACCGTAATACGTCAATCGACAAAGATTCGTGTAGCTATCTTGTTGATATTCTTAGGCAATGCTCCTGGTCAAACCCCTCACGTATTCAGTCCATTCACGAACTCGATCAATTCATAGACGTCGAGAATCAGGTCAATATCCGCATGCAGAATGGCCTGCTGGGGCATAAAGCCAATCTGGGCGGTTTCGGGTTTTTGCGCCACAAGCACACCACCGCCTTTTTTGATTACGTTCAGGCCAGCCGTACCATCGGCATTGGCTCCTGACAGAATAACCCCAACCAGGGTGCGTCCGTACACATCAGCAGCCGACTCGAACGTAACGTCGATGGAGGGGCGGCTGTAGTTGACTTTTTCGGAGTCATCCAGCGAAAACGTACCATCCTGCTCGATCAGCAAATGATAATCGGCCGGGGCGAGGTAGATCATACCGGGCTCGATCACGTCCTTGTCATCCACTTCTTTCACCGGAATATTCGTCTTGACCGATAGGAGATCGGCCAGGGCCGAGTCGGCCGTGTTCCGCCGGTGAACAACAATAATCAGGGTAAACGACAGCGGGGGCTTCAGGGCTGGTAACAGCCTGAGTAAAACGTCAATGCTTCCCGTTGATCCTCCCACAACAACGGCCCGAATCCGGTTACTTAAACCAGTTTGCGCCATATTTTCTCGGTGTCAATTTGCTTGTACGTCGATTGCAGCGACGAGAACTTCAGCGTTTCCTTGGCGCCTAATGCCAGATAACCCAACGGTCCCAGACTTTCATCGAACAACCGCAGGACATGGTCCTGTAGCGTTTTGTCGAAGTAAATCAGCACGTTCCGGCACAGAATCAGATCGAACTCATTGAATGACCGATCCGAGACCAGGTTGTGCGTCGAGAACACCATCCGCTGCGACAGTTCTTCCGGGAATTTCACGTAGCCATACTGCGCCGTGTAATAGTTCGAGAAATCGTTACGCCCCCCGGAGAGAATGTAGTTCTCGGAGTACTGCTTCATGTGCGCCAGTTGAAAAATTCCCAGCCGGGCTTTTTCCAGCACCTCGGTGTTCAGGTCGGTGGCGTAGAGGAGGGTTTTGTGCAGTAGTCCGGCTTCCTTCAGCAGGATCGCCACTGAGTACACCTCCTCGCCGGTCGAGCAGCCCGCGTGCCAGATCCGGATAAATGGTTTGGCCGCCAGCGACGGCAATACGTTTGTTCGCAGAGTTTTATAAAAGAGCGGATCGCGGAACATCTCGGTAACGTTCACCGTCAGTTCCTCCACGAATCGTTTCAGGTAATCGGCATCCGAACGTACCCGGTATCGCAGTTCGGCAAAGCTGGGAAACTTGTCCAGCTGCCAGAGCCGGTTGATCCGGCGTTTCAGCGACGCCCGTGTATAATGCGTAAAATCGTACCCGTAAATATCAAATAAGTCGGTTAACAGCAGGTCAATATCCTCCTCGGCAAGCATAATCAATTCGTCAAACTAGGACAGCACCTGCAACAATCTGTCCACGTCAATAGGCTTCGAGATGTAATCGGTTGCTCCGGCTGCCAGGCACTTCTCCCGGTCGCCAACCATGGCCTGCGCAGTAACGGCAATGATGGGCGTATTGCGCCGGTTTTCGAGCGACTTAATGCGCGGAATGGCTTCGTAACCGTCCATTTCGGGCATCATCATATCAATCAGGATACTATCAATGACCTCATCGGTCTGCAGTATATCGAGCGCTTCCTGCGCACTCAGGCAGGACACGCAGTCAAATGCTTTCGACCGAAGCGTTGCCTTCAGCGCGAAGATATTTTTCGTATCATCGTCAATAATCATGACTCGTTTTTTGGACATTTGAGAAGAGGAGTAGCCAGAGAAACGTTAAAAAAGAGCGTATGAATGTGCTACGAGCGGTCGTATAGCCACACGCGAAGCAAAGATATAAGCTGATCAATATCAACCGGTTTGGTAATATAGTCCGACGCACCGGCCTGAATGCATTTCTCCCGGTCACCGGTCATGGCTTTGGCCGTTACGGCAATTACCGGCAGGTTCCGCCATTGAAAGTTGCTCCGGATTTTGGTAGCGGTTTCGTAGCCGTCCATTTCGGGCATCATCATGTCCAGCAGCACCAGGTCGATGGCTGGGTTTTCTGTCAGCTTCTGCATGGCTTCCTTACCATCCAGCGCGGCCACTACGTTCATGTTATACTGCTCGAGCGCCTTCGACAGGGAAAAAATATTCCGCACGTCGTCGTCGGCCACCAGCACCGTTTTATTATTTAATACCTGACTCAGCGCACCCAGCTTTTTCGGCGGGCTGGCTGTTTCTGTTGACTGTTTATTCTCTTCCACTAAGTGTAGAAAAAGCGACACTTCATCGAGCATCCGCTGGTACGAGTGGGCCGTCTTGACGATGATCGAATCGGCGTATTTTTTAATCTTCAGTTCCTCCGACATCGACAGGCTCCGGCCCGTGAAAATGATGATCGGCAGGTTCTCCAGACCGGGGTTTTTCTTGGCCTCCTCCAGCGTTTCATAGGCTTTGTTATCGGGAATACCCATGTCCAGAATAACGCAGTCCACTTCTTTGTTTTTCAGCGCAACAACCCCGTCGTTGATGTTGCTCTTCAGTTCCGAGTTGATGTTGAACGTCTCCAGGAAGTAAGCCAGCGCTTTGGCGTGCTTCGGGTTATCCTCGATAATCAGCACCTTTTTGGCGTCCCGGTTGAGCACGTACTCGATTTTTTTGAACACTTCGTGCATCTGCTCAAACGCCATCGGTTTGTCGACGAAATCGATAGCTCCCTTCAGCATACTCTCATTCTTGACCTTGTGCGACGACATCATGTGCACCGGAATCGGGCGCGTCTGCGGATTGGCCTTCAGCGCGTCCATCACTTCCCAGCCGCTCATGATCGGCAGTTGCAGATCAAGCAGGATTCCCTTCGGCTTGAACGTATTGGCCAGTTGAAGCCCTTCATCTCCCCGAACCGACACAATGACTTTGTAACCTTTTTTGCGGGAATAATCGAGCAGCGATTTGGCGAAGTTAACGTCATCTTCAATGATCAGAATTGTCTTATCCTGTTCCGTAATGTCGTTCCGATCGTCGGGAATAGCCTCCGGAATTATGGTGCTGATGTATTTGCTCGGAGCCGGGGCCGCTTTGGCGGGCTGTACCTTTGGTACTTCGGGCACGTACACCGGCTTGGTTACCATTGGTGCGGGTGCGCTCATCCCGTCGGCTGGTACGTAGACGGTAAACTGACTGCCTTTGCCAACTTCGCTTACCAGTTCGATATCACCACCCAGCAGTTTGGCCAGTTCGCGGCTGATCGACAGTCCTAGGCCGGTACCGCCGTACTTGCGTTTAGTCGACCCGTCGGCCTGCTGGAATGCTTCAAATACCAGGTGCTGCTTCTCCGGCGCAATACCGATGCCCGTATCTTCGACCGTAAAACTCAGCTGATTCGCCCGATCGGCCGGGCGTTCGATCTTTAGTTTTACGCTGCCCTCCGATGTAAACTTGAGTGCGTTGGATATCAGATTTTTCAGAATCTGGCCCAGCCGCATTTTATCGGTTTCGATGGTTTTTGGTACGTTGTCAGCCACCGAAATCACAAAATCCAGCCCTTTTTCCTTGGCCAGCAGCCCGAACAGCGATTGCAGTTCGCTGGCAATGTCGCCTACCTCAACGGTCTGCATGTCCAGCGTCATCTGCCCTGCTTCAATCTTGGACAGATCCAGAATTTCGTCGATCAGCCCCAGCAGCCCTTTGCCGGACGATTGAATCACCTTCGCGTATTCGACTTCTTCCTCGTTCAGGTTTTCGTCCGTGTTTTCAGACAGCAGTCGGCTCAGCAGCAGGATGGAGTTCAGGGGTGTCCGCAGTTCGTGCGACATATTAGCCAGGAACTCCGACTTATAGCGGGTCGACAATTCAAGCTCGGTCGCCTTTTGCTGGATTTCGTCGTTCCGTTCTTCCAGCAGTAGTCCGCGCTCTTCCAGTTCAGTATTCGTTTGCTGAAGTTCTTCCTGCTGCACCCGAAGTTCCTCTTCCGATGCCTGCAGCTTCTGGGTCTGCATTTCGAGCTCGGCGTTCAGGTTTTCGAGCTCGTGCTGCTGGGCCTGCAATTCTTCCGACTGAGCCTGGGTTTCTTCCAGGAAGTTCTGCAGCCGGACGTAGTCCAATGCGGCATTCACGCCAATGGCCATGGCTTCCTGATTACGTTCCAGAAACGCCAGTTCACGGCCCTGTGGCTCCCGCAGTAATCCCAGTTCGACCACCCCGACGCAATCGTCGCCGTATAGCAGGGGTACAATCACCAGTGCCTTTGGCCGAACCTCTCCTGTTGCCGACCGGATGTGCTGATAATCGTCGGGCAGGTCATGCACGATCACCGTCTTTTTTCGCTCAATCGCCTGGCCAACCAGTCCTTCTCCGGCGATAACATATTCCGGCGCATCACTCACGGCGTAACGGCCCGTTAGCCGGTAGTTGGGTCCGTTGTCAACGAGGTACATGGCGCCCAGGGGGGCTTTCAGGTAATCGGCCAGCGTATCCATTACGTTGTTCGCCAGCTTTTTCAGATTCCGCTGCCCCCGAATAGCATTTCCGATGTTCATCGCGCCGGTCTGCAGCCACGCATTCTCACTCAGATCAGTAAACGTTCGTTCCAGCGCGGCTGTCATTACGTTCAGCGCCCGGCCAATCCGGCCGATTTCGTCATCCCGCACGTCATCGCTACGAATAGCATAGTTCCCGTCGGCAATGTCCTGCGTTACGTCTTCCAGCACCGCAATACGCTCGTTGGCCTCGCGGTACTGCTGATCCGTTTCTTTCTGATGGGCAATCCGGTCGTCCATATCCGTTTTGATCCGGAGATAGGTAAACGTTGTAATGAGGATGGAGATAAGGGCAACAATAACCAGCAGAAACGGCGTATAGGTAATGTACGTCTGCTGATCCGATATGCGCTCGGCCAACAATTTGTTTTCTGCCGTTTTTATCTGGTTGATGACCAGCCGAAGATCATCCATGATCTTCTTGCCTGTTGTCATGTCCAGATTACGAGCATCCCGGTTTTCGTTGTACCCCGGTACGCGTTGCGCCAGGTTAATAATCCGGCGCATCTGGTCAAATTTAGCTTCGTAAAGTTCTTTCACTCGATCCAGCATTTGTTGCTGGACCGAGTTATCGCTCGTTAGCTCCTTCAGATTGATGTAGTTCCGATTTGTTTTCTCGTACGCGCCGTTATACGGCTGCAGAAAACTGGTGTCAAGCGTAACCAGAAAGCCACGCTGCCCCGTTTCAGCATCTTTCATGTTCGAGATTACGTTCTCGGCTTCGATCAGTACCTGGTTGGTGTGATTTACCAGCTTCGAGTTGTCGATTAGTTTCTGAATGCTGTAGTACGAAGCCCCCAGGCTGCCAACGAGCAGTAGGGTTGACAGCGTAAAAACGAGTTGTAGCTGACGCAGAACGGAATCCGACGTAGAGTATTTAGGCATTAGTCTATATTCGTAAAGGCGGTGTTCTTACCCAATATTTTCGGCACCGATCGGCTGTACCACCGGTAAAACCAGAATAAAACTGGCGCCCTGACCGGGCTGACTCCGGGCCGAAATCAGGCCGTGGTGTTTATCGATATTCTTTTTGGCAATGGCCAGTCCAATCCCGGTCCCTTCGTAGGTCGACCGGTTGTGCAGCCGCTGAAAAATAATAAAAATGCGGCTGAGAAATTTTTCATCAAACCCGATCCCGTTGTCCTGAACGGTTATGCGGCAAAAAGGCCCTATTTCCGAGGGCTCCCCGTCAATGGCTTTCGTGGCGATCAGTTCGGCCCGGATAGTAATAACCGGCGGAACATCTTCCCTGGCAAATTTGAGCGCGTTGCTGATCAGGTTTTGAAATACCTGACGGATGCGGGTCGGCACAATGTCCAGTGCAGGTAGTGGGTCAATCTGAACTACAGCCTGCTTTTGACTGATGAGATCGTCGAAATCCAGCAGCAGGTCGTTCAGCAGGTCGTTCAGATTGGTCGTCTTGAAGACTTCGGGCGCCGAAATCTGGGAATAGGCCAGCAGATCATTGATAAGCAACGACATGCGGGCCGACGAACGAATTGAGCGATCCAGGTAATACACCGCATCGGGATTGTCCTTCATGAATCGCTCCTTGATTGTATCGTTCAGGAGTTGAATTTTGCGGAGTGGCTCTTTTAGGTCGTGTGAGACAACCCAGGTAAACTGCTGCAGTTCGTGATTGGTCTGCTCCAGTTCCGTATTTTTGAGCATTAGTTCACTGGTACGCAGGTTGACCTGTTCCTCCAGTTCTTCAGAGGCCTGTTTCTGGGCCTGGATGTCGGTAAACGTACCAATCCACCGCGACGGGGTTTCGGGGCCGACCGGTATGATCCGCAACAGATGGTAGCGATACTCGCCCGTGGTCAGCTCCTTTAGCCGGACTTCCCGACTGAATTCTACTCCTTCGGCGAAGGCGATTTTCCAGTCCTGACAAGTTTCGTCATCCGGGTGCGACACCGGAAATTTACTGACCTCGGGCGAATAACGAAACCAGTGCTGATTGGCGTATTCAATAGTTCCTTCATCGGTCATGGTGAAAGCAATCTGCGGCAGCGAGGCCAGTACGGTCTGTAACTGCTGCATCTGAGCGGCCAGATTTTCCTGTGCCTGTTTGCGCACTTCCACCTCTTTTCGCAGGGCGTCCTGCGTCGTACGCAGCTCCTGCTGCTGCATGTAAAGCCGGTGCAGCGTCCTGACTTTCAAGGCCAGAATATCAGGATCGACGGGTTTGGTCAGGTAATCGACGCCCCCGGACGTGTATCCTTTTGTGATGAATTTTTTCTCGGTATTGACCGCCGATAGAAAGATGATCGACGTATCACGGGCCTTACCGAAGCCTGCTACCGCCGTGGCGACTTCAAAGCCGTCCATGTCGGGCATCTGCACGTCCAGAATGATGACGGAGTAAGCGTTCTTCAGGACTTTTTTCAGGGCTTCTTCGCCCGATTCCGCGCTGTCGACGGTAAACCGATGCAGCTCCAGAATTTTTTTTAAGGGAAGAATATTTTCTGGCCTGTCATCAACGATGAGAATCATGCTTAACTTATATAATGACGCTGAGGCTGTTTACGAACGCGTTACCGGACCGGTCATCAGGCAATAAAACGCCGGAACTAATCGGTGAAGATACAGCCATAAATGGTAAAATCGTGCGCAGCACCCTTTTTTAGCCGGTTGCAACGCACGATCTTACTGAATAGCCCAATCCGGCTTTCCCGGTTTTGGCTTATCTTTTTACTTACCAGCGGCCTGACACAGCACGTAATAGTTTGCGTCGGGTGTTAGTTTGGTTGCCTGTTTCGTCGGCAAGGTTTTCCACTGCGTTGTCGGCTGGAGCTGCTGATACGGCCCCGATTCACCCAGGCAAACGCGCAGGGGCATTGTGAAGTCAGCGATGCAGTTGGTGTAGCGATATTGCAGTCCGCCCGCTACGGGCCGGTACTCCAGCACCGGAATCTGGGTGGTACGCAGGTACTGATCGAAGATGGGCTTCAAATTCTTCCCCGTCTGTTCGATCATGTAGTTCTCGATCTGCCGGGTGGTAACGGTCTGGTGGTAAAAAGTCTTGTTCAGACCGCGCAGCACCTGCCGCCACTTGTCGTCATCCCCCACAATCTGCCGAATCATGTGCAGCATATTCCCGCCTTTGTAGTACATATCACCCGACCCTGACCGGTTGACATTGTACGTGCCGATGATCGGTTTATCGTTACGAATCAGCGCCCGGCAGCCCACTACGTACTGTGCCCCCGCTTCTTTGCCGTAGTAGTACTCCGTGAACAGGCATTCCGAGTAGTTCGTAAAACTTTCGTGAATCCACATATCGGCAATGTCCTTGTACGTAATGTTGTTGGCAAACCACTCGTGGCCCGACTCATGAACAATGATGAAATCCCAGAGCAGTCCCCAGCCCGTCTGCGACAGGTCGCGCCCCAGGTAGCCATTCCTGAACCGGTTGCCGTAGGTTACCGAACTCTGGTGTTCCATCCCGAGGTACGGCGTCTGCACCAGCTTATAGCCATCCTCGTAGAAGGGGTATGGGCCAAACCAGTATTCGAACGCTTTCATCATTTTAGGCACTTGCTTGTACTGTTCCCGCGCCTGTTCAGCATCATCTTTCAGGGCGTAGTAGTCGATGGCCAGCGGTCCTTTTTCGCCCTGGTAGGTTTCGGACCAGTGTTCGTACTGGCCGATGTTCATGTTTACCCCATAGTTGTTAATAGGGTTTTGTACGTACCAGTCGAATGTGCGGGTGTGGTCGGCATTGGTCGTTACCCGGCGCAGTTTCCCGTTCGATACGTCCATTAAGTCTTCGGGGACGGTAATGCTGATCGCCATCGAATCCGGCTCGTCGTACATGTGGTCTTTGCAGGGCCACCAGGCGCTGGCGCCGAGTCCCTGGCAGGCCGTTGCGATAAACCAATTGCCCGACTTATCCCGTGACCAGACCATGCCCCCGTCCCAGGGTGGGCGTTTGGCAATGTGGGGTTTACCGGCGTACTGTACCGTAATGGCTTCCGTTTTCCCGACCTGTTGCGGCTTGGTCAACGTTACGAAATACGCGTCGCCATCCTGCCGTACCTGCAGCGGCTTCCCGTCCTGCTCGACACGAACCACCCGCAGGGGGCGCTGCAGATCGACCTGCATGGTTTTTCCCGGCTTGAGCACCCGGTAGCGAATTTCGGTTGACCCGCTCAGCGTACTGTCGGTTGGCTGTACGCGCACCGTCAGGTGATAGAACGACAGATCCCACCAGGCCCGTTCGGGCGTGATAGACCCCCGCAACGTGTCGGCATGGGTAAACTCATACCGCTGTGCCCAGCCCGCCAGGGGCAGCAGGCAGGCAATGATCATTAGCAGTCGGGTCATATCAGCGAGGGCCGGGAGGGCAGTTTTTCAGCAGATAATTGGTGTACAGCGTGTGCAGGTGCTGCGATGTGCCAGGACCTTCGTAAATACCATGCGACCGGTTGGGGTACGACATCAGCTGGAACTGCTTATTGTGTTTCACCAGCTCGTTGATCAGCACTTCAGCATTGTCGTAGTGCACGTTATCGTCGCCCGTACCGTGAATGTAGAGCAGATTACCGCGCAGGTTCTTGGCGTACGTAATGGGCGACCCAGCCACGAAATCCTCGCGGTTTTCCTGCGGCAGACCCATGTACCGTTCCTGATAGATATTGTCGTAGAACAGTTGATTGCCCACGGCAGCAACGGAAATGCCGGTTTTATAGATGTCCGGATACTGAAACAGCAGGTGCAGCGTGGTCGATCCTCCCCCACTCCAGCCCCAGACGGCTACGCGGCTGGTGTCCATGTAGGCGTGCTGCGCGAACAGTTTCTTCGCGCCCATCGCCTGATCGCGAATGTTAAGCCGCCCAATCTGCCGGTAGATGGCTTTCCGCCAGGCCGCTCCTTTCAGGTTTGGGGTGCCGCGGTTGTCGAGTGCTACGTAGATGTATCCCGCTTTGTTCATGTCTCCCTCGAACATGTTGTTACGCCCGAGTCCGTACTGATCGTCAACGGTGCTCCCCGCAGGTTCGCCGTACACATGAAAGACAACCGGATATTTTTTAGTGCTGTCCATATCAACGGGTTTGGCCATCCAGCCGTCCAGCGTTACACCATCTTCGGTTGTTACGGTAAAGAAGCTAACGTTGGGCCGGGGTATCCTTTTGATACGTTTCGCCAGGCTCTCCGCTTCGTTGACCGCCTTGTGATCGGGCAGGGTGATCCATTCACGGGCGGGCGCGGTTTCGTAGTTATTGAACGTGTGCATAGCCAGCTTCCCATTCGGCGAGAACGTGTAGCCGTGCGTACCCGACAGGCCTTTGGGCGTTACGCGTTCGGCTTTGCCTTTGCCGTCCAGCTTGGTTCGGTACAGATACCGCTGGTTCGTATTTTCGGGCGACGCAATGAAGTAGATCAGGTTAGCGGGTTCGTCGATGTGGCTGATCGTTTCAATGTCGTACGAACCAGGCGTCAGCAGCAGTTCTTTCTTACCATCAATACCCATCCGGTAAATGTGCCGCCAGCCATCTTTTTCTGATACCCAGACGAATGATTTGCCGCCTTCCAGCCACTCCCAACCGCTTGGATCGTCGTGGTTCCAGCGGCTTTTAATATCGATCCAGGCTTTATCCGTTTCTGTATATACCGGCGAAGCCGCCTGGGTAGCGGGGTTACACACAAACAGTTTGCTTTCGTTCTGCTTGCGATTCAGTTGCTGCACGATGATCGAGTTGCCCGTTGGGAACCACTCCATCCGGGTAAGGTAATGCTGCTGCGCATCACCGGGGATATTCATCCAGTTGGTTTTTCCACCCGTTATGTTCACAACGCCAATACGGGCGGGTGATGGGTCGACACCTACTTTGGGGTATTCAACCGGAACTACGTACGAATAAATGGAATCCGTCGTGTTCAGCATCAGGTAGTCAGGAATTTTTGTCGCGTCGATCTGCCAGTAGGCAATCTGTTTACTGTCGGGGCTCCAGCGAAAGCCATCCCGGCAACCAAATTCCTCTTCGTACGCCCAGTCGAACGTTCCGTTGATTCGTTTACGGGTGCCGTCGGTGGTTAGCTGAGTGGTTTTGCCCGTGGCTACGTCCTCCACGTACAGATTGTGCTCACTCACGTAGGCTACGCTGCGTCCGTCCGGCGAGAGCTTGGCGTACATCAGCGACTGCATAGGGCGGTTCGCGCCAGCGCCCGTCCCCAACTGCCGGTTCTGGCCGGTAGCCCGGTCGATCAGGTAATAATCACCCCGGGTGTTGTAACGCCAGACGCGTGCCGGGTTAGTAAAAATCAGCAGGCGGCTGCTGTCGGGCGTAAACGCGAAGTCAACAATCGGCATGCCGTTGGAGCCAAATCGACGCAGTTTATCGGTCCCCAGCAGAGTCGTTTTCTGCCCCGTCCGAACGTCCGTTTTGACCAGGTTTCCCTGTTCGACGGCGGCAAACGCATTGCCGTTGTCGGTCCAGTGCATCTGACGTCCGGGAATTTGAGCCTGAGCAGCAAGCGATGAAGTACCAAGCAGGGCAGCCAGCCACAGTCGGCGATTAATCAAAAAAGACAGATTCACGAAGTAAGCGTGTAAGGTGTTTGATGAATCACCAAATTTACACGCTTATTCCGTGAATCTGTCTGTTGACCTGTTATCGAAACTGATAGTATCTTAACCGAAGCCGCTGGCGCCAGCTAACTGGCCTTAACTTTTTACCTCTGTTGGGGACTCTGTAGCAACGGGCACGGGTAGTCGTGAACTCCGGACCAGGAAGAAAATACCCAGCAGCACTGCCGGAATACTCAGAATCTGACCCATGTTCAGGGCCATTGTGTTCTCAAATGCTTCCTGGTTTTCTTTCAGATACTCGTACAGAAAACGCAGCGTAAAAATCCAGATCAGAAAAATACCGAGCAGACTGCCCGAGGGCGTTGCCGCTTTTTTCCGATTCCAGAACCAGATCATGATAAAGAACAGCACCAGACACGACAGCGATTCGTACAACTGCGCCGGGTGACGGGGGATCTTGGCATATTCAGCGTTGCGCAGAAAGATAAACGCCCAGGACACATCGGTCGGGCGACCAACGATTTCGGAGTTCATCAGATTACCGAACCGGATAAAAGCTCCCCCCAGGGCAACGGTAATGGCCATGCGGTCGGTTACCCAGAGAAAGGTTTGCCCCGTGGCCCGGCTCGACTTCCTTCGGGAATACAGCCATAAGCCGGTCAGGATACCAATCAATGCGCCGTGACTGGCCAAGCCGGCAAAGGGCGGCAGTATCACTTCGAGCGGGTTATGTAAGAGTACCTGCGGTTCGTAGAACAGAAAATGACCGATTCGTGCCCCCAGGATGGTTGACACCACCATGTAAATGAGCAGCGAGTCGGTATCAGCAACGGGTTTGTTCTCCTGCTTGAAAATATGCGTCATGATCTGCATGCCGATCAGGAAGCCCAGCGCAAACAGCAACCCATACCAACGAACGGAAAACGCGCCAATGTGAAAAATTTCGGGATCAACGTCCCAAATAACGTATTGCAGCATAAGAAGTAAGATCGACGCCTAATATAAGCGTAAAAGTCGATCGTGGGCAAAGATACAGATTGCGGGAAAGTTTTCTGATGTTTTGGTGTTGTGCTTCCATGATGAAAAAGATCCTGATCGGTCTGGTCAACGTGTACCAGGGGGCAGTGTCGCCGTACCTGCCCAACGCCTGTCGCTACACCCCCACCTGTTCACAGTATGCCGTCGAAGCGATTCAGAAACACGGAGCGCTGAAAGGCGGCTGGCTGGCACTGAAACGAATTGGCCGCTGTCATCCCTGGGGCGGTCATGGATACGATCCTGTTCCCTGACGTTGTCCATTTTTTAACCAACTCTCGATAGTATATCCCATTTTGCTATGCTTGGCATTACAGCTGACAATAAATTAAAACGACTCATCGTCGTCGGCGACCGCGTCCTGATCAAACCCAAAGATCCCACCGACCGGACGGCGAGTGGCCTTTATCTGCCGCCCACCGTTCAGGAAAAAGAACAGGTGCAGTCGGGCTATGTTGTTAAGGTAGGTCCCGGCTACCCAATTCCGGCCCCGGTCGACGATGAACCCTGGAAAGAAACCGAAGAAAAGGTGAAGTACATGCCCTTACAGGCGCAGGAGGGTGACATAGCACTGTACCTCCAGCGGAGTGCTATCGATCTGCAATACGAAGGAGAGCAATACGTCATCGTACCCCAGGCATCTATCCTGATGCTCGAACGATCGGAGGATTTGCTGTGAACCGTTTTCCGGGCTCTTGGTTATCTACGTAGTTGTCACGCGGCCGTCACAAGCGGTCTTTTCTCAAAACACTATGCAGCACCGTTGGTTAATATCGCTGACAGTCCTCCTTATCGGACTTACTCTAGTTATGGAAAGCGTAGCGAATCAACAGAAATCGTTGAAAGCCTTACTCGACGAAAAAAAAGACAACCGGCGCGTATTACTTCTGTATGGTCGCGACGATGCACAGCACTACCTGATCGAACAGCAGGAAGCGCTCACTGAATACCGTAAGGAAATGAACGAACGCGATCTTGATGTGATCGTGCTGGTAGCCTCGGAAGTAACCGAACCAGATCGGCAGTTTCTGATGAGTCAGTTCAAGCTGGTTCCCTCAGACGATTTTGCTGGCTGGCTGATCGGGAAAGATGGCGGGGTAAAAGAAACTTACAAGAAGCCCGCTGATCCGAAAGACATTTTCGGGCTGATCGACAAGATGCCCATGCGAAAGCAGGAAGCAAAATCCTAAGACAACGAAACGGGAGCCGCTGGCTCCCGTTTTTTATTAGTTATGATTTACAACGTCCCGTTAGCGAATTCGGCTGGGCGCATTTCCTTTCACCTCAAGCACATTGGTTGTTCGGGTGCGACGGAGTGCGTAGGTATAGCGTATCGAAACACCGTAGCTCATGCCCGTACCAGCGCCGTGCAGCGTAGTCTGCTGAACCATTCCCCGGCTTGATGCGTAGCGTACATCCGTCGTCAGCGCGTTACCCAGTCCCCAGAGCCGGCGGACAGAAAAGCCGATATCAACTGCGTTGCTCAGTCTTACGTTGTACTCAGCCCCTAATTCGGCCAGGGCTGTTATCTGCGGAGATTCGTTCGTCAGGCTGCGAAGCGTATCGGGCACTTCCATTTTACCCCAGTATCCGTAGCGCACCAGCGTAAACCGGGCTTCCTGTTGTCCATTTGTCGGTACTAGATGCATACCAGCACTAAGCCAGAAGCCAGACCGCAGCCAACGCCCACTCGTCGATGCTATCAATCGTTTCCCCCTGAACATGAACGCGTTGCCCACGTTGGTGTACCGAAATGACGTAGGACGGTAGGCATTTCCTACAGTTACCTGCGTATGAATCGGCATCCGGGCGTAGCCGCCTTCAATGGCCCAGCGCTCCCGGTAAGACCAGCCGATCATAGCGCCCCAGCCTGCTTTCGTGACCAGCCCACTTTCCACTAAACCATTCAGGGAGTTTTCCAGGCGGGCCCGGTCGGTACGGACAAACCCGTCGACAGCAAAATACCAGCGGTCTCGGATGGTTGGCCCCCCGTAGCGAGCCAGGAGCCTGCCAGACGTATTATTACGTTCCGGCAGTCGGTAATAATCCATCATATCCTGCCCCACAGTGGGCAGGGTGACGATTAAGAGCAGAAAGAACAAAACGTAATTTTTCATCATGCAGTATTCAGAATAAATCTACCTGCAATAACTACATAAATTATTGTTTGTTAGTTATTTACCCCCCTAAATTTCATCCTTTACTACAGAGAATCCTAGTTATCGGCCTGCTACCGGGCTACGAAAACATCTTTTTCGGATTTTTACCTATGCCTATACCGCTTTAAACCGAAACAGCCGGCTTTGCAAAGCCGGCTGTTTCGGGAATTCAATCTAATTCAATGATCAGCCATGTTTCATCACAGGGACCGATACGGTCATATTATCCCAGGCAATCGCAATGCTGTTGTTGGCGGGGGTGATCGTTAGCTTCTCAATGGGCGTTTTGTTCGCCGAGACGGGCACTTTCACCGAAGCAATGTCGGCTCCTTTGATTTTGTCGTAGTTAAAGGCGCCCCACTCGCCGAGTGTGCTATTCAAGATAACGCTCCATTCTTTTTCGCCGGGGATGGTATACAGCGTGTAGGTTCCGGCCTTTACCATCTTTCCGCCGAACATAACGTCATTCCGAAACGTGATCTCAGTCGCTTCGTTGGCTCCTGTACGCCAAACCCGACCGTACTTTTCCAGGCTGGCAGAACCTTCGGGTCCGAAAACGACCCGACCTTTTTTGGCGGGCTGCCCGTACACAACCTTGATATTTTTATCCGGACTTTCGGCTGTCACTTTGGGGCTCATGGGTTGTTTTCTCGTTTGTGCAACGGAAACAAAGCTCACCAGCAGAGCAACAAGAACAAGTAAGTTTTTCATTGTGAGATTCAATTTAGTTGACGTACAACTTATATACGCTGTCTAATAAACGATAGTTTTCAAAGAAAAGATCAAACCCAACTAACAATCATCACAAGATGGGCTGTAGCCAGTGGTTATTCCGCCGATAAAGTGTAGCGCGATGATTTTTAGTGTTTTTGTGATTCGCTACACCTAAAAGCGCCCGGAAATTGTACCTTTGCCCCTTCGATCACCCGCGTCTGGTAATGCCGCTGATTGCCCCATCCAGTTACCGCCCCCCCACTCGTCTGTGGAACGGCCATTTGCAAACCATCATTCCTTCGCTGTTTCGCAAGGTCGCGGTCAGCTACGTGCGCGAACGGATTGATACGCCAGATGATGATTTCCTGGATCTCGACTGGGCCTGCCCAGCCAATCAACAGCCACTTACCAACTCCCCCCTCGTCATTTTGTCGCACGGTCTGGAGGGTAATTCTACCAGTCAGTATCTGGCTGGTATGGTACGGCATCTCACCCAGCACGGGTTTACGTGTCTGGCCTGGCATTACCGATCCTGCAGTGGCGAATTAAATCGCCAGCAACGTTTTTACCACATCGGCGAAACGGGCGATCTGGACCTGGTTATCCAGCACGTTCTTGCTAGAGGATATCAGAAACTGTATTTGATGGGATTCAGCGCGGGGGGCAACGTAACGCTTAAATACCTGGGCGAGCAGAGCACCAGCCTCAACCCCGCCATAAAAGGAGCGGTTGTTTTTTCGGTGCCGCTCGACTTGCTCGGTTCAGCCGGGCGACTGGAGAAGTGGGATAGTCTGATTTATAACCATCGCTTTAGCCGGGCGCTGAAACGGAAGGTACTCCAGAAGGCCGAACGAATGCCGGGGGCTTTTCCCGACCTGGCCGTCAGACAGGCACGTAGCATTCGGGAGTTCGACGATTTATTCACAGCTCCGCAGTTCGGCTTTCGCGACGTAACAGACTATTACGCGAAAAGTAGTTCGCTGCAATTTCTGCGAACGATTGCTATTCCTACGCTCGTTGTCAACGCGAAGAATGACCCCTTCCTGTCGCCGGAATGTTTTCCGGAGTCGCTGGGCAGGGAACTGGCTACTGTCTGGATGGAGTTTCCTGAACAGGGTGGTCACTGCGGTTTCCCGACGCTGACAAATGGCCTGAGCGGTACATTCTGGTCGGAGCAACGGGCGCTGACGTTTTTACAAACCGGAAACTGAGAATAATCATGGAGGGACAATCAATTACTCAATTGCTTCGGTCGAACAAAGACCATCTCTTTTCGGCCTATCCATTGTCGTCAATGGCGCTTTTCGGTTCATACGCAGATGGCACGGCAACGGAAACCAGCGATGTTGACATTCTGGTTGAGTTTAGCCGTCCGGTTGGATTTGAGTTTATTGATCTGTCCATTGAGTTAGAGAGTTTACTAAAAAAGCCAGTTGATCTGGTAACCAGACAAGCCATTAAACCGAGGCTATTACCTTACGTTACTCGTCAACTACAATATGTCTGAGCGATCAACGTCAATTTTGTTACTCGACATGCTGGAAGCTATTAATGCTATTCAGCAATATGTGACAGACGTAGATTATCAGACATTTTTAACCAATGGAATGATCCGCGATGCCGTTGTTCGTAATGTTCAGGTACTGGGCGAGGCAGCGAACCGAGTCCCAAAAGTATTTCGGGAGCAGCATTCAACGATCGAATGGAAACGTATTATTCGTACCCGCCACATACTTGTTCACGACTATTTTGGTCTGGACTACGAGATTATCTGGCGAATTATTACACTTCATCTTCCTCAGCTTCGGCAATCGCTTGACATTATTTTAGACAATGAGCCTCCAGGCGGGGCAGATCTTGAACCAGTGTAAATTTATGCTCACCAAAACACCCGAACAGACGTATTTCGTCATTGATTTCGACAGTACGTTTACCAAAGTTGAAGCCCTCGATGTGCTGGGAGAAATCTCTCTCGCGGGCAGTCCGGACCGGAACAACGCGCTGATCCAGATCAAGACCATTACCGACCGGGGCATGTCCGGGGAACTGTCGTTTACCGAATCACTTGAATTACGGCTGGGTATTCTGAAAGCTCACCGCGATCAACTGCCTGCGCTGATTGAAACGCTGATGGGTCAGATCTCGGATTCGTTCCAACGCAACAAGCCGTTTCTGACCGAAAACGCCGACCATATTTATATCATCTCCAACGGCTTTAAGGACTTTATCGTCCCCATCGTTACATCGCTGGGAATCAAAGCAGAAAACGTTTTCGCCAACGATTTCATCTTCGACGAAAGTGGGTACGTAGTTGGCTTCAACCGGGAGAATCCCTTGTCGGCAAACGGTGGCAAATCACAGGTGATTCGGAATCTGAACCTCGATGGCGAAGTGTACGTACTGGGCGACGGGTATACCGACTACGAGATCCGGGCTGCTGGTCTGGCCAGCAGGTTTTATGCGTTTACAGAGAACGTATTACGGCCTAACGTGGTCGAGAAAGCGGATTTTGTTGCCCCTTCGCTCGACGAATTTCTGTACCACAATAACCTAAGCCGCAGTCAGTCTTACCCAAAAAGCCGGATCAAGGTGCTGCTCCTGGAAAATGTTCACCCGGTAGCGGTGCAGCTGTTCGAACAGGAAGGCTTCAACGTCGAAATCCGCAAAGGAGCGCTGGACGAGGACGAACTGATCGAAGCTATCCGCGATGTATCAATTCTCGGTATCCGGTCGAAGACGAACGTAACGGCCAGGGTACTGGAGCACGCCAATAAGCTGATGTCTATCGGTGCATTCTGCATTGGTACCAACCAGATCGACTTGAATGCCTGCACCGAAAAAGGCATTGCCGTTTTCAACGCGCCTTACAGCAATACTCGTTCGGTTGTCGAACTGGCTATTGGTGAGATTATCATGCTCGTTCGGGGTATTGTTCCGAAAAGTAACGCCATGCACCGGGGCGACTGGGACAAGTCGGCCAAGAACAGCTACGAGGTACGCGGCAAAAAGCTTGGCTTGGTGGGTTACGGTAATATCGGTACGCAGTTGTCGGTTGTGGCCGAAGCGCTGGGTATGGAAGTGTATTTCTACGATATTGTCGACAAGCTCGCTCTCGGCAACGCCCGCAAGTGCAAGACGCTCGACGAACTGCTGACGGTTTCTGACTTCATCAGCCTGCACACCGACGGTCGGGCTGAAAACAAGAATTTGATCAGCTACCGGGAGTTTGGCCTGATGAAAAACGGGGTTATTTTCCTGAATCTGTCGCGCGGCCATATCGTCGATATTCCAGCGCTGGTCGATGCCATTGAGCGCGGTAAAGTAATCGGCGCGGGTGTCGACGTATTCCCTCAGGAGCCGAAAACCAATAACGAGGAGTTTACCAACGCCCTGCGTGATCTGCCAAACGTTATTCTGACGCCCCACATCGGCGGCAGCACCGAAGAAGCGCAGGCTAACATTGGTAACTTCGTACCGGGAAAACTGCTCGAATACATCAATAACGGTAGTACGTACGGCAGCGTCAACTTCCCCGAGCTTCAGTTACCGCTTCTGAAAGACTCACACCGGTTGTTGCATATTCACGCCAACGTACCGGGTATTCTGGCTAAAATGAACCAGATTTTTGCCAATTACCACATCAATATTCACGGTCAGTATCTCAAAACCAACGAGAAAATCGGATACGTGATCACCGACGTAGCGAAAGAGTACGCCGACGAAGTGGTTCAGGAATTGAAAGAACTCGACAACACGATTAAGTTTAGACTGCTTTATTAATATTGAATGAGTGATTGAGCGAATGAGTGAATAGCTGGCGCAAGCATTTTCATTCACTCATTCGCTCATTCACTCATTCACTCATTCACTCATTCGAGAAAATGAAAAATCTCTATTTCACCCCTGGGCCGGCGGAACTGTATCCAACGTTTTATCAGCATCTGCAAACGGCGATGGATGAACAGCTGGGTTCGATTTCGCACCGTAGCCAGCGATTCCGGGATATTTACAAGTTTACGGACGAACAGCTGCGGATTTTGCTGAATATCCCGCAAACCCATGGCATCTTCTTTACGGGTTCGGCCTCGGAAGTGTGGGAGCGGATGCTGTTCAACTGTGTTGAGCACGAAAGTTTTCACCTCGTCAATGGCTCGTTCTCCCGTAAGTTCTACGACTACGCCAACAGTCTTCACAAATTTGCTCATATCCTGGAAAAGCCTTTTGGCGAAGGATTCGATTCTGCTGATGTTGAGATTCCAGAATATGCCGAAGTTGTTTGCCTGACGCATAACGAAACCTCGTCGGGGGTGCAGATGCGAACAACGGATATGCACAAGCTGAAGCGGAAATACCCGAAAAAACTGTTCTGTGTGGACACGGTCTCGTCGGCTCCTTATCCCGACCTGGATTTCGGCCTGATTGATTCTGCCTTTTTCTCGGTTCAGAAAGCGTTTGGTATGCCCGCCGGGCTGGGTGTCTGGATTGCGGGCAAGAGCTGTCTGGAAAAAGCCGAACGGCTGCAGCGTTATGAGTCGATGACCATTGGTGCTCACCACACGTTGCCGACGCTCTGGAAGCACTATAAAACTTACGAAACACCCGCAACGCCCAACGTTCTGTACATCTACATACTGGGTAAGATCGCCGAGGACTTCAACAAAATCGGCATTGACACCATCCGGAAACAGACCGAGGAAAAAGCAAAAATGCTTTATAAGTTTCTGGATGATTCGGGGGATTACTCGCCCTTCGTCAAGGAAGAACGGCACCGCTCACAAACGGTTGTAGTAGCAGATACCAAAAGCTCGTCGGCAGATGTTATTGCAGCCGTCAAGAAGGCAGGCCTGATCATAGGCAGCGGTTATGGCAGCCTGAAAGAGTCGCAGATTCGGATCGCCAATTTCCCGGCCGTTACTGTTGAGCAGGTCGCGACCCTTATTCAGGAGTTAAAAAAGTAGTTTTCGTTTTTGTCTCTTTCCGGGCCGCATGACTATTTCAACAGATCTGGCGGTCCTTTTTTTGTATTCTTTTCAGAGACCCCAACGTATCTTAAAAACCTTATGAAACGTTTGTTGTTAATAGTTTAGTGTATACAGGAAGCACTAAACTATTAACTCAGCGACGATGAAAAATTTACTTGCTACGATGGGGTTTCTGACATGTCTGTCAGTAGCCAGCTTTGCCCAGGATGATGCCGACTCAACCAGACGGCGCTCCTCCCGTGACGAAAACACCCGCCAGGAAGTGCGCGAAAAAGCGGTTCAGGTTGAGGAAAAACTAAATACCGAGATTCAGAAATCCCGCACCTACATGCAGGAAAACCAACTGAGCTGGTTTCAACCCAATAACCTTTTCGTTGGGGGCGGTATTGGTCTGGGTGCCACCAGCGGGAAGGTGTATACTGACATTAATTTACGCGCTGGCTATTTCTTCCAGCCGGGTTTCGCAGCCGGACTTCGGTATGATTTTGATCGTCTGGTTGGTAACTCGTATCGGGCCCAGCAAGGTGGTATTTTTGCCCGCTACTACCCGTTTCGGACACGGGTCAGCAGTTTTGTAGGAGCTAGTATCAACAGCGGCCGAGAGTATTCCAGAACTATTTCTGCTGATACGAAGGCTCGTTACACGAGTGTTGGTCTTGAACTTGGTCTTATGTTCTGGATTCTGCATCGGTTGGGTGCAGAAGTGAGCTACGAAGGCAATTTTTACAATAAATTCGATCCAGCGTTGGGTCGCGGTAAAGGCGACCGGTTAAAATTTGGCGTTAACTATTACTTCGGACGTGTTGGCAAACGCGGTGTGCAACTTGCCAAGTAGGCTCGCCTGAACTCTTTTTCCAGCCGGTTATTCGCCAAGAATAATCGGCTTTTTCATTACCTACTATTTTCAAAATCAAGTTAAATTAAAACAACAAATTGTTGAATTTCAATTAGTTAACAGAAGAAATAATTCACCTATCAAGGACCCATACAGACGAGAAATGTGTTATTAATACGTAGTCGTTTCTCCTAGTTTTCACGCTCGTTATGATAGCCGATTCAACCGCTCCGATTGCTCAGCCCCTCGTTAAATCACCTCGTCTCTGGATGCCGAAGCGTGTCGTCTTTACGCCTGACGCGCTGAACGAGCCTTTTGGTCAGGCCATTTACGAACGTATCTCCGCGCTGAATCTGCCGATCGAAGTGGCTAAAGGGAATCGGATTACGGGGTTACGTGGAGCCGACGAGCGCGAAACGTATCGTATTGCTAAAAACACGCTGGCCATCGTCAATGCACCACCCAGTGCATTTCGCCTGCAACCCATCCCCCCCTCGGCCGACTGGCAGATGAATCTGGCGGAAGGCTGCCCGGCTCACTGTCAGTATTGTTATCTGGCAGGCAGTCTAGCTGGCCCACCCGTTGTACGGGCTTATGCTAATCTGCCCAATATGTTGGCACACACGGCCACATACGAAGGCACTTACCCGCCCAACAAGAGCTGGCAGGGCACCGAAGCTGGTCGCCCGACGACATTTGAGGTAAGCTGTTACACCGACGTGTTGGGCATCGAGCACCTGACGGGCAGTCTTGCTGAGTGTATTCGTTATTACGGTTCGCGTGAGATGGGGCAACTCCGTTTCGTGACGAAATACGATCACGTCGACAGTCTGCTGAACCTTTCCCATAATGGCCAGACACGCGCCCGTTTCAGTCTCAATGCCGACCAGATTGCCCGGCGGCTGGAAGGGGGGACGGCTTCAGTTGAGGCCCGGTTGCAGGCTATGCGTAAACTGGCGCTGCCGAAGGAGTTAGGCGGAGGTGGTTACCCCATCGGCCTGGTGATTGCCCCCATTATGCCTATTCCCGACTGGCGTGAGCATTACACAGCGCTACTCGACCGTATTGCCAACGTACTCGATTTTGGTCCGATAGACATGAACGTTGAATTTATCAGTCATCGCTTTACGCCCGGCTCCAAAGATATTCTTCTGCAGTGGTATCCTAACACGTCGCTGGAGATGGACGAGGCAAATCGAGCGGAGAAACGGAATAAGTTTGGCGGCACCAAGTACGTCTACCGCCCTGAAGAGATGAAGGAAATGAAAGCCTTCTTTTACGCGGAGTGGGCTAGGCGGTTTCCGAATGCGCCGATTCTGTACTGGACGTAGGGTATACCCTCACCCCAACCCCTCTCCCGTTTTGGGAGAGGGGTTGGGGTGAGGGCAATCGATCTTCACCAAACCACCACCCGCTCCCCGTCCGCCTTATACAATCGCTCCCCTCGCTTCACCCCGAAGGCCTGATAAAACGGCGAGAAATTTGTCAACGTACCATTAACGCGGAACCTGACGGGGGCATGAGGATTCGTAACCAGACTCAGCCGCTCGGCTTCGGCACTGAACTTGAACCGCCAGATTTGCGCAAACCCTAGAAAGAAGCGCTGATCGGGCGAAAAGCCGTTGATCTTCGTGTTCCCCCGCCCCTGTTTTGTTTCTTTAAACGCCTGGTAAGCCAGCGTAACGCCACCCAGATCGGCCAGATTTTCGCTTAGCGTGAGTCGACCATCGACGTACTGACCAGCGATAGTGTATTTAGAAAACTGGTTCACCAGCGCGTCCGTCTTTTTGGTAAATAAAGCAGCGTCTGACTTCGTCCACCAGTCACGAAGTTGGCCGAGTTGATCATACTGCCGGCCCTGATTGTCGAAGAGGTGCGTCATTTCGTGACCGATGACCATACCAATCGCTCCATAATTTATAGCGTCGTCGGCATCCTTGTCGAAGAAGGGAAACTGGAGAATCCCGGCGGGAAATACGATTTCATTATCCGCCGGATTTGCGTATGCATTCACCGTTATGGGTGTCATCAGCCAGTCTTCCGGGTCAACAGGCCGGTCAACTTTCGCCAGTTTTTTAGCTGTCTGGTAAATACCAAGTCGCTGGGCGTTCCCAAAGAAATCGCCTTGCTTAATTACGACGTTTCCGTAGTCATCCCAATGAGTGGGGTAACCAATTCGTTTGACCAGGTTTTCCAGTTTAATCAATGCCACGCGCTTCGTTTTCGGCGTCATCCAGTCGAGCTGTTCAATTCGTTCGCGGTACACACGTTGTAGATTGTCGACCAGAGCTGCCAGGCGCGTTTTGGCCGCTGGCGGGAAGTAACGTGCGACCCAGCGCCTGCCCAGTACATCCCCCATGTGTTGATCAATCACCACAGCAACTCGTTTCCAGCGTACTGTCTGCTGTTTCTGCCCGTACAGCATCTTATCTCTGAACGCGAATCTGGCCGACTGGAAAGGTTGGCTCAGCAGATTTGCCTTATCGTCGAGGAGCGTAAATGTCAGGTAATCTTTCAGATCGTCGACCGATACCAGTGGCAGTAGCTCATTCAGCGTTTTATAGTAAGCGGGCTGAGCCATGAGCACCGTATCAACTCGATTCAATCCCAGGTTATCCAGCAATTCCCGCCAGGCCAGATTTGGCATCTGCTGGCTCAGATCAGCAACGGCCAGCCTGTGGTAGTTTGCCACCGGATCTCCTAATTCGGCGGGTGGTTTGTGGGAACCAGCCAGCTTCATCTCAAACGCCAGTATCGCGTCGGCTTTCGTTTGCGCCGATCGTGCATCGACGCCCGTCAGTCGAAAGAGGGTAGCAACGTAGTGAACAAAAGCCTTCCGGACGGCTCTCGTCGCGGAATCCTGACGGGTATAATAGCTTCGCTCTGGTAACGATAGGCCAGCCTGCACGAAGTTGATTCGATTGATTGTGTTCTGTCGGTCGTCAGCCGCCACGCGAAAACCAAGCAGTTTCCCTCCAGGATCAACGTCAGTCGTTGTCAGGTAAGTCAGTACGCTTTTATAATCCGTCAGCGCCCGGATGGCGATTAATTCTCCTTCGAGCGGGGTGTACCCCAATGCGTTGATGCGATTTGTGTCCAGTCCACTCAGGTAAAAATCGCCCAGTTTCTGCGCTGAACTACCCGGCTTCGGATCAGCCTTTGCCGCTTCGTCGAGAATAGTTTTTGTCCGCTGCAGATTCTCCTCGTAAAGCGTATTGAACGAGCCCCAGCCGACCTGATCATCCGGAATTTTTGTCGCTTTTAGCCAGTTGCCGTTGGCATAAGCGAAAAAATCGTCGCCGGGAGCGATCGTCGTGTCCATACCCGATCGGTCAAAAAACTCAGTCCGGGTAGGTTCTTCTGCTTTGTGACGACAGGAAAAAGGCAGCAGTAACAAGGCACCAGTCACTAAAAACAGGTTCACTAGGCCTCTCGTAATGTCCTGAAATGCATACATTTGTTTTATTCTTTCCGTAGAATTGCTGTCTATGGAAGACAATGAAAAGCTAAGTCGAACGTACTGATCATAACCTTGTTCATATTTATTCCGATGAAAAAATTAGTTGCATTAGCCATTGCATTCTGTCTTTCGTATGGAGCCTTCGCCCAGACTGACGCTTCATTTCACGGCAAAAAAATCGACGAGAAAGGTGCGATTCCAGCCACCGAACTAGCCACGAAGATGGGTAACAAAACAACTATGCCCGTCAAAGTTGAAGGTACGGTTGAATCCGTCTGCAAAATGAAAGGTTGCTGGATGAAAGTCAACACGGGCGACGGACAAACGATGCGTGTTATGTTCAAAGACTACGCCTTCTTCGTTCCAAAAGACATCGAAGGAAAAACCGTTGTCGTTGAAGGCGTTGCTGAAACAACCACGACCTCTGTTGCTAAACTGCGTCACTACGCTGAGGATGGCGGGAAGTCTAAAGAAGAAATCGAGAAAATCACCGAACCCGAAAAAGCGATTACGTTCATGGCCGACGGGGTGATCGTAAAGAAATAACCAGGCAGAATTACCTAAAAAGCGCTTACTGGTGTATTTTGAGGCCGCAACAAGATGTTGCGGCCTTTTTGTACCTAACCAACTCAGTATTCGTGAAAAAAATTTACCTGCTGGCGGGGCTCGCCTTGCTTACCTGTCCCCTTTTTGCGCAACGCACACTTCTTCACTGCGGTAACCTGTTTACGGGAACCGGCAACGATGTCCAGCCCCAGATGACCGTTGTGGTTGAAGGCAACAAGATTACCGGCATTCAGAAAGGCTACACGGCGGCATCGGGTCAGGATCGGGTCGTTGACCTGAAAAACAAAACCGTACTGCCCGGTCTGATCGACATGCACGTTCACCTCGAAACCGAAACCCGGCGTGGTGGCCTGATTGATCGCTTTACCCTGAATACGCCCGACGTAGCGTTTCAGGCCGCAAAAAACGCCAAAACAACGCTGTTGGCAGGTTTTACAACAGTCCGGGATCTGGGTGGCAGCGGGGTTAACGTAGCACTACGTAACGCGGTTAATCGTGGGCTGGTCGATGGACCGCGTATCCTGACAGTCGGCAAATCGATAGCGACGACAGGCGGTCATGCCGATCCTACGAACGGTTACCGGAAAGACCTGATGGGCGATCCGGGCCCGGAAGAAGGCGTTATCAACGGCCCCGATGATGCCCGGAAAGCCGTTCGGCAGCGCTACAAAGACGGGGCCGACCTGATTAAGATCACCGCAACGGGCGGAGTATTGAGTAACGCCAAGGACGGATCGGGCCCGCAGTTTACGGAGGAGGAAGCCAAAGCCATTGTCGATGCGGCCAATGACTACGGCTTTGCGGTAGCGGCCCACGCCCACGGCGCTGAAGGTATGAAACGGGCCATTCGCGCGGGTGTGCAAACCATTGAACACGGTACGTACATGGACGACGAAACCATTTCGCTGTTCAAAAAGCACGGCACGTATTACGTTCCAACGATCATTGCTGGTAAGACCGTTGCCGACTCTGCAAAAATGTTTGGCTATTACACGGCGCTGGTGACCCCCAAAGCGCTGGCAGTCGGCCCCAAGATTCAGGCGACATTTGGTAAGGCTTACAAGGCTGGTGTTAACATCGCTTTTGGCACCGACGCCGGCGTGTTTGTGCACGGCTACAACGCCAAGGAGTTCGAATACATGGTCGAAGCAGGTATGCCGCCCGTCGAAGCGATAAAAGCCGCTATGCTTACCAACGCTAAACTGCTGAAAATGGATACGCAGATCGGCTCGATCGAAACCGGCAAATTCGCCGACATGATTGCCGTCGACGAAAACCCCATCAAAAACATCAAAACCCTGCAAACGGTACGGTTCGTGATGAAAGATGGGAAGGTGTATAAGGAATAAAAAGAGTAGAGGAGAAAGGAACAAGGAAAATTAATGCGTCAGCAACTACTCGTTCCTTTCTCCTCTCCTCCTTCCTCCTTTATTAGTTCTCCTACCCGCTCCGGCTGTTCGTGCTGCACCCAGTGGGTTGTGGGTAGGAAGACGACGCGGCCGTCGTCGCACAGGTCAATGCTGGCCTGCGCCATGTCGCGTTTCAGGAATTGATCCATAACCCCCCAAATCAATAGTGTCGGGACGGTTACCCGAATGGACGACCGTCGAGATGTAGGGTCCCGTATGGCAGCCCGGTACCAATTGATCATGCTGCGAACAGCTCCCGGCTGATTCCAGGCTGTCTGATAGTGTTCCAGATCAGCGTCGGAGAATGTACCGGGTTCGCTACTGCTGCGTAACACTCGTGCCAGTAATCTGCCTTTTTGCCAGCTCAATAGTTTTTCGGGCAACCACGGCACCTGAAAAAAGCCAATATACCAGCTACGTCGTAGCTGACCCGGATCGCGCCGGGCAAAGCGCTGCATGACAACGGGATGCGGTACGTTCAGCGCAACCAGCCGGTCGACCCGTTCGGGATACGAGACCGCTGTCCACCAGGCAACGGCGGCTCCCCAATCGTGTCCAACAACAACAGCTTTCTGCCGATCAGCCGCGTCGATCAAGCCAATGACGTCGCTAACCAACGTATCAAGCGCGTAATCGGCTACGTTACGTGGTTTATCGCTCAGGTTGTAGCCCCGCTGATCGGGTGCCCAGACCCAGAAACCCGCTTCGGCGAGCGTATCAATCTGAGCTTTCCAGCCGTACCAGAACTCCGGGAAACCATGCAGTAAAACAACAAGCGGACCCGTTTCCGGACCCGCCTGAACGACATGCAGTCGCACGCCATTTGTTTCAACAAACGTATGTGTCATGGCCACTATTGGTCGAAGCCGAAATAGCGCTCGGCGTTACGGTAGCAGATGTCCTGAATGATCTGCCCTACCCAATCCACGTCATTCGGCAGTTCGCCATTTTCAATATCGTTTCCGAACAGATTGCAGAGAATCCGCCGGAAATACTCGTGGCGGCTGTACGATACGAAACTCCGGGAGTCGGTCAGCATACCGACAAATGTACTGATCAGGCCCATGTTCGATAGCGCATTGATCTGCTTCTCCATGCCGTCTTTCTGATCCAGGAACCACCAACCTGAACCGAACTGAATTTTTCCCCGAACCGACCCGTCGTTGAAGTTACCGATCATCGTCGCGATCACTTCATTATCGGCTGGATTCAGGTTATATAAGATCGTTTTGGTCAGTTTGTTCTGATCGTCCAGCCCACCCAGAAAACGCGACAGCGCCACCGCCTGCGGGAAATCACCAATGCTGTCCCAGCCGGTATCGGCTCCCAGCTCGCGTAGCCGACGTCGATTGTTGTTACGTAACGCCCCCAGGTGAAACTGCTGCGTCCAGCCTTTTTCGTGGTCCCACTCGGCAAACTGCTGGAGCATGAACGATTTGAATTTACGCTCGTCCAGTGGGCTGATCACGTCGAGTCCCTGCTGCCAGTTGGGAAGTAGATTATTAAAGATAATCTTGATCTCGTTTTCCTGGTACGGTTCGGCGTACAGCGTTTCCAGGCCATGATCCGACAGGCGGCAACCCATTTCGGCAAAGTAGTCGTGCCGGGATTTGAGCGCCGTCAGGAAACCGTCCAGCGTCCGGATGTCATGATTGGTCACCTCGCCCAGCTTCTGAACGTACGCCCGGAACGCTACCGGGTCTTCAA
This sequence comes from Spirosoma sp. KUDC1026, assembly GCF_013375035.1. Lineage (NCBI taxonomy): Bacteria > Pseudomonadati > Bacteroidota > Cytophagia > Cytophagales > Cytophagaceae > Spirosoma > Spirosoma sp. KUDC1026. Next base: position 2,770,111 of record NZ_CP056032.1, on the reverse strand, counting down.
CCGCCATCGCTTTGTCGGGGCGGAACGTGGGTAAAATCCGGACGCCAAACGGCTGACTGGCAATGGTCCGGTGATGTTCCAACGAGTCGGTTGGGTCGTCCGTTGTACAGACGACCCGCACATCGAAATGTTTCAGCAGACGCTGGGCCGTAAACTGAGGCAGTTGTTCGTTACAGCTATCGTAAATCGATCGGGCCGTTTCGGGGTTCAGCACATCATTTACGCCAAAGGGGTTACGTAGTTCCAGATGCGTCCAGTGATACAGCGGATTACGTAGCGTATACGGCACCGTTTCGGCCCATTTCTCAAACTTCTGCCAGTCCGATGCGCTACCAGTGCAATACTGCTCATCGACTCCGTTCGTGCGCATGGCCCGCCACTTATAATGGTCGCCGTACAACCAGAGCTGCGTCATATTTTCAAACTGCTTGTTAGCGGCAATCTGATCGGGCGGCAGGTGGCAGTGGTAATCCATGATGGGCATCGATCGGGCGTAGTCGTGGTAGAGTCGCCGGGCGGTTTCCGTCTGGAGCAGAAAATCTTCCGAAAGGAAAGCGGGAGCCGTAGTGAGATTGTTCATACCCTATAAAGCAGAAAACGGGAAACTTCTTCCCGTTTTCTGCTTTATTTTTTCGTGGGTACCAGTTCATCCGGCACAAATCGGCAACCGTTCAGTACTTCAACCGGCTGGTCCCAGTCGCGAATCAGCCAGTCTTTTCCCAGTTCGGCTATCCAGACTTTCCGGGATCGGGTGAACAGCCAGATCACTTTTTCAACCCCAAATTCGAGTAGGCTGGTTGTCTTTTTCTCATAGTATTCGAACGAACTGTCAAAACTATTAAGGTCAACTTTTGTGTCGATCTCAATAGCAATTTTAGGCGCTACCCAAGCGTATTTTGTTTCATCCTGCCCGGCCAGATCAGCTACGTTGAAAATAGCAATATCACAGGCCCGCCAATCGCCTTTTTTGAACTGAACGCCAATTTCGTTTCCAAGAACATCGTATTGCTCCAGATCAAGTACAGATAATAAATAAGCGGCAATTCGTACAGCCATACGGCTTTGCAAAATACTCGAACTCATGACCTGTTCAATTGTCTTTTGTCCTTTTAGTACGTCTTGGTAGCCGGCGTAATACAGGGGTTTTCCATCCCACATTTCGTAAACCATCGACTTAAGCAGGCGGCTACGTTCAGCCCGACGCTGCTGCTGCTCAGGGGTTATCGTACGTTTGGGTTTCTGTACTGTTTCCATAGCCATGATGATTACGTATTTGCAAGATACTACCTTTAAAACTTAAACCCGCTAGCTACTAAACCAGGCTATCGGCTTTGGCTTAGTCCCAGCATCAAGCCGCGCAGTTCGGCCAGACCACGTAACCGGCCGATCGCGGTATAGCCCGGATTGGTTCGCTTGCCGGAGGTCAGGTCATCGAGCATCCGGTGGCCGTGGTCGGGCCGGAACGGCATGCGCAGGTCTGGGCGGCCTTCTTCCTGCCGGCGTTTCTGTTCGGCGAGCAGCGCCTGCATTACGCCAGCCATGTCGACATCACCCTCTAGGTGGTTCGCTTCCTGAAAGCTACCATCCAGGGCGGTCTCGCCAGCAGGTGTCCGCTCCGTACTGCGCAGGTGAACGAAATGGATTTTCGGTCCCAGCCGCTGCGCCATTCCCACCAGGTCGTTATCCGGACGAACGCCGTACGAACCCGTACAGAAACACAAGCCATTGGCGGGCGATTCGGCAGCGGCCAGTAACGCTCGTGCATCGGCTTCGGTACTCACCACACGGGGTAACCCCAGAATCGGGTACGGCGGATCATCCGGGTGAATGGCCAGACGGACACCAACCGACTCAGCAACGGGTACAATCTCCCGCAGAAAAACGTATAGATTCTGCCGCAGTTCCTGATCGCCAACCGACTGATACGCCGTCAGGGCCTCTCGAAACCGCTCGACCGTGTAGCTTTCTTCCGAACCGGGCAAACCGGCAATGATCGTCCGGGTTAGCCGATTGACCTGGGTATCGTCCATGCTATTCAGGAGCTGACGCGCCCACTGCTGTTCTTCGGCGGAGTACAGTTGCCGGGCACCAGGTCGTTGCAGGATGTAGAGTTCAAAAGCCGCAAACTCAGTCGCATCGAAACGGAGACCGGTCGAACCGTCGGGCATGACATAGTCGAGGTCCGTGCGGGTCCAGTCGAGCACCGGCATAAAATTGTAACAGACCGTATCGATACCAGCCTGTGCCAGATTAACAATCGATTCTTTGTAGTTCTCGACGTACGTAGCAAAATTACCCGAGCGGGTTTTGATTTCTTCGTGTACCGGAATACTTTCGACCACCGACCAAGTTAGGCCAGCCTGCTCGATGGTGGTTTTCCGGCTTATGATTTCATCGACCGACCAGACCGCACCGTTGGGAATATGGTGCAGGGCGGAGACGATGCCGGTAGCACCCGCCTGCCGCACATCGTTGAGCGATACCGGGTCATTCGGCCCAAACCATCGCCAGGTTTGTTCAAGCATAATACGTAAATTAGTCAGATGTAGTCCGGACAAACGTACGGCATTCTTCCGTATCGACACGTTGCCGCAATAGTAGATAAGCAACAAACTTTACTTTTCTCCTCAAACCCTGCCGTTTTGCAAACGATTACTACAACTGGCCGCTTTCGCTGGCGCATTATTGCGCTGCTTTTTCTGGCAACCACCGTTAACTACGTCGACCGTCAGATACTTTCCTTTACCATGACCGATGAGGTCTTTCGAAAGGACATGCTGGAACTGGCACCCGATGCGGTACTCACTCGTGAAGCCACCGATCGATTTAAGGTTCTCTACGGCGACGTAGATGCTGCGTTTAAATTTGCGTACGCCATTGGCTTTCTACTAGTGGGTTGGGCCATCGACCGGATTGGCACCCGACGGGGGTTTGCGCTGGGGATCGGTATCTGGAGCGTTGCGGCTGTGCTAACCAGCTTTGTGTCAAGCATCGGTGGTCTGCGCTGGATGCGCGCGATGCTCGGCTTTGGCGAAGCAGCCAATTTCCCCGCGGCCATCAAGACCGTAGCCGAATGGTTTCCCAAACACGAACGATCATTTGCCAACGGACTTTTTAATGCCGGTACCAACGTTGGCATTATTCTGACCGCCCTGGCTGCTCCCTACCTGATCTTACAATTCGGCTGGCGTAGTTCGTTTCTGATCACGGGTCTGCTTTCCGTACTCCTGCTGTTCTTCTGGTGGATGACCTACAGCAAACCCGAACGCAGTCCCAAACTGTCGGCGGATGAACTGGCGTATATTCGTAGCGATACCGAAAAAGTACCTTCGCGACCTGTTTCCTGGGGGCAGTTGCTGGGTTATAAACAGACCTGGGCCTTTGCTGTCGGTAAGTTTCTGGCCGACCCGATCTGGTGGTTTTACATGACCTGGCTACCCGATTTTTTCAGTTCCAATGACGCGTTTGACAGAAAGCTCGACCTCAAAAGCTTCGGTGTCCCCTTCCTGATTCTATACGTTGTTTCCGACGCAGGTAGTGTTTTCTTCGGCTGGCTCAGCACGCAACTGATGAGCCGCGGCTGGTCGGCGAACCAAGCCCGAAAAACGACCATGTTTATCTGCGCGCTCTGCGTTGTTCCTATTTTCTTTGCCGCTAAAACCAGCAGTCTAACCCTTTCGATTGCCCTGATCTCGCTGGCAGCGGCTGCTCACCAGGGCTGGGCGGCCAATATGTACACGTTTGCCTCAGATCTATTTCCCAAGAACGTAGTAGCCTCCGTTACCGGTATTGGCGGTATGTTTGGTGCCATCGGCGGTATTTTGCTGGCGCTGCTCTCCGGCCGGATCATCACGGTCTTTGGTTACCAGCCCATGTTCCTTATTGCCAGTTGCTCGTATCTGCTGGCGCTGGCGCTCATCCACCTTATCCTGCCCCGGTTACAACCCGTGAAAGCCGAAGAGTTGGAAAAGAGTGCCCAATGGAGCATGGCTCATGAGCGCTAAATGCCTATCATTGCATTTTCTCTCGGGCCCAACCCTCTTATCGCGCTATGAAAGTTGTCACCTTCGGTGAAGTCATGCTCCGGCTAAGTCCGCCGGGTGTTGGAAGAATCTTGCAAACAGATGTATTAACCATGCACTTCGGCGGTACGGAAGCCAACGTTGCCGTGTCGCTGGCGCAGCTTGGTGCCGATACGGCGCACGTAACGCGCTTTCCGGATCATACCCTGGGGCAGGCGGCTTCGGGCTATCTTCGTAAGTTTGGTGTCAGCACAGACCATATTCAATACGGCGATGGACGCATGGGTCTGTATTTTCTGGAAATGGGAGCCGGGAGCCGGGCCAGCCAGATCGTGTATGACCGGGTTGACTCAGCCTTTGCCCGGATTCAATCGAACGAGATTAACTGGGAAACGGTACTGACGGGAGCCGACTGGTTCCACTGGACCGGTATTACGCCCGCGCTCTCCCAGGGCGCAGCCGATTGCCTCCTGGCGGGAATTCAGACTGCCAACCGTTTGGGCGTGCCGGTCTCGGGTGATATCGTCTACCGCAGTAACCTCTGGCAGTATGGTCGGACTCCGCAGGAAATCATGCCTGCCCTGACCGAAGGTTGTACGCTGGTGCTGGGCGGCAAAGCCTTGTTTAACGAGATTTATGGTCTTTCGACCGATTCCTTTCAGGAGGCAGGTCTGGCCATGATGGACCGCTTCCCGATGATCAAATACATCACCGATACCAAGCGGGTTTCGGTCAGTGCCTCTCACAATCAACTTTCGGCCAAGCTGTTCGACGGAGAAACCATTCACCGGTCCCGGCAGTACGACATCCAGCCCATTGTGGACCGGATCGGCACGGGCGACGCTTACATGGCGGGGCTTATTTACGGTCTGCTGACGTTCACGAACCTGCAACAGGCTGTCGAGTTCGGGGTAGCCGCTTCGGCATTGAAACATACCATCCCCGGTGATGTTAATCTGGCTACCGTAGCCGAGATTACAACGCTGGCCGCTGGCGACAGCTCAGGAAAATTGAAGCGGTAATAGACTGGCGAAAACCGGGCCGGGTGATTCTACTGGTAATTTAACAGCTGTCAACCTTCCGGTAAATAAGTAATAATTAACGTCAACTGGTCAAAATTTAATCAATCCATAAAATTGCAGTGACATATCAGACAGTCCTTTGTAATATTGTCGAATTGTGATTGCCCTGTTTTTTGCCCATTTTCTTAGTTGATTATCGACTGGCTGCCGTCGCCCGCAGTTCGTCAGCGTTTTTACCCATATGTCTCAATTAAACCGCTCCCTTTACCCAGCTCCTGCGCTTCCAGAACGTGTTCTCCAGTTTGGTACCGGTGTCTTATTACGGGGCTTGCCTGACTTCCTCATCCAGCAGGCCAATGATGCCGATCGTTTCCGGGGGTCCATCGTTGTTGTTAAATCGACCGATAGCCAGACGGATGAATTTGCGCAGCAGGACAACCTGTACACGGTTGCTGTACGGGGCGTTCAGCAGGGAAAGGACGTAGCGGAAACTAAGGTTGTATCGGCCATTAGCCGGGTACTGGCCGCTCAGACACAATGGGACGAAGTGTTGCTGATTGCCCGGAACCCGAATCTTCAGATCATTATTTCGAACACGACCGAGGTTGGTCTGAATTATACCGAAGAGAATATTTTTCAGCGGCCTCCGCAGTCGTTTCCGGCTAAACTGACGGCGTTTCTGTACGAACGTTTCCGGAGTGTGGGCGGCTCGAGAGCCAAAGGGCTGGTTGTTATTCCAACCGAACTGGTCACCGATAATGGTCTGAAATTACGGCTGGCCGTCGAACAGCTCGCGCAGTACAACGAGCTGGGCAAGCTGTTCACGAAATGGCTCAAATTTCACGTTCGATTCTGTAACTCGCTGGTTGATCGTATTGTAACCCGCCCTACCGAAGACGCCAAACAAGCCCTGCAGGCAGAACTGGGTTACGAAGATGACCTGCTGACCTTCACCGAGCCCTACCATCTGTGGGCTATCGAAGGCGACGACCGGGTGCGTCAAACGCTCTCGTTCGCCGACGCGTCAACACCTCAGATTATCATCGATGAAGACATCAATTTTTACCGGGAGCGAAAGCTGCGTGTGCTGAATGGTACGCATACCCTGGCTACTCCGCTGGGCTACTTGCTGGGTCTAGAAACGGTGGCCGACGAGATGTCGCACCCTACCATGAGCCAGTTCATCGAGCGGATGATGCTGAATGAAATCGTACCTACTGTACCGAATTACGGCATACCGGGTATGGATGAGCGGGCCGTTATCCAGTTCGCAAACGACGTACTGGACCGCTTCCGGAACCCTTACCTCGACCACCTGCTGCTGAACATTTCGCTGCAGCAAACCACCAAAATGCAGGCACGTAACGTTGCTACCCTGCAACGCTATTACCAGCAATTTAACGCCGTTCCCAAACACATGGCGCTGGGCTTCGCGGCTTATCTGTTATTCATGAAAGCCGTTCGCGAAGAAGAGGGTCAATTCCTCGGCGAAATTTCGGTGGGCGGTGGCATACTGACCTACCCCATTCGCGACGATAAGGCAGGCTATTTCTACGGCGACTGGAAAACGATCCTGGAGGATGACGCTAAATCGGAACAGACGTTCGTGACCAGCGTTTTATCCGACAGCGCAATCTGGCAGGACGATCTGACCGCACTACCTGGTTTTGCCGATGCCGTAACAACCTACCTGCACGCGCTCATGACCGATGGTCCAGAACAAACGTTACGTCAGTTTATCGGAGCCTGAGCACATGGCTCATTGCTGAGCATGGAGAAAGTTAACCAGATCCGTTAGTTCCTTGTTGGAAAGCATGCCCCCGTAAGCGGGCATGCCCGTTGCTCCGTTCACAATCTGCACTTTAATCTGATCGGTCGTCCAGGTACGGCCAATATGCGTCAGGCTCGGTCCGGTAATGCCGCCCTGCCCGCCAACTTCGTGACAATACTGACATCCCTTATCGTGGAATAAGATTGCGCCCTGTTTAAGTTTCGGGTTGGCGTAGTTGATCACCTGCGCCAGCGGTTTGGTATCGAAATGCGGGGACCAGGGCTCCCGTTCGCCTACGTACAACAAAGCTCCCATAAACACAATTACGCAGGCTACCCCAAACACCGCCCAGGGCCGTCGGATGGGACTTCGCTCGCCTTTATTGGACACGAAGGGCAGGGCTAATAAGGCTACGACCATCAGAACCGGTCCCAGAAAAATCAGGTACGATTCGGTTGCTGGAGGTACCAGTGCGAACAGGGCAAAGACAGGTAGCATGTACCAGTCTGGTGCAGGTGACGTATTGATAATTGACGGATCGGGCGGCTGGGTCAACTCGGGTGGACCGACAAAGACCGCTAGTCCAACAATCGCCAGAATAACCAGCGCCCCAAAAAGCGCATCGCGCCAGGCTGCATCCGGCCAGAACGGAACGCCCACCCGCTTCAGCATGTCGTTGTACCAGGCCCGGTACGTTTTGGGATCAACCAATTGACCTGCTTTGGGCGGCTCTGAGATACCGTGATAAAATACCAGGTACAAATGGACGCCGACAAACAGGAAAATGAGCGCCGGAAACAGGAAGACATGGTAGGCGAAAAAACGGCTCAGCGTCTGGGCGCCAATGGTATCGCCCCCCAGCAGGAGCCGCGCCAGGCCGGTACCAATCAGCGGTACGCGACCCAGGTTCTGAGCTGCCACCACCGATGACCAGACTCCGTTGGAATCCCAGCGTAGCAACTGTCCCGTAAAGCCCATGATGATGGTCAGGAAAAACAGGAAGACACCGCTGATCCAACTCATTTCACGTGGGTATTTATAAGCCGCCATGATATACACCCGAATCATGTGAATACCGACCATAATCACCATTCCCGACGCACCGAAGAAATGAATCCCCCGCAGCACCCGTCCGAACGTGGCCTGGTTGGTAATGAATTTCAGTGACTCAAACGCATCCGCCGACGACGGCTGGTACAGCAGTGACAGGCCAATACCGGTGACGACCTGAAGGATAAAACAGAACAACGTAGCGCTACCAAACACATATGCCCATTTGGCACCCGGCGGAACAGGGTGTTTGATGAGCGGCATGATATTCTCCGACCAGCCCAGCCGATCGTCCAGCCAGTTCCCGATGTTTTGTAGTACGCTCATGAAGCCTGCTCGTCGCCAAAATTGGTAATGGGGATCGGCCCCGTCCCGATCTGAACCTGCCCCTGTTCTACCCGAACGGCGTAGCGTTGCAGTTCCTTGGGCGGTGGCCCGGATGCGACCGAGCCATCGCGGTAATACACGCCACCGTGACAAGGGCACATAAATAATTCGGCGTCGGCCTCCCACCGGACGGGGCATCCCAGATGCGTGCAGTTTACCGAGAAAGCAATAAAGTGACCTTCTGTATCGTGCCGAAGCCAGGCCGCCGTTCGGGCCGTCATGCCCGCCCAGGCTTTCGGGTCGGCGTTTTCGAAGCGGACAAGCTGGGTTTCACCCACCGGAAAATCGTCGGGTTTACCCACCGTACGCCAGACCTCTGGTTTATTTTCAAGCAACGGAGCGACCAACGCACCAACGACCGGTACGCTCACCGCCAGTGCGGCAACCCCACCCAGACCCAGGCTTACCTTCATCATAAAATCCCGTCGGCTTTCTTCCTTAGTTTTGTTTTCTTCCTGACTCATGTCGCAGTTCGTTTATCCAGCCCACCAGAGCTATCATCATTACCACCAGTCCCGCCACACCGATGAGCCAGCTCGTTAGTAACCCCCATACCGCAAAAGCCAACCCCATGGCCAGAAAAAAGGGCCAGTACGTTGGACGTGGGATGTGCTGTGGCCGGGCTTTTGTCCAGTTGTCCCGGTTGATCAGGTATTCTTTTTTCTCGTCCCCGTTCATTTCTCCTCGTTCCATAGCAATGGGCCTACAGGTTTATCAGCTACGGTCAGCCAGTTAGTGAACAGATACAGCGCTCCCGTCAGATAGATCAGACAACCCGGCACCCACATTAACAGACCGGCCGTCTGCTGGTCGGTGGCCCGGTCGAACCCCCAGTCCTCGTGTATCTGTCTCAGCAGCCCGTAATAGTCGGCGCCTACGTACGTCTGGTAGACACCAACCGGCGCGAAGGTGATTAACATACCCATCAACGAGCAGCCCAGACATGCCGAAGCCAGGTAGGCAATTCCCACCATGGGATGAATTCGCTGTTCGGGGAAAGGGCCAATTAACGGCCAGGCAAAGCAGCCCCCTGCCAGCAGCAGACTAATCGGATGCAGAATGTGCGCCAGGTTCGCCAGCATCCCCGCCGACGAACCGCCCCCCCGGCATATCGGAATAGACGCTATGTCGCCCAGTGCCGTGCTGTAGTCATGAGCAACGGTAGCATCGTAAACCGAGGGAATATGCCAGAACCACATGATGCCAACGCCCAGAAGCCAACCCATCCAGGGCCGACGGACGAAAAAAACAGACAGTTTTTTCACCAGGAATCCCCCTTTACCGGATGATTGCTTCGGCAGTCCCAGCACCAGTAATGGAGCGGCAATCAGCAGCAACAGCATGTGCCCCATCATGTGCGCACTAAGCAGATAATGCGCCCCCAGGACGTATAAGGGAGATGTCTGCACCAACCCCACCACGACCAGGCCGGCTACGTACCAGCCAACGCCCGGTTGGCGCTGCCAGCGCGCTGCATACCCGTACAGCAGTGCCAGTCCAGTCAGCAACGCCAGACTAAACCAGTCGATGGACCAGAAGCTAAGGAGTGCTGACATGGCCGTGCAGGTTTATAAATTGAGGCAGAATGTATACCAGCGCAAAAACAATGATCCAGACCACATCCACAAAATGCCAGTAGATACCCACGGCCTGAATCAGCGACGAATCCGAATTTTCGAAATCACCCAGAAAAGCCAGACACAGCACCACCAGCAGGCAGATCAGTCCGATCAATACGTGTAGCCCGTGAAAACCCGTCAGGGTAAAGAACCCGGTGGCAAATGTTCCCTGGCTGATTACCAACTGCTGGTCAAACAGATGTTTATACTCCATTAACTGTCCGGCCAGAAACGTAGCGCCCAGCGCCAGCGTAATGATCAGCCAGATACGTAATGGCTTCTGTTTTCCCTGCTTAAAGTTTACTTCTACCCGCCAGTACGTCAGGCTACTCGCCAACAGCAAAGCGGTGAACGCACCAGTTTGCACCGGTTCCAGCAACCCCACCGATTTAGGGTCAAAACCAGGGTAATAGGCGAAATAGATAAAGCCCATTATCAGCGCCAGGAAGAAAATGGTCTCAGTCCCGACCACTAACCACGTCATCATCTTTGGTTCCATACTTATCGTCTTCTGTTGTTTTGTGATCGCCGATCTCGGGATGGTTCAGATCGTGCAGTGGCCGGAAACTCATGATGGGTGGTATGTTCGAAAAGCTTTTCAGCTGCGGGGGCGAGGTCGCCAGCCACTCCAGCGTGTACCCATCCCAGGGATTATCCGGCGCGCGTTTCCCTCCCTTAAAGGCAGTGTACATCAGATACAGAAACGGCATCATGGACAGGCCCATCAGCAGCGCGCCAATACTTGAGATCATGTTCAGTGGCTCGAAACCGGGGAGGTCCGGGTAGGTATGCACCCGCCGGGGCATCCCGATGGCACCCAGAATATGCTGCACAAAAAAAGTCAGATTGAAACCAAGAACGAACAGCCAGAAAAACCATTTCCCCAGCCGCTCGTCAATCATCCGGCCTGTCATTTTGGGAAACCAGTAGAACAGCCCGGCAAACAACCCGAACAGACTCCCACCCAGGAAGACGTAGTGCAGGTGCGCTACGACGTAGTACGTATCCGTCAGCTGCCAGTCGATGGGCACGATCGCGAACGATACGCCACTCAATCCGCCGATGGTAAACTCGACCAGAAAAGCCGTCGCAAACAGCATGGACGTAGTGAAGCGAATGGACCCACCGTACATGGTACCCAGCCAGTTGAAGATTTTCACGCCGGTCGGTATGCCAATCAGCATACTGCTGGCAGCAAAGAAACTATTGACGGTGTTTCCCATGCCCGTGGCAAACATATGGTGTATCCATACGCCGAAGGCCAGCAGCGAAATCGCTATCCCGGACCCAACCACGAAAGGGTAGCCGAAAATGGGCTTTCGGGAGTAGACCTGAATTACCTCGGACAAAATGCCGAACGGTGGTAGTATCACAATATACACTTCCGGGTGGCCAAACAGCCAGAACAGATGCTGCCAAAGCAAGGCCGATCCGCCGGTATTGACGTTGAAAAAGTGACCATCCAATTGGCGGTCGATGAGCAGCATGACCAGGGCCGCGTTGAGCGACGGGAAAGCCGCCAGAATCAGAAAGCTGTTGATGAAGACCATCCAGACGAACACGGGCAGGTATTTATATTTCATGCCCTCCGCACGTAACGTAATGACCGTTACGATCAGGTTTGCCGCCGTAGCTACGGTGCCTATTCCCGTCAGCAGTAGACCAATGCAGTAATAATCGACACCCGGTGTTTTTGAGAACTGGGCCTGGTTTAGTGGCGCGTAATTGAACCAGCCGGTGTCGGGGGCGCCACCGGCCAGATAGCTGAAATACAGTACGATACCACCAAAAAAGGAAATCCATAGCCCGAAGGCATTTAACCGGGGAAACGCCATTTCGTTGGCGCCAATCATCAGGGGTGTCAGATAGACCGAAAAGCCTAGAATTGCGGGGGTCAGCACGAAGAAAATCATCGTCGTACCGTGCATCGTAAACAGCTGATTATAGGCGATGGCTCCCAGAAAGTGGTTTTCCGGTACCATTAACTGAATCCGCATCAGCAGGGCCATCGCGCCCCCCACCAGCAGGTAGAACAACGCCATCAGCAAATACATGATCCCCAGCTGTTTATGATCGACCGACGAAATCCACTGCAAAAGCCCCTGATCGGTATCGATGTTGGTACCGGGCAGCGGAGACAGCGGTTCGGGGACTTCGATATCTGTTATCATTTCAGCGTCGATAAATAGTCTACCAGTACGTTGATGCTATCCTTCGGGAACACGAACCGGGGCATCAGGGCACCGGGTTTTACGTGCTGTGGGTTATCCAGCCATTTACGCAGGTTTTCGCGCGTGTTGGGCATCATGCCGGACAGCATCGTTTTCCGGCTCGCAAAGTGCGTCAGGTCGGGTCCCCCCTGCCCGTTGGCCGCCGTTCCCTGGATTCGGTGGCAGTTCACGCAGGCATGCCGATTAAAAAACTTCGCGCCGGTCAGCGCCGATTCGGTGGTAGGGGTCACGGCCGGCCGTTGGTAGTCAGCCAGCCATTGCCGGTACTCTGCTTCGGGTTGAGCGATCACCCAAATGCGCATCCAGGCATGCTGCGCGCCACAAAATTCGCTGCAGGCTCCTTCGTAGATGCCGGGTTTCTCGATGTTCAGCCAGAGGTGGTTGGTTCTGCCCGGCACGGCATCCATCTTGGTCCCCAATTCGGGCACCCACCAGTCGTGAATAACGTCTTTGGCTTCTATGTGCAGTAATAGCGGTCGCCCAACGGGCAGGTGAATTTCGTTCGCTACGAGGGCTTTTGTACCGGGGTATTCGGCTTCCCACCAGAACTGATGGCCGCGGATCACGATGTCAGGCTGGTGTCCGTTAGGCGGTGGCAGGATCGCTTTCATGGCTTTGGCCGACAAAACAAAAAAGATGATGACCAACAAAGTCGGCACGCCAATCATGATCGATTCGACGGTTTTGTTTCCCGTAAACTGCCTGGGCTGACGATCATCACCGGGTTTCGCCCGGAATCGAATAACGATGTAAATCAGCAGGCCAACCACCACCAGCAGAATGGCCAATGCCACTACCACAAAGTAGATTGTCAGTCGCTGAATAGCGTCTGCTTCACGCGATGCCGATGAAAAGATGGAAGGAAATGCCAGTAGGGTTATCATCAGGGAGGATCATCGTGATACACTTGAAACAGCGCGACTTACAGACGGATGAGGGCAATACCCGTTTCCTCGTCAACTTGCCGGCGCAGATGAGCAGGCGATTCAGTCAGGACAACTTCCAGCGTTGGAAACACGGTCGCCGACAGCAGGTGTCCTCCCCGGGCCATTCCGTCCGACATCCCGATCACCGCGTGGGCGTGCACCTGAACGTCACCGTCTGGCTTGAGCGTAATATCTCCGGCCAGTGTCAGCACTTCGACCTGTTCGCCAACAGGTATCTTTTTGTAATCTTTGAGAGCTACGTCATAAAACCCCAGTACTACATCGCTGAAACCACCGATGGCGGTAAACTGACTGGCCGATAAGTGATTGTCACTGGCAAACTGCCGTAAACCTGCCATAACTTCATCACCTTTATCAAAAATCAGGGCGTAGGTTTTCTGCTGATCTTCGTTGAGTAGTTTAGCTTTCATGCAACAGGAGCAACCGATAAAAAGACGACGTATTCCTGCCGTTGACCGGGCCGATCAACGCAGCCCGCTGGCATAAATACCTGTAGTCTATACTGCTACTGAACTGAAAGGTTTATCCCCTTTCGGATTTTAAGCAGAAATTAAGCGGCCGGACACGCGGCAGCCGGAATGCCCCTCGTTCGAACGCGCCCGGGTCGGACACTAATTTCTTCAGTTGTCGGCTGTACCTTCGCGCTGCGTTTTGTTCGGCAACCTCATTATTCATGACTTACGTTTATCTTCTTCTGGCCTTTCTGACGGGCCTGGCCGTAACCATTCAGGCGGGCGTCAATGCCAACCTGCGCCAGGCAATGGCAAACCCCGTATTGGCAGCAGCCATCTCGTTCGGTACAGGATTTATGTCCCTGGTCTTAGTGTTGCTGGCCCTCCGCGGGGGCTTGCCTTCGCCGACGCTTATCCGGCAAACGGAGTGGTGGAAATGGACGGGTGGGGTGATCGGAGCAATCTACGTAACGACGGTCATCATCAGCGTCCCTAAAATTGGTACGGCCAACCTGGTCAGCCTGAGCGTTGCCGGTCAGTTAGTGGCGGCCGTTGTCTTGGACCATTACGGCTGGCTCGGTTTCTCACTGCACCCCGCCAACGGCTGGCGACTGCTGGGCCTGGCGTTTATTATGGCGGGGGTGCTGCTTGTCGTCAAAAACTAAATCAGCAGCTGGCGGTTGATACTCCAGCCGATTATCGGTTCTGCTTGTATGGTCAATTATCGTTTCTACCCTTCCCTGCTCAACACCTTTTCCCGTTACCTCACCGGTGGCAATCTGTCCATTCAGCAACTGATCGACAGCATTAACCGGGTGCCAACGCCCACTACAGCCGCCCAGGAACGCGGGACTTCGTTTGAGGAAGCCGTGATTAAAGGCACGGATGAGGAACGGTTCAATCCCGATATTTTGAAAAAAGTCAGGAAACTCCTTCCCCGTCCTATCGTTGATACCCAGGTGTTTTGTCAATGGCAGATCGACGACGTACTCTTTTACGGCTACGTGGATCTGATCGGTTCATTCAAGGCGGTCGACCTGAAAACAACGGGATCATACCAGCCGGGCCGCTTCGTGAACAACCACCAGAATTTGTATTTGCACGCGCTCAAACGGAAGGGCATCAAGCTGATGGAATACGTCATCACCGACTTTTCGGACGTGTACGTAGAGAGCTACTCCTTGACCCATCCCATCGAGAAGCAGCTGGAAGAAATTCGCCTGTTTAAAGCATTCCTGGAAGAACACCGGGCGCTGATCTCCGACAAGAAGATCTTTGTCCAACCCGGCGAAGACGCCGATCCGGGCCGACGACGTGGCTGATGGTAGTACCATTCGGTGCTTCTTAAACCGGATTCTACCTATATCCATTACTCTCCTAACTTGCTCCTGATTATTGGTATCATGCGCCATACCTTTGCGGTATGTTCCAGCGTACTATTCACCTCTACCGGGATGCTTACCGGGGCTTATCACCGTCGGTCTGGTTGCTGGCGGGCGTCATGCTCGTCAACCGCTGTGGTACGATGGTACTTCCCTACCTAACGCTCTATCTAACGCAGCATCTGCACTATAGCGTGGCCGACGCGGGTATCGTTATGGCGGTATTCGGCGTTGGTGCTTTTTTAGGTACGTTTCTGGGTGGTCAACTGGTGGACCGGTTTGGGTTCTATTACGTTCAGTTACTTAGCCTCGTGTTTAGCGGGGCGTTCCTGCTTTTTCTGCAATTCGTCACCCATTTTTATGCCCTCTGCGGAAGCGTTTTTGTGTTCACCCTCTTTGGCGAGTCATTCCGCCCCGCCAATCAGGCGGCTATTGCCCATTATTCCATTCCGGAAAACCGCACCCGTGCCTTTTCGCTGAATCGGCTGGCAATCAATCTCGGCTGGGCTATTGGCGGGGGCTTGGGTGGCTGGATTGCGGGCATCCAGTACAGCCTGCTCTTCTGGACCGATGGCCTGACTTGCCTGCTTGCCGGCCTGTTTTTGTGGCTGGCGCTGCAACCGCCCCGGAGCCAGGCAACAAATGACGGGCTGGCTGCGCTTACTTCCTCGATTGATACAGAACGGTTTATGTCGCCGTACCGTGATACACCCTTTGTCATCTTTGCGGTACTCGCTACGTTGTATTTTATCGTCTTTATGCAGCTGTTTTCTATTATCCCGCTTTATCTGAAAGAAGCCGTGCACCTGTCGGAAAGTCAGATCGGCCTGCTGATTTCTATGAACGGGGTTATCATCGTCTGCGTCGAAATGGCGCTGGTCTACACGCTGGAACGCAGGAACTTTCCAAAAATCCGGCTGATCATCGCCGGCATTCTGCTGGCCACGGTTTCGTACACACTACTCACACTCCCGGCTACCTGGGTGAACGCACTGCTGTTTACGCTGGGGATTACGTTCAGCGAGATGCTGGTCATGCCCTTTTTTCAGTCGTTTACCGTGGAGCGATCCCAGCCAGCAACGCGCGGGAAATACCTGGCGCTGTACGCAATGGCGGGGGCGCTGGCGCAGACGTTGGCCCCTATGCTGGGCGCTCAGCTGGTCGCCAACCTGGGCTTCCAGTTGCACTGGCTGGTCGTTGCGGTCATTAGCCTGGTAGCAGCGCTGGGCTTCTGGCGGCTGGGGCCACGTCTGAGCACCCCATTGGATTCAGGCGTGGATTCATTGAGCCATACATAAATTTCTTTACGACCTTTGCGCAAACAAAGAGCGAAACTGAGCCGCCGGGGCGGAGTGACCACCTAGATTCGCTCGTTCGCTCATTAACTCTTTCACTTTGAAACTCTGGCAGAAAGAAGGCGTTACGACGTCTGAACAAATTGAACGTTTTACCGTCGGGCGCGACCGCGAGATGGATCAGTACCTGGCGCAGTTCGACGTACTGGGCAATCTGGCGCACGCGCAGATGCTCGAAACCATTGGTCTGCTTACCCGCGACGAACTGACGGCCTTGCAGGCTGAACTTAAAACGATCTATCAGCAAACGCAGGATGGTCAGTTTGCCATTGAAGACGGCGTTGAAGACGTTCACTCACAGGTTGAATTAATGCTGACCCGGGCACTGGGCGATACAGGTAAGAAGATTCACTCCGGTCGGTCCCGGAACGATCAGGTACTGGTCGATCTGAAACTCTTCACCCGCGACCGGCTCTGGCAGGTAGCGGGGGCCGTCCGGCAGGTATTTGACCAGCTCATCAGCCGCTCCGAACAACACAAAGATGATCTGCTACCGGGCTACACGCACTTGCAGATTGCGATGCCATCGTCGTTTGGTCTCTGGTTCGGTGCCTACGCCGAAGCCCTGGCCGACGACATGCTGACGCTGCAAACGGCTTACCGACTTAGCAACCGGAATCCGCTTGGGTCGGGCGCGGGGTATGGCTCGTCGTTCCCGCTGAACCGTACGATGACCACCGAATTGTTGGGTTTTGAAGGCATGCACGTCAACGTCGTATACGCGCAGATGAGCCGGGGAAAAACGGAGCAGACCGCCCTGACGGCCCTGGCCGCCGTGGCTGCTACCATCTCCCGAATGGCGATGGATATCTGCCTGTACAACAGCCAGAACTTTGGCTTTCTGGTTTTGCCCGACGCCCTCACGACCGGCAGCAGCATCATGCCGCACAAGAAAAATCCGGACGTAGCGGAACTGCTGCGCGCTAAGACAAACCGGCTAAAAGCGTTACCTATGGAGGTAACGCTCGTCATGAGCAACCTGCCGTCGGGCTATCACCGGGATATGCAGTTGCTGAAAGAGATTCTGATGCCCGCCTTCGACGAGCTGCTCGACTGCCTCGATATTACAAATTACATGCTGGAGCACCTGCAGGTGAAAAACAACCTGCTCGACGACCCTAAATACGATCTGTTGTTCAGCGTTGAGCGGGTCAATGAACTCGTCCTGCAGGGGGTGCCCTTCCGAGAAGCGTACCAGACGGTTGGTAAAGAGATTGCCTCCCATACGTACCAGCCTCCGCGCACGCTGCACCACGCGCACGAGGGCAGCATCGGCAACCTGGGCTCCGATCTGATCGTTGCCTATATGGAGCAGGCCCAGGCTGGCTTCGGCGCCGAGAAAGCAAAAGAGGCTATCGAGAAACTGCTGGGGTAATTCATTTCGTTCAGAAGGGGGATAACCGGTACGTCAGCACGTACCGGTTATCCCCCTTTACTTTTGGAAGGGCTCGTTTATTCCTGAATACTAAAGTGCCTCATCACAGACCGAGTTTCACCATTCATATTAGCGCCTGATAATGAGACCACTATAAATAATTTATATATTTTTATTGGATCTTCTTAACTCATTATATGCCTGACAGCCCGTAATGGACAGGTTGCGTAGTACTATTTTAATTGGCTGCTTATTAGGCCATAAGTGGAGTGAACAATAACGAAACGTTGCTGTTTAAAAAACCAGTGTATCACGAAACCAGCAACTTTCACCATGAAAAATTACCAGCCACTGACGCGCATTGCGAAAGCCGCCAAATCATCCGGGTATTATCTGAAAGACAGCATTCGCGACATGCTCGACCTTCAGAATCAGTATCAGCTCTCCGACGAATTGTTCTGGGAAGTGTTTAACAACCGGGTTCTCCTCAACAAACCGATTAACGTAAACGCCTACGTTCACGGTATCACTGCCAGTGGTCATGCATAAGCTCCGCTTTCTTCATCCCTGAGCGCTACATTACGCAACGAGCTAATGTGGCGCTCATTTTTTTTGCCTGGTCAGTTCAGTTTAACTGAAAAAAGATTTTTAGATCGCGTGTAGATGTACCCCAACGCCACCAGCGTAAAAATGCCCCCTACCAGCACAGACGGCGTGGTTCCCAGCAACCGGGCCATAAGTCCCGACTCGAAGGCGCCAATTTCGTTGGACGAGCTCACAAAAATACCATTCACGGCAGCAACACGGCCCCTCAGGTGGTCGGGCGGGAAAATCTGCATAATCGTCTGCCGAATAATCACACTCACGCTGTCAAACGCACCCGTTAACGCCAGCATCAGCACGGACAGGTAGAAATTGGTCGACTGCGAGAAAATAATCGTAGCAACGCCGAAACCCGCTACGGCCAGCAGCATGTTCCGCCAGGCATGATCGGTAGGCGGACGTTTGGTCATGTACGCCAGTGTCAGCACGGCTCCCACTGAGGGTGCCGCTCGCAAAACCCCCAGCCCCTCGGCCCCGACTTTCAGAATATCCTCGGCAAAGACGGGTAGAATAGCTACTACGCCCCCAAACAGGACAGAAAACAGATCCAGAGAAATGGCGTACAGGACAATGGGCGTATTGAACACGAATTGAAAGCCTTCTTTCAAACTTTCCCGGAAACCAAGTACCGGCGCATCGCTGACCGGCACCGGACGGCGGCTTACCATCGTGATCAGCACAAAGCAAACGATCTGTAGGGCAATCACAACCAGCAGGGTATTGTCGAAACCTAGCCCACTGTATAGGAAACCTGCTACGCCCGGCCCCGTAATGGCACCAACCTGCCAGAAGGAACTGTACCAGGTGGCCGAGTTGGCGTATAGCTCACGGGGAACCAGGAACGGCTTCAGCGAGGAGCTGGCTGGGGAATAAAACCCCTTGGCCGTTCCAATCAGCATCAGTACACCGTAGATCGTTGCCAGTTGGGCCGTCTGCGACAGTCGGCTGACGACGACGGGTTGAAACATAAAGTACAGAATAACTGATCCTAACGTAATAACCAGCAGGCTCCACTGCAGGATTCGTTTTTTGTCGCGCCGGTCGGCCAGGTGACCGCCGAACAGGGAAAGCGCAATAAAGGGAATCGCTTCGGCCAGCCCAACCAGACCTAATGCCAGCGGGTCGTGGGTCATTTTATACAATTCATACCCAAGCACAACCTCCTGAATCAGCAACGTGGCTGTAATCAGGAAACTGTTCATGACAAAGTAGCGGAAATCGGGGATACGTAACGATGCGAACGAATCGTTGGAGGAAAGAACGGTAGCCATATGCAAAAAGCGCTTCGATTTCTTAACCGAAGCGCCGGGCATTTTGTCCCTGCCAACCGTAATATTCTGCGATATTGGTACGCCAGCCGCTTTCAATCATCACTAAACTGCGGGTTGAGCCTATTTTGCTTTCTGCGGTTCTTTCGGACTGAGCGTGCCCCGGGCAATGGTTTCCGGTTTCGACTGAGCCGTTGGGTAGCGTAACAGCATGGCCGTTGGCAGCGAAATCTGGGGCTGTTTAATAATCACCAGCCGGTAGGATTTTTCTCCAACAACTAGGTTCTGATACATCATCTGATCGCCCGACGGCTGGGGCAGACTCCAGTTGGCAACTGGCTCTTTGGTTAGAATGTCCACGTCCTCTTTCGACAACGTAGCGTAGGCGGTATCGGGTTTGAAATCTTTTCCCGTGATGCCTTCAATCAGCGAAACAATGGCCGGTGGGGTGGTTTCAGATTTGGTCTGGGCGGCCGCCGACAGGCTGATCAGCGTCAATGCAAATAAGGATAGTAGCTGGTTCATGGTAGCGTTGAGTAGCGTTCTAACCAAAACAACCACATCCACCCGGCTTTGTTCCCCCGGAGCAATGCCAGCCAGTACCTACGCGGAAGCTCATCGGACTAAGCAAGGGCACTCCACAGTCAATGCAAAAGCGAAACATCCTCACCCGATTTATCAAACTCCCGACGGTTTAATGAGCGTACGAAGAGCCTTAAACCCCGCAAAAAGACCCACGATTACCAATCCGACGATCAGCCCGATACCAAACTCTTTCACAAAATCGGGAAGAGCCGGAAACAGGTTGTGCAGAGAATGAATGTTATGAACAAATATTCCGCCGGCAACCAGTAAAAGGGCCGCTGTACCCACTACGTTCAAAATTCGGATGACTACAGGCAGCGCTTTAACCAGCCCCTGCCCCACTGTTGAGAGTAAACCGGTATGATTTGAACGTTTAATCAACTGATAGCCTGCATCGTCCATGCGAACAATCAGCGCAACTATCCCATATACGCCAATCGTCGCCAGTACGGCAACCAGCGACACCGTTACGATCTGGGTCACAGAAGCGGCTCCCGTAACCGTTCCCAGCGCAATGATGACAATTTCCACGGAGAGAATGAAGTCTGTCGTGATTGCAGACTTTATCTTTGCTTTCTCCTGATCGATAGCTGATTCGTTCTGCTTACTTTCTAGGATGACCGGTTGTTTGTGGGTGCTGTCCTTGCTGAAATAATGAATTATTTTTTCAGCTCCTTCATAAGCCAGGTAACAACCGCCCAGGAGAAGAATATAAGTGATAGCGACCGGGAAGAATGCATTTAGCAGCAGGGCAATCGGGACGATAATGAGTTTATTGATCAGAGAGCCTTTAGTAATGGCCCACAGAATAGGCAGCTCCCGGTCAGCCAGGAAACCCGTGGCCTTTTCGGCATTGACAGCCAGATCGTCCCCTAATATGCCTGCCGTCTTTCGAGTGGCTATTTTCGTCGTTAAGGCTACATCATCCATTAATGCAGCTATATCATCTAGGATTGCAAAAAAACCTGACGCCATCTAGTTAAAGTTTAATCATCTCTTTATTCCTGCGGAAAGATAAAGATGGATTGACCGCTTCCCATAAAAGTGAGCCATTGGACGAAAAAAAACGTCCAGCCAACCCCAGTATGCACTACGTTTATACATTTAAGAAAACCCGCGCTGGAGTCGTACTGGCATCCATCCTGCCACACTCAACTTCTGCCTTATTATGTTTAACGCCGTACATCTATGCATAAGCCCCCCCGCACACGCCTGAAAGTATGCTGTATCAGCAGCCCCGACGAAGCCCGGCTGGCAATCCGGGCCGGAGCCGACGCATTGGGGTTAGTTGGTAGAATGCCCAGCGGCCCCGGCGTCATTGACGACTCGCTGGCCGCCCGGATTGTACAAATTGCCCCACCTCCCGTTGCTACGTTTATGCTGACCAGCGAAACGGAAGCGGATGCCATCATTGCGCACCAGCGTCGGGTTGGCGCGAATACGGTTCAGTTGGTCGATGCTGTGGCGCCGGGTGTATACGATCAGCTTCGGGCTGCTCTCCCGGCCATCAAACTGGTGCAGGTCATTCACGTCGTCGACGAACGTAACATTGACGAAGCCTTATGGGCCGTTGAGCGTGGAATCGATGCTCTGCTGCTCGACTCCGGCAATCCGTCACTGGCCGTAAAGGAACTGGGTGGCACAGGACGAGTACATAACTGGCAAATCAGCCGACAGATTGTGGAGCAGGCCAGCGTCCCCGTTTTTCTGGCGGGAGGGCTCAACCTGGGTAACGTTCGGGAAGCTATTGAGCAGGTTCAGCCGTTCGGTCTGGATATTTGCAGTGGTGTTCGTACGGATGGCCAGCTGGACGAAAGAAAATTGTCGGCTTTTGTGAATGCGCTACGGTAAGTATCCTTTAAAACAAAAAGGCCTACCCCGTCGGGGGCAGGCCTTTCCTATCTATTCACCAGTCGCCATTAGGCAACGGCGATTTCTTTGACGGCTGGCTCTTTCATTTCGTGTTTAGGGAGTTCCAGCGCCAGGATACCGTTGTTGTAGCTAGCCGAGATTTGATCGGCGTTAACGGTTTTTGGCAGGCGGAAGCTCCGTTCAAACGAGTTGAAGCTAAACTCCTGACGGGTGTATTTGTCGGTGTTTTCTTCGCTTTTCTGTTCGTTTTTGTACGAAACCGTCAGCTTGTTGTTTTCAACGTTCACTTTAACGTCTTCTTTGTTCAGGCCTGGAACCGCCATTTCCAGATGGAAGGCCGTTTCGGTTTCTTTAATGTTGACGGGTACCGTAGCTGTCGAATTGATGGCTGGACGGTTGTAGCCAAAATCACCAAAGAAAGGATTGAAGAAAGGAGCGCGGTTATATCGAACTAAAGTTGCCATGGTTTTATGTGTTTATTGGTTTTGGTTGTCTCGTTTGTTTGTTCATTATCGAACACATCTCTCTTTATACAAACGACGTACCACGCCAGAAAAGAAACTCTTTACCGACAAAATGTCCTGAATTAGCTTCTTTATAAATAAAAACAAGACAAATTGTCGCTATTTAGATTATCTTTTTGGCACATTTACTGCCACTGACTTTTCTGATCATTAATCAATAAAAGTCTCATATGAATGGAATTATATTCAAAAACTTAACAAAACCGAAACTTGCCACAATGTCTGTCAATGGCTATTTTTAGCCGCCAATAACACGTACTTACCTCTTTTTTAATCCATTATGAAACGACCATTACGTTCGTTGTCTACCCTTTACCTATGGGTAGGAATGACCGCATCGGCCCTGGCCCAGCAAACAGCCGCCGATTTTTTTGAAACCGGACTTGGCAAAAGCAAAAGTGGAGATTTCACGGGAGCTCTGCAGGCATTCAGCGTAGCCATCAACATGAATCCCGAGAATTCAGCCAGTTACTACAACCGTGGTCTGGTGAAAGCTAACCTAAAAGATCACCGGGGCGCCGTTCTTGACTACGACCGAGCTATTGATCTGAATGCCAAAGATGCACTTGCTTACCTCAGCCGGGGCGTCAGTAAAAGTAAGCAGGATGACCACCGCGCGGCCCTGCTCGATTTCAGCCGCGCTATCGAACTTAATCCCGACGATCCTCAGACGTATTATTACCGCGGGGCTAGCCGGAGCCACCTGGAACAGCACCGCAATGCCCTGGCTGATTTTTCGAAAGCCATTGAACTGGATCCTGCCAATGTACAGGCGTACTATGCCCGTGGCATCACGAAACAGAAACTGGATGACTTTTCGGGTAGCCTGAATGACTTCACGCGTGTAATCGATGCCACCCCCAAACGTGGTCAGGCGTATGCCGGCCGGGGCCTGTCGAAAGTGGAACTGGGTCAGTATGCCTCTGCCCTTGTCGATCTGACCAAAGCGATCGAACTGGAGCCCGACGATGCGGGTTCGTATTACTACCGGGCGTATGACAAGGCGAAGCTGGAAGATTATAAAGGCGCACTGGCCGATTACAACAAAGCTATCTCGCTGAAGCCCGATAATTACCAGGCGTATTACGGCCGTGGATTCTGCAAAACGAAATTAAACGATCCCAAAGGCGCTGTTCAGGATTTTGACGAAGCGATTTCGATGAATAATTCGAACGTCGATACAAAAGTGAACTACGTTGGCCGGATCAACCGGGTTACGCTCGACAATCTGCGTAACGTGGTCCAGGAAAAGAGCAAGATTTCGCACATGGGCAACGAGCGTGCCGAAGCGTATTTTAGCCGGGCCATCAGCAAAAACAAGCAGAACGACCAGAGGGCAGCCCTGCTCGACCTGAATAGATCGATTGAACTGAACCCGACTTACGCCGAAGCGTATTTTACGCGGGGTCTGATCAAATCAGCGCAGGGCGACCAGAAGACAGCAATCACGGACTGTACCAACGCCATTAAACTGAACCCCACCTATTCGGAAGCGTATTATGTGCGTGGCATCATCAAGCACAGCCTTGGCGACGAAAATGGCGGCTGTCTGGACCTCTCCAAAGCCGGCGAACTGGGCTACACACCAGCCTACAAGGTGATTAGCGAGTATTGTAATTAAAAGAGGAGTAGAGGGAGGAAGGAGGAAAGGGCTGTCCAGAAACGAGCTTCTTTCCTCCTTCCTCCCTCTACTCCTTTCCTCCCCTTTTTAATCAAACCTCAAATGCTTGACTGATTCGCCGGAGGATTCGAGTTCGAGTAGGGCGTCGATGCCGATATCAAGGTGGCGGTTCACGAATTGACCCGTTACGCGTTTATCGCTTTCTTCGGTTTTCACGCCTTCCGGCACCAGCGGGTTATCGGAAACCAGCAGCAGAGCACCGTGGGGAATCGAGTTGACGAAGCCTACGGTGAAGATCGTAGCGGTTTCCATATCGATGGCCATCGCCCGGATCTCGCGCAGGTAATCTTTGAACGTTTCGTCATGCTCCCAGATACGCCGGTTCGTCGTGTACACCGTACCGGTCCAGTAATCAAGCTCGTATTTCTTAATCGTGGACGATACGGCCCGTTGCAGGCGGAATGATGGCAGCGCCGGAATTTCGGGCCGCATGTAATCGTTGCTGGTACCCTCGCCCCGAATGGCAGCAATGGGCAGAATCAGATCGCCAAGCTGCGTTTTTTTCAGCCCACCGCATTTCCCCAGAAACAGCACCGCTTTAGGATTTACTGCCGTCAGCAGGTCCATCACCGTGGCCGCCATAGGGCTACCCATGCCGAAATTGATGATGGTAATGTTATTTGCCGTGGCCGTCTGCATAGCCCGGCCTACCCCATACACCTCCACGTCAAACTTCTCCGCAAAAATCTGCACGTAGTTGATGAAGTTGGTCAGCAGGATATACTCGCCAAACTTTTCGATGGGCATACCCGTGTACCGCGGTAGCCAGTTATTAACGATGTCTTCTTTTGTTTTCATATGAGAGGGGAGGAAAGGGAGGAAGGAGGAAAGGGAAAGGAATATACAGTTATTGACTAAGGGATGAATAAAGTCCGTAGTAAACTCTACCCCCTTTGCGGCCCAACGGACCGTTCTATTTTTCCTTTCCTCCTTCCTCCCTTTCCTCCTTTCTCCTTATTTTTGAAACATGGTCGCCTTGAACCTGCCTACATTTGCCTACAAAACTAAACAAGTCGAAGGGAAACCTTATATTTTCGATTTGTTACGCCGAAAATACGTCCGGCTTTCCCCCGAAGAATGGGTGCGTCAGCACATTATCCATCTGCTGCTCACCCATTACGCCTATCCCAAAGCGCTTATTCGGGCCGAAGGTGGCGTGGTGCTGAACCAGACCCAGAAACGAACCGATGTGCTGGTGTTTGATCGGCAGGGGCAACCATTCCTGCTGGTAGAGTGCAAAGCTCCGCATATTGCGTTAACCCAGACGGTGTTCGATCAGATTGGCCGCTACAATCACGTTCACCGGGCGCCCTATGTCGTCGTTTCCAATGGTCTGGTTCACTATTGCTGCTGCGTCGACCATGACACCGCCGGCGTTACGTTCATGGACGACTTTCCCGCCTTTACCTGACGGATATAAAAATCCCCGGCACCAGCAGGTACCAGGGATTTTACGCGTTTGTTGATGACTGCTTATTTGGTAGCAACCAGCTTCATTTCGACCGTGAAGTCGTCGTAGATCGCTTTATCACCAATGTTTTCGAAGAACGATTTCGACCCGTAACGGATGTCATATTTCGTCCGGTCGAGCGTTGCTTTGCCATCAGCCGTCAGCGTGTTGCCCGCTACTTTCACCGTTGCCGGGAACGTTACGGCGTTGGTGATCCCTTTGATGGTCATGTTACCCGTGATGTCGAATTTATCGCCACCTTTTGGCGTCACTTTCGTGATTTTGAAGGTAGACGTTGGGAATTTCGCCGTGTTGAAGAAATCTTCCGACTTCATGTGGCCAATGAACTTCGCGTTGTACTCAGCGTCGGTCAGGTCGGTGCAGGTGATGCTGTTCATGTTGAACGTGAACGTACCGCCGGTCAGTTTGCTGCCATCGGTCATAATCGCACCGTTTTCCAGTTTCACAGTGCCCGAGTGTTCGCCCGTTACTTTCTTACCGTTCCAGTTCATAACGCTTTTCTGCGTATCAACTTTATAGGTTGTTGCTTTCGGATTGATAAAAGCAGACGTACCAGCAACGATGGCTACAGCTACCAGGCCAGCCAGAAATTGACGTGTTTTCATGGAATTGTTTATTGTGTACTTATTGGTTGTATTGAATTGTTTTTTAAGCGCGTAATCGATCCAGAAGCTCGCTGAGTTTTGCAGCTTCATCCGTCGTCAATTTGTCATTCATCTCCTCGTTCAACCCTTCGATACCCTCGTCTAACTGCTTTAAGAGAGTAAGGCCAGCATCAGTTATGATTACATCCACAGCCCGCCGGTCGCTGGGACACTCGGTACGTAACACCAGGTCTTTCAAAACCAGCTTGTCGACCAGCCGCGACGCGTTGGACATCTTGTCCAGCATTCGCTCGGTAATGTCGCTTACCTTAACTGGGGATGGATGCTGCCCACGCAGGATTCGCAGCACATTATACTGCTGTAGCGTTAAGCCCGAAGGTTTTAGCAGTTGCGCCTGCTGGTTAGCAATCCAGTTACTGGTGTATAGCACATTAACCATTGCCCGATGATAGGGCGATTTAAACGGTGTGCCTTGTTTGATGTCTGTTTCGATTGACATGGTACAAAGATAATACAACTACATTAAATGTAGAAACATTATTTAAAAATATTTTATCGATATGGAATGATCTGGGGGGCCGACAGATCAAAATCGCGGAACCGCAGCGCTGGAACCCCCTCAAACGCCTGCCGGAAGGGAGCCGCATTGCCCGGTATATTTGGATAATAAGACAACCGAACCTGAAAGCTATTAAATGTCAGGTTCTCGTTTCGCAGTCGAAAACCGATACCATATCCCTGGTACAACGGTCCTCTCAAGAGTGATCGTTCTGGAAACGTAATTAATCCCAGGTTCACAAACGAGATAAAGGCAATGCGGAAACCGATAAAATTCAATTTGGAGAAGAGAATATTTTCGTAATTAATAATCCAGCGTTGGGTGCCGCGTAAAGCATCACTGTACACACCGATACCGTCCGTGATCAAGCCACTGGACCCGCTACTCAGATTTAAATATTCGTTCTCGAAACGCCCGATACCAGTTGTGTACCGCGTATTGAAAAAATGGCGCAGGTTACCCCAGCCTGTTTTCAGGAGCGGACTGAAATAGTTAGATTCGAGGGAAACAACGCCCTGTTCGAACCCGACCGTGCGCGAATAGCCGCCCACATTGATTAGGCCGTACAGATACCCGAAGTTTTTAATGTACCGACCCTGCGAGAAATTAAGCCCCAGGTACAGCCGTTGACCGAGTTCGGCATTGTCGAAGCCAACAATCCCCGCTACGGTTTCGCCCACCGGAACGTCCTCCGTTCGTCCAAAGCCGTAGATCAGTACGTCGCGGACGTATTTGCGTCGGGAAAAACCAACACTCAGCAACGTAGTCCGGCTATCCTGATACAACTGATTCGTATCGGCCGTTACGCCCGGACGCTGCAGGTATTTATAAATGGTATTCCGGACAGCCACGATCAAACGGGAGCGCCCCTTTTCGTCGGAGTCCGTTTGCCGGTAGAAAAGCCGGAACGAGCGCCCAAACCAGACATCCGAATAATTATAGCGCAGCGGCACCACCACAGCGCTGTCGTTCCGCATCAGCAGGCGGTTATTGATCTGGGTCTGGCTCAGTTCAAACGAACCGGCATATTTGGTATCAGGCGTCAGGAACGGGCGAAAAACCCGGAAAACACCCTGTTTCAGATCACGCAGGTACAGAAATTCGGCCTGGGTCGTTATGAACGTTTTACCAATAAATGGAATGGTATAACGGGCCCGGTACTCGACCTTTTGCCGGGGATCGTTGCCATCAACGGCAACCTGCCCGTATAACTGATGCCCCAGCCCCCGAACGTTATTCTGCTGGAACCCCACACTAAAGCGGTTGATGGCCCCTACCCCGCCATTTGGCTCCAGCGACCAGACATCCTGCGTGATTACATATACGTCCACAAACTGCCGGCTACCCTCTTTGGGTAAAACAATAATCCGGGCGTCGTGAAAGATCGACGTGTTCCGTAACAATCGCTCGTTGTCGCGCATGACATTGGGATCGACCTCATCGCCTTCCTTAAACAGCAGATACGACCGACGAATAACATGCTCGCGGGTGTTGATATGGACCCGGTTTCCCGTTCGTTCAATCCAGTTTCCGGGTTTACGCAGTGTATCGTATACTGATTGCCCGAACACACCCAGCCGCCGGATGTAAATAGTACCGATGACCCGGCCTTCATAGGCCTTGAACGGATTGATCTCAATCTGATTGACCTCCCCCGTTTTGATACGGCTGTTGTACACATCCCGAAAAACCGCATCATACAATTGGCGCGTCAGGCGACGCTTGTACATTTTGGTTTTGAGTTTTGAGTAAAACACACTGTCCCGCTGCATGAGGGCACTATCGGCCACGGCCGTTGAGAGCGGAGTGGCCAGCGAGTCGGTAGCGGCTTTTTCTTCTTTCTTTATTGATCGTTTTAAATCATTCTGTGCCAGTACGCTGCTACCGATCAGGATGCACAGCAGCATCCCACTCAGGAATAAGCGGGCTGTTGGCAACAGGCAGGATCGATAGAATTGAGTCATGTCGGGCAATTATCGGTTAGAGCCGATTTCGGGCGGGAGGTTTAACGATCAAGGCATATCGTTCTCACCCGTAGAAAACGGATCCTGGAACCAATAGTCCCGTTGCTGATCGGAGCCAGACCAGACGTACTGATAGGGGCTGTAGACCGTATGGTCATGAGTTTAGTAAGTAATCCAATCAATTTACGAAAAAGCCCCCGGTTCCGACTTATTTTTACCCACCGTTCTATTTACCAGTATGCTTTCATTACGTTATCCGCTTGTGCTGGCGTCGGGGTCGCCCCGCCGGAAGCAATTGATGACCGACGCAGGCTTTCGCTTTACCATCGAAACCCGTCCTACCGACGAATGTTTTCCGGACGATATGCCTGTCGACGAAGTTGCCGAATATCTGGCTCGCCAGAAGGCGGAGCAGTTCCTTCCCGATTTCACGGCAAGCCTGGTCCTGTGCGCCGATACAGTCGTGATTCTGGATGGACAGATCATGAACAAACCCCAGGACGAAGCGGATGCCAGGCGGATGCTGCAGGCCCTGTCGGGTCGCACTCACCGCGTCCGGACGGGCGTCTGTCTGCTGGCTCCTGCCACAGCCGGCAATCCCGAACTGGTCTCGTTCACCGACGAAACAATAGTCCAGTTTGCTACACTGAGCGACGCCGAGATTGCGTATTATATTCGGGAATGCAAACCCTTCGACAAGGCCGGTTCGTACGGCGCGCAGGATTTCATTGGGCTGGTGGGTATTACGCGGCTGGACGGCTCTTTTTATACCGTAATGGGTCTGCCGACGCACCTCGTTTACCAGGCGTTAAAACCTTACGAAGTTTATCCTTAATCTATCAGCAACAAAGCGAATCAGTAGTATCCCTTAACTCTATATGAAGTCAATTTATTTCGCCCTTCTTTTTTTCGTTAGTCTGTCGACTGCTACGTTCGCCCAGACCAAACCCAAATCGGTTGAAGACGAGAAGTTCGTTTTCCTGAACAACGGCGCTACCGTGGGCATGATCGTCAAAGCGGTACTGAAAGCCGACAAACAACGCCTGAAACTAACCGACCAGCAGATGCTGCCCGCGCGTGACGTAATCATTGACGCGACGGTAAAGTACAATGAAGGCGTCAAGAAGCTGAAAGCGGCCAAGAGCATGACCCAGCAGAAGCTCCGCACCCTGGCCGTAGCGGTCGAAGACGAGAAAGTGCGGAATTACAAAGCAATCCTCACACCAGCCCAGTATACTACGCTGGTGACGCTGCACAAGAAAGTGTATCCGGAGAGCAAGGTGTAGTCGGTTGCAGAAGCCGCGACGAAGTAGACTTTGAAGCACCCAGATAGTGTATGCTTTCCTGGCTACAAGCTTCTATTCCGTTATAAAGGCAAGCCGCATCTTGATTAGATTCGGCGATGGGATACGTATCAGCAGATACGGGAAGATCTTGACTTTCTGGTAGCCTCATTCCTTTCGACGAGCCAGCGCTTCTGGGACACCAACTGCTATGATTGGAATAATGCTATGTACTGGCAACAACGAAAAGTGTTATAGCGATTAATGTCCTCCTCTCAATACCTATTTCCTGACGTACTGTCTGGCCCTGAATCCAGTAGATCATCTATTTTGTAATGAGAGGGTTCCAACCTTCCTGTACTAGAACAGCCAGCGCAGGACCTGAACACCCAGCCAGGAAGCAATAAAAAGAACAATAAGCCACGTAACGATTGCAGTCCAGTTATAGCGGTGCCAGATATTTGTGTGGGCGTGTTGATAAGAATGCTTGCTGTTCATACCGTAGTCATATTTATCAATAGAGTAACTACGATTTTAACCTTAGTATAGATTCGTATCTATGCGAAAATTTATAGTAAGGTCTGCTTTACAGCTGTTTCCAGAGTTGAACTAAGGCTACTAACGAAAGAACGAGACCTAATATCGTTCCAAAAACAGCCCATTTGGTGGCTTTATAACCTGGCAGTTTCCAGGTGGATACGGCAAAAAAGGCAACGTAGAGAAGGCAAAAGCAAAATAGAAACAGCTTCATAGGCGATACATCAGATCCCGTACAATTACTTACCTTTCAATTAAACATTAGGCAAAATTATGGCTTGATTCAAGCGCCATTGTCTATTTCACTAGCATTTAATGTTTTTCCAATAAGTCACTTTAAGAGGGAAAATACTCAATAGATAATTTCTTTTAAAGTTACCTTTGAGCAACTATTTCGACTTGACACTAACTAAGATCTTTATACGTCTTAACCAACTTCCGCGATAGCGTCGAGCGGGGTGTCCGTGACAAGCTAGTTGCGTAAACCAGTTCCTCCCAACCTAAACTGGAACTGGTAATCAGGTAAGGCTGTCTGAGTTCTCCTTTGTACCCAGGCCCCGTTTCATTACGTAGCCGCAGTGTGAACTCTCAGCCGGCTCTTCTACTCTTCATCACCATGTCGCGCGGTAAACGGGCAAAGGGCAGTCTCTACCCATCTTGTTCTTGCCTTCCTTGTTCTTTTGCCCGTCTCGTTTCTGATCAGCGGCTGGCCGATAGAATAGATCATCACTTGCTTCGGTTTATGCCTTTCGTTGTCTTCCTGCTCATTCCTTATCTGCTCACGGTCCTGAGTAGTCACGTGCTGAACTGGGATCGTATTTTTCAAATGCTTCCTGATGAAACAGCGGGATTTGGCCTCCTGGCTCTATTAAATCTACTACTTGTTGTTTTCCCACTGGCGACGTATCGAGCTATTCGTCAGAATCCTAGCCCGCAATTTTCCTCAATCCGTGTTTAATTAAAGCACGGATTGAGCGAACCCCATCGTTTACCAAACGGTTGTTATTCATATTGACCCTGTATCTGTCGGCAATTTGACCACAGCCAAATACAGGTATTGACCGGGAATGAAGATAGATCGTTGCGGCCTTATTCTGGCTTTTTTCATACTAACATTGACCAGCTGGGGGCAGATCCGGCTCGAAGTAGCTCGCCCCACGTCCCTGCCCCTTGCCGACTCAAGCCTGTATATTGTCGGCTCGTTCAACAACTGGAATCCCGGCGACCCACGGTTTCTGCTTACCCCGCAGGCCAACGGTTCGTACGTTATTCTGCTGCCCGATACGCTACGTCGGTTCGAGTACAAATTCACGCAGGGATCCTGGCAATTTACGGAAGGCAACACGCAGGGGGAGTCGATTCCCAATCGTTTGTATGACCGCACGCAGACCAAAACGCCCCAACGTATTCAGGTTACGGTAGCGGGCTGGGAACAACGCCCAGCCTACCATTTTGTCGTTACGGAATTACCCGTTAACACTCCGCAGGATGCGACCCTGTACATTACGGGTACGTTCAATAAATGGAACCCCGGCGACCCGCGCTATAAACTCCGGCGCCAGCCGGATGGTACGTACCGTGTTACGGTGTATTCGGACCTGCCCCGACTGGAATACAAGTTTACGCGGGGCAACTGGGCATCAGTCGAAGGGCGGGACAACGGAAAATCGCGTCCGAATCGCCGGATTGCGCGGGCTGAAAGCAGAAATCTGGATATCGATGTACGGATTGGCGGCTGGGAAGATCTCACCAGCTCGTTTCAGTTCTATTCGGCCTTCGATCTGGTCATGCTGTTCTCGGTTGTGCTGGCTGCGCTGCTGATCGTCTCCCTCCCTGTTCGAACGGCTCCCAACCGGGCGGCCAATCGCTGGCTCATTACACTCGTTACCTTTAGTGCCGTCTTTACGTTGCTGAAGGTGATTAGCAGCTACCGCGATATTGCCAACGCCTATCCCAAGCTACTACTACTGCCCGATTTCATCTGGTTCTTGTATGCACCGCTGTTTTATTTTTACCTGCGCCGGCGGTTGTTCAACAAACCTCTGCCGAAACGAGGCTGGGTCTATTCATTCATTCCCGTCGTCGTTCAATTTTTTGCCTATCTGCCTTATTTCCTGATGGAGAGCAAGGTGTTTCAATTAAAACTGGTCAACCAGGATACCACGCTGCGGATGCTGTTTTTAGCGCTGGGGTTTCTGGCGCTGGTGTTTAACATAGGCTATTGGCTGGCCGGACGCCGGCTGATTCAGGCTTTCAAAACCCAGGTACTGGCAACAAACTCGTCGGGAGCGGCAGCCCGGTATATGAACGCGGTGCTGGTTATTCAGGCAACCTGCCTCACGCTCTGGCTGTTTCTGTATGGGATTACGGCTGCCAGCCGGATCATTGATGTGGACATAGTGGCCATTGCGGAACAGAACGTCGATATGATCTGGTTGGTTTTTTCCTTACTGACGTATCTGCTTAGCTTCGCGGCTCTCCGCCAGTCGGCCATTGTTCAGTTGCCGCCCGTCAGTCCCCCGGTCGTGGCAGCAACGCCTGACGATACAGTCGCCCCCGTCCGGGTGACTCCGGTGCCGATTGATACCGTGAGCAACATGCCGGCTGATGACACGACAGAACAACTGCTCGAGCGGCTGCCGGAAAGCACCACCCAGACCCAGTCGCTGGCCAAACCAGTAGCGCCTTCCATCGATGTACAAGTTTTTCTGGAGATGATCGAGACGTATATGGACCAGCAAAAACCGTACACCAATCCGAACCTGACCATCCACGAACTGGCGGCAGGGCTGAAGATGCCTTCCCACTTATTGTCGCGGGTGATTAATGAAGGCTTTGGGAAAAACTTCTTTGATTTTGTCAATCAGTACCGGGTTGATGAACTGAAACGGCGCATGAACGACCCGCACGCCCGGGGCTTCACACTCCTTAGTCTGGCCTTCGATGTCGGCTTCAACTCCAAGACCGCCTTCAACCGGGCGTTCAAGAAGTTAACCCATCAGACACCCAAGGAATATTTCCAGATGACCAGCGACGAGCATCCCGCCTAGCGTACCACTTTTCGAAAGAGGCACTCCCCCTCAGAAGCAAAGCCCTGAAAAACAGGGCTTTGCTATTTTATTTGAGGTATTTCCTAAGATTCCTAAAGTGGGACGACAGGCAAAAAAGGGCATGGTACTTTTGTGGGATAATTTTGACCTACGGTTTTTCTGAGGCCAACTTATTAGTCTGATTAAACCATTTTAATTATCCCGACGATGGAAAACTTCTCGGAAAGAGTCCGACGTTCTGGTTCATCGGCCGCCCTATGGCGACTGGCGATGCTGATGTCACTTACTTTCTTCATCAACGTAACAGGTATGGCGCAGGGCATCACCCTGAGCGGCACCGTAAAAGAAACCGACGGCCAAACCCTACCCGGTGTAACCGTTCAACTCAAAGGCACGACCCGCGGTACGCAGACCGACGTGGACGGTAAATACCAGCTCACCAACGTAGATCCCTCGGCTACGCTGGTCTTCAGTTTTATTGGCAAAACATCACAGGAAGTCGTGGTCGGTAACCGAACGACGGTCGATGTAACGCTGGCGGATGACACCAAATCGCTGCAGGAAGTAGTGGTTGTGGGCTATGGTACCCAGCGTCGGCAGGACGTAACGGGATCGATTGCGGCCATCTCCTCGGCTGAGTTTCAGAAAGGGAATATCGTTAACCCCGAGCAGCTCGTGGCCGGTAAACTGGCCGGTGTCAGCATTACGCCCCCCAGCGGTCAGCCGGGCGGTGGCAGCCAGATCCGGATTCGGGGGGGCTCGTCGCTCAACGCCAGCAACGACCCACTGGTCGTTATTGACGGGGTACCCGTTGACAACAACGGCGTAACGGGAGCCTCCAACCCGCTTAGCCTGATCAACCCGCAGGATATTGAAACCTTTACCGTCCTGAAAGATGCTTCCTCGGCGGCCATTTACGGGTCGCGGGCGGCCAATGGCGTTATCCTGATCACGACCAAGAAAGGCCGGGCGGGCGAGAAAACACGCGTTAGTTTCAGCACGTTGCCTACCTACTCGTATAACCCGAAGCAGGTGCCGGTTCTGTCGGCCAACGAATTCCGGGATGTCATCAATCGGGTAGGTACACCCGCCCAGCAGGCGCTGTTGGGTTCGGCTAATACGAACTGGCAGGATCAAATATTCACTCCAGCATTCAGCATCGACAATAACCTGGCCGTAACGGGCTCGATCAAGAATACCCCTTACCGGATTTCGGGCGGTTACATAACGCAGAATGGTACCCTGAAAACCTCAAACTTTCAGCGGTATTCGGGATCGCTGGGCCTGACCCCCCGCTTCTTCGACGACCACCTCCGGGTAGACATTAACCTGAAAGGATCGATCATCAAAAACCGCTTTGCCAATCAGGGAGCTATTGGTGCCGCTGTGTCCTTTGATCCAACGCAGCCCGTGTATGATAGCGAAGCTCCTTTCGGTGGTTTCTACGAATGGCGGAATACGGATGGCAGCCTGAATGCGCTGGCGCCCCGCAACCCGCTGGGTCTGCTTTATCAACGGCAGGACCGGACAGAGGTACAGCGTAGCATCGGTAACGTGCAGTTCGACTATAAATTCCATTTTCTGCCCGAACTGCGGGCAAACCTGAACCTGGGCTACGATATCTCGAAGTCAACGGGTACGAACTTTGTACCGGCCACGGCGGGCGACCTGTATTATCAGGGTGGTCAGAATAACCAGTCGGCTGGTTCACGAAACAACAAAACGCTGGATTTCTACTTCAACTACGCGAAAGACCTGAAATCCATCAAGAGCCGCATCGACGCAACGGCCGGGTATGCCTACCAGGACTTCATCCGGGAGAACCCAAGCTTCCCGAACCTGCGGGCGCAGCCGATTCTGGTTGGTGGCGTACCAAGCAGTGATACGATCAGTGCCGCCGGGGTTCCGTTCCGTACCCAGTACACCCTTATTGGTTTCTTTGGCCGGGTAAACTATACATTCAAAGACCGTTACGTCCTGACGGCCACTGTTCGTCGGGATGGTACGTCGCGCTTCGGTCCGGATCAGCGCTGGGGTACGTTCCCGTCGCTGGGCGCATCGTGGAGCATCAAGGATGAGCCGTTCCTGAAAGACGTGAAAGCGCTTTCGGCGCTGAAACTGCGGTTAGGCTACGGGATCACGGGCCAGCAGGATCTGTCGAACATCTCGAACGACTATCCGTACCTGCCCCGCTATACCATCTCGGACCCGACGGCGCAGTACCAGCTGGGTAATACGTTCTACCGGACGCTGCGGGCCGAAGGCTACGACGCTAACATCAAATGGGAAGAAACCCAGGCCATCAACGCGGCTATCGATTACGCCTTCTTCAACGGCCGGATTTCGGGTAGCGTCGATTTTTACCGCAAAACGACCAACGACCTGCTGTCGACCATTCCGGTGGCTGCCGGTTCGAACCTGACGAACTACATCCTGACCAACGTGGGTAGCCTGCGCAACTCGGGCGTTGAGTTCACGCTGAACACGACGCCCATCCAGCGCCAAGGCCTGAATCTGGACGTAAATTTCAACGTAACGTACAACCAGAACCAGATCACGAACCTGCTGAAAGTACCGAACCCGAACGATCCGGGCATTCTGGTCGGCAGCATCGCCGGGGGTACGGGCAACACCATCCAGATTCAGACGGTGGGCTTCCCAACGAACGCGTTTTACGTGCTGCGTCAGGCCTACAACCCGACGGGCGGACCAGTAGAAGGAGTGTACGAAGATCGTAACGGCGATGGGCAGATCACGGTAGACGACCGCGTGCGGTACCAGACGGCCAACCCACGGGTGCTGCTGGGCTTCACCAGCCAGTTGACCTACCGCAATTTCAGCGCCGGCTTCACGCTGCGGGGTAACGTCGGCAACTATGTGTACAACAACGTACGGTCGAACAGCGGTGCTTACCGGAACTTCACCAACTCGCTGGGCTTCCTGGCAAACGGATCGCCGAACGTCCTGTCGACCAACTTCCTGATCAACCAGTACTTCTCGGATTACTACGTTGAAAATGCGTCGTTCGTGCGGATGGATAACCTGAACCTAGGCTACAACTTCGGCAAGGTAATCGGGAACCGGGCCGCGCTACGGGCGTCGCTGAGCGCGCAGAACCTGTTCGTCATTACCAACTACTCGGGTATCGACCCGGAGGTAGCTGGTGGGATCGATAACAACCTGTATCCCCGCCCCCGCACGTTCTCGCTGGGTCTGAACCTGGATTTCTAAACACATTCCGGACCCTGATTTTCGAACGGTAACGTAACAAAATTGGGCTCCCGCAGACAACGATCTTATCCATGATTACAATAAAAAACGTTTTAAAGACAGGGGTGCTGGCCGCACTAATGGCAACGGCGTCTTCCTGTATCAACGACCTGGACCGGACGCCCACGTACGACGTAACGTCAGCCTCGGTCTATGCTGATCCGGCGAATTATAAACCCGTCCTGGCCAAGCTGTACGCTGTGATGGCCGTGAGCGGGCAGCAGGGACCGGCGGGCAAACCCGACATCAGTGGGATCGACGAAGGAACGTCGAACTACATCCGGCTGCTGTGGACGCTGCAGCAGCTACCTACCGACGAGAGTGTGATTGCCTGGAATGACCAGACCATTCAGGATTTTCATACCATGCGCTGGACCTCGGCCGATGGCTTCATTGCGGGTATGTACAGCCGGATTTTTTACCTGGTAACGGCCTGTAACGAGTTTATCCGCGAAACGACGGACGACAAACTGGCCAGCCGGAATATTACCGGTCAGGCCGCTACGGAAGCCCGGACGTACCGGGCCGAAGCCCGTTTTCTGCGGGCACTGGCCTATTACCACGCCATTGATCTGTTCGGCAGCGTTCCGTTCGTAACTGAAGCCGATGCACCGGGTTCGTTCCTGCCGTCGCAGATTTCGCGGGCCGATCTGTTCACCTACGTAGAGAATGAACTGAAAGCCGTTGAAGCCGAGTTGCCAGCGCCCCGCGCCAGTGAATACGGTCGGGCTGACCGGGCCGCGGCCTGGACCGTACTGGCCAAGCTCTACCTGAACGCGCAGGTATACACCGGTACGGCGCGTTATACCGACGCCGTTACGTACGCTGGTCGGGTGATTCAGGCCAACGCCTACTCGCTGTCGCCAAATTACCAGAGTCTGTTCCTGGCCGACAACAACAACTCACCGGAAATTATTCTACCGGTTGCTTTCGACGGCTTGCGGACGCTGACTTACGGGGGCATGACGTTCCTGATTCACGCGCAGGTGGGTGGTCAGATGCAGGCCAGTCAGTTTGGTATCAACAGCGGCTGGGCGGGGCTGCGGACCACGAAAGCGCTGGTGAACCTCTTCCCGGATGCAACGGGTACGGCCGACAAACGGGCGTTGTTTTTTACCCAGGGGCAAAATCTGGAAATCAATGACCTGACGGCTTTTACGGATGGCTACGCCATTACCAAATACCGGAACGTAACGTCGGCCGGGCAGGCCGGTTCAGACCCGTCGGGCAACTACCCGGATACCGATTTTCCGCTGTTCCGCCTGGCGGATGTGTATCTGACCTACGCCGAAGCCGTTCTGCGCGGTGGTACGGGCGGGGATGCCGCAACGGCGCTCACCTACGTGAACGCACTACGTACCCGCGCTGGCGCTACCGCCGTTACCACAGCCGGCCTGACGCTGGACTTCATCCTGGCCGAACGGGGTCGTGAACTGTACTGGGAAGGCACCCGCCGGACGGACCTGATCCGCTACGGTCGGTTCACGACCGGTACGTACCTGTGGCCCTGGAAAGGTGGTGTTCAGAACGGTCGCTCGGTGGAGGACTTCCGGAACGTGTACCCAATCCCGGCGGCTGATATTGTGGCCAACCCAAATCTGAAACAGAACACCGGTTACTAACTACGGGCCCGGTTCGGGTCACCGGCTCGAACCGGGCGATTACGTACCGCTATAAAACCAACAGACAATGAAATCCTGGTTTAACTACCTATTGATGGCCTGCCTGGCACTGACGATGCTGGCAGCCTGCGAAAAAGATGAGG
Source organism: Spirosoma sp. KUDC1026 (assembly GCF_013375035.1). Classification (NCBI taxonomy): domain Bacteria; kingdom Pseudomonadati; phylum Bacteroidota; class Cytophagia; order Cytophagales; family Cytophagaceae; genus Spirosoma; species Spirosoma sp. KUDC1026. The sequence continues at coordinate 2,731,461 of NZ_CP056032.1, read as the reverse complement.
ATCGGCTGATTCTGGCCGAGTCGACAACCCTGGCCTTGACGTCCAGCGCCACGAGCGTATCGCTGAACAGCGGAACCGCTACCAACGAGGCCCTGCGCCTGAGCTGGACACCCGCCGACTACGGCTTTAGTGCCGCCGTGACCTACACGGTTCAACTCGACAAACAGGGTGGTACGTTTGAAGCGCCGGTGAATATCTCGGCGGGTTCCAGCACCTCGCTCAGCGTAACGGGTGCGACGCTGAACCAAAGCCTGCTCCGGCTGGGGCTAGCCCCCAATAACGCTGGCCAGTTTGCCGTGCGGGTTATGGCGGCCATAGCCCGGCCCAGCAGCGATCCGAGCAACATGGTCTATTCCAATGCGGCAACCGTAAGCGCTACGCCTTACCTGGTTATTGTCGATTACCCATCGCTCTACGTTCCGGGCGATTATCAGGGATGGACACCCGCTACAGCGCCCAGGATTGCGTCAGTGAAGGATAACAAAGTATATGAGGGGTACATTTATTTCTCGAAGGCATCGCCCTTCAAGATCACCTCAGCCCCGAACTGGGACAACACGAACTATGGCACGGGTGGTACGGGTAAACTGTCGACCACAGGTGGTGATCTGACCATTGCCGAAGCGGGTTACTACCTCGTTAAAGCAGACCTCACTGCCCTGACCTGGAGCGCTACCAAAACCACCTGGAGTGTAATCGGCGCGGCAACGCCCGGCGGCTGGGATACCGATAGTCCGCTGACGTTTAATCCAGCGACGAACACCTGGACGGCCACGCTGGACCTGAAAGCGGGTGAATTGAAATTCCGGGCAAATAACGCCTGGGACATCAACTATGGTGACGGTGACAGCAAAAACGGTGCGGCTGCGGATGGATTGCTCGATTTCAACGCTGATAACATCGCCGTATCGACAGCGGGTCGTTACCTGGTAACCCTGAATCTGAGCAACGCGGGTAACTACATCTACACGCTGACCAGACAATAGTATTCATCAACCACAAACTGCCTGGTAACGTATCCTGATGCTGCCAGGCAGTTTTTTTGTGCCTTTCTTATGCGTTTTTTCTTTTCACTACTGACGCTGGTAACGCTGTTGTTCAATCAGGCACCAGCTCAGTCTGCCCAGAAAGCCACCGGTCGGACGGGGGTTCATTACGAGATTTTTGTTCGTTCCTTCGCTGACTCCAACGGCGACGGCATCGGCGATCTCAACGGCGTTACCGACAAACTAGATTACCTGAAAGACCTGGGTGTGTCGTGCCTCTGGCTGATGCCCATCAACCCGTCGCCGTCTTACCACAAGTATGACGTAACGGATTATTACGGCATTGATCCCGAATATGGTACAATGGCTGACTTCAAACGCCTACTGGCTGAAGCGCACCGTCGGAACATCAAGGTGATTATTGATTTCGTCATCAATCACACCAGTAACCAGCACCCCTGGTTCAAGGACGCGGCAGCCAACCCGACCAGTCCGTACCGCAACTGGTACGTCTGGATGACACCCCAGCAGATCGACTCCCTCAACCTGGCCACCCGCGAAGCAACCGCCGATTCGGGTGAACGCAGTCCCTGGCACGTAGCGAACAAAAACGCTGATCCAGCAGCGGCCAGATACTATGGCATGTTCTGGAGTGGGATGCCCGACCTAAACTACGACGAACCGAAAGTCCGGCAGGAAATTTACAAGACGGGCCAGTATTGGCTGCGCGACGTGGGTGTCGATGGATTCCGGCTCGACGCGGCCCGGCATATCTATCCCGATCAGGAGGAACCAAAGAACCCGCTGTTCTGGCAGGAATTTGGCCGGGCAATGGCGCAGGTAAAACCGGACGTATACACAGTTGGTGAAGTCTGGACGAAAGCCGAAATCGTAGCGCCTTACTTCAAGGGGTTGACAGCCAACTTCGATTTCGATCTTTCCTTCGCCTTGCAGAAACTGGTAGCGCAGGAGGCCGATACAATGAACGTCGTGAAGATGCTGGCACACAACCGGGCTGTTTTTGGTCAGGCAAACCCGCAGTTTATCGACGCCACGATGCTGACGAACCACGACCAGAACCGTATCGGCAGCGTCCTGAATGGCAATCTGGATCACGAAAAAGTGGCCGCATCACTTCTACTTACGTTGCCTGGTAATCCATACCTTTACTATGGTGAAGAATTGGGGATGCTGGGCCGCAAACCCGACGAAGCCATCCGCGAGCCGTTTCTGTGGGCTCCCCTGGCGCAGGACAACCAGCGTACACGCTGGCAAAAACCCTACTTCTCGAAAGACTCGACCGTGGCCCCCCTGTCGCGCCAGCAGGCCGACCCAAACTCACTTTTTTCGCATTACAAACGCCTGATCCAGTTTCGTAACGGCAATCCGGTGCTGAACGACAACCTGAGTCAACTGGTCGAAACGGGTCTGAAACAAACAGATCTGGTCTCGTTTATTCGCAAGTCCGGTAACCGGTCGGTGCTGGTCGTTCAGAACCTGACGGGCAAACCGGTGACGGCTGCGCTGACCGCGACCGAAAAACCGTTTAAAAAAGTGGTCTTCCAAACGGTGAAAGGAGCTACTGTGGCCGGCAATAATTTGACCATTCCGGCCTACGGTTGTACAATTCTGGAATAATGATACAGGAACCTGTCGAAGCAAACTCAACGCCCTCGTTCGCTGTTAGTCAGGCCATAACAACAATACACTGAATGCAAGCTGACGTTTCTGCTTCGGCAGGTTCTGTACCTAAAAACCAATCACTGGTAGGCCAAACAGGAGTTCACTACGAAATTTTCGTTCGCTCCTTTGCCGACTCCAACGGCGACGGTATTGGCGATCTCAACGGCGTTACCAACAACCTGGATTACCTGAAGGAACTGGGCGTATCAGCCATCTGGCTCATGCCCATCAGCCCCTCGCCTACGTACCACAAATACGACGTAACGGATTATTACGGTATCGACCGGGAATATGGCACGATGGATGACTTCCGCCGGCTCGTCCGGGAAGCCCACCAACGGGGTATTGCCGTCATTATCGATCTGGTCATTCACCATACCAGCATTCAGCACCACTGGTTTCGGGAAGCGGCCAAAGGTCCGGGTAATCCGTACCGGCAGTTCTACCACTGGCTCACCCCCGAGGAGATTAAAGCCCGTAAACTAAATACCCGTGATATTACGGCCGACTCCGGCGAACGGAATCCCTGGCATACTCCGCCGGGAGCCACCTATCGGGAGAAGTACTACGGCATGTTCTGGAGTGGGATGCCCGATCTGAATTTCGACCACCGGCCTGTGCGCGAGGAGATTTTCAAGATCGTCCGCTACTGGCTGAACGACGTGGGCGTTGACGGCTTCCGGCTCGATGCGGCCCGGCACCTCTACCGCGAGTTTGATGAACCCAAGAATCACCAGTTCTGGGAAGAATTTGGTCAGGTGGTCGAAGCGGCCAAACCCGGCGCGTATACGGTAGGCGAGGTATGGACGCGGCCCGAACACATTGCGCCGTACTTCCGGGGTTTAAAAGCCAACTTCAACTTCGACTTGCGCCTGGCAATTGAAGAAATCGTTCGGCGCGAAGATGACACCGAAGACCTGGTTGAGTTTGTGGACTACGTTCATGGCGCCTTTGCTAACGTCAATCCTGCTTTCATCGACGGGCTGATCCTGTCGAACCACGACCAGAACCGCATTGGGAGTCTGCTGAAGGGCAATCAGAATCAGTTACGGGTGGCGGCCAATCTGCTGTTCACCTTACCCGGTCTGCCGTATCTGTACTACGGCGAAGAGATCGGAATGCTGGGCCTGAAACCCGATGAAAGCATCCGGGAACCGTTTCTGTGGGACATACGCGCCCGCGACGGACAACGTACGCGCTGGCGCCGGGGCCGCTACTCAACCAGCCAGACCGTTCGTCCGCTGGCCGAGCAACGGCATGATCCAAATTCGTTGTATTCACACTACAAACGACTGATCCAGTTTCGTAACAGTCACCCGGTTCTGAATGACAACCTCAGCCGTATTGGTCAGACAGGCATCCGGCAGCGGGGCACCATTTCCTTCGTGCGACAAAGCGCCAATGGACAGCGGGTGCTAGTCGTTCATAATCTAACGAAGAAACCGATTTCGGTTGTCGTATCACCCGGCGAGGCCTGGTGTCAACGGGTAGCTTTCGCCACCGCCGAGGGTACTACGTTTAATGCTGGCCAGCTACTGCTGACGCCCTATAGCTGTGCCGTTATCGAGTAGCCGGTTTTGCTAAGTATTGACGGTTTTCCGACAGAATTGAGTTCCTACAAAGACATTTGAGCGCCCAGTGAGTTATTCATATCTTATCTTACTCATGAAGAGACTATGAATAGTATTAACCAACAACAGCCCGAAAAGAACCACGAAGACCTCACCGGCACCGAAGCGGGGAAAAAAATTAAGGAACTAACCGAGAAAGCTGATACCTGCTATTTCTGCACCAAAATCACCACGGGAGAACCATTACGAACACGTCCTATGGCGGTACAAAAGGTAGATGAATCGGGTAACTTCTGGTTTTTAATTGCCAGCGACAGCCACACGCACGCTGATCTGCTTGCGGATAAGAAAGTTCAGCTGCTGTTTCAGGGCTCCGAGTACTCCGACTTCCTGAGTATCTACGGTGATGCCAGCGTTTCGACGGACAAGGCCCTTATCAAAGAATTGTGGAATCCGGCGTTGAAAACCTGGTTTACCGAAGGCGAAGATGATCCGCGGATTACGGTAGTGCAGGTTGATACGCAACAAGGCTATTACTGGGATAACAAACACGGCGATGCCATAGCGTTTGCCAAAATGGCCGTCGGAGCCGTCCTTGGCAAAACACTTGATGATTCCATCGAAGGGACGCTGACGGTGTAAGGGAAAAGCCTCTAAAAAAAGAGTCGGCCGGGAGGGAGACAATGGTAGAGTTCAGAACTCTGGCCTTGTTGCCCCCCTGCCGACTTTCTTTTTATTTCTACAATCAGGCTACCAATCGTTTCGTACTATCGGTAGACCGGGTAAACAGCAGGTTATCAAGGCTGTATCGACCCGGTCCTACCAGGAGCAAGACGACGTATCCGGTCAGGTAAAAGAAGCCAGGGGCGGCATCGCCAAAAATGTCGCCTTCGTGAGCGCTGAATACGATGACCAGCGTCGTAATAATTAGCGGAATAAGGGCCAGACGAGTAAACAGACCCAGGATCAGCAAAACCGAGCACACAAGTTCGGCGAAAATAGCCAGACTTAGTGATACGGCCCCACTCATCCCCAGAAAGCTCATGAACTCATTCTGCCACTCGGAAAAATGAACCAGTTTGGCATACCCATGCGGAATCATCAGGACACCAAACGTCAGGCGAAGCAGCAGCGACGATCCGTTGAGTGCCGCGCTTGCCGACGGCCAGGGTGAAACGAGTGAAGTATTCATGGGCACGAAAGTAACCAAAATAGCCTAACGAACCGTCACTACATACGTAGCGCACCGCCAAACTGACTGGTATGCCTTACCGCCCTGCTCGCCGGTTTCTTTTTCGGTTTTGCTGGCTTCCAGGTAATACGTTCCCGGCCAGAGGGGCGTAAACTCCGCCTGTCCATCGGCATTTGTGGTGATTTCGCGGTTCCAGCCGCTGGGTGAATGAATGGCAACCTGCAATTTTTCCGATAGCTTGGTTTTGAATACTCCGGCCAGTTTGATCGGTTGACCGATTTTGTACGTATTGCCGGGTTGAGTCACCGCTACGTTCAGTTCATTCGGGCTGGCTACAGTAGCCGGTTTCGCCTGGCCTACCGCTACGGCCGCAGTCGCGTTAAACTGGTATTTAGTGGTCCCTCCCAGGTCCTTAGCCGCATGACCAACGGCTAGTGTGTAAACACCGTCCTGCTCCGGCGTAAATTCCGCGGTGTAGTGATCCGCACCGGGCGTAACGGTCAGCTTAGTTTTCTGTTGGTCGGGGCTAATGAGCCAGAGATCGAACGATTTTACGTCCGAATACCAGTCGGCTAGTTTCTCCGGCGTGTCGCCCGGTTCGGAATACACGACACGAACGGTTTGTTTTTTCCCTTTCTGGCCCGTCGAACTGGTTTCAATCCATAGGGCATGACCAAATGCATTGGCTACAAGGCAGATAAATACTAAAGACGTCAGAAATCGTTTCATGGCTGAGATTGGATAAGTATTGAATGATTGGGAGAAAGATTGCGAGGGCACAATTCCTTAAAAACTGTCTGAACACCCCTAAATCCCCTAAAGGGGTTTTTTTTTTGCGCTTGAAAAAGTCCTCTTTTGAGCAGGGTTGTTAAGTGCTGGGTAACCCTGCCCCCCCGCCCCCTGAAGGGGGAGCGCTCCGCAAATGAACCGCTCCCCTTTAGGGGGTTGTTTGGGGAACTGTTTTTTGTCATCCCGACGCAGGAGGGATCTTCGGAAATAGGCGGGTTTGTTTGCTCTTAGCGAAGATCCCTCCTGCGTCGGGATGACAAAAAAGACGATTTTGTGACCCTAAAGATTGCTCCTCAAACAACCTATTAGGGGGTTGGGGGTAGGGCTACCCATCACTTAACAGCTTTGCCCTTTAAGGGATTTAGAGGCTTTTAAGCAATCGCTTCATCAGGCATTGTCGGGCTGCACAACATTCCTGTTTATCTGTACTGCAGCTGGCTGGATACGCTTTTTTTCGTCCATTTTCCATAGAACGAGTCCGCTTATGATCGACAGGCAAAGGAAAAGCACATCGATAAACAGGATGTTATAGGCATTGCGGGCAAAGGTGTTCCAGAACCAGTTACCGCGCATGATCCCATCGGCCAACGGCAGAAGAAAACAGGCTACCGCACTCAAGAACAGCGATTGCCGATTCACAAGGGCCAGATTTCTCCGGGCCAGGAAGTAAAGGCTCAGTGCCAGCCACGGGTAAAAGTACCAGTGATAAATGTCGGACTGGACGGGTTTATTGAGGAACAGCAGGGCCGTCATGCAGAACGCCGTAACGGGCAGCATGCTCAAACTGGAAGAGATGTACACGTTAGCGGTCCAGAAATTGAACTTTCGTTTACGTTCGGGGATGCTTTTATTGTCTCTGGCTACCAGCCAGATCATTACGCCTGAGTTGATGACGATGCAGCCCAGAATACCCAGTACGAAATAGACTACCCGCAACGGCCGGCCACCGAAATCACCAAAATGCAGATGGTAGATAAAACCGCGCACCGTTTGTAGGTATGAAGACGGTGAAAGTGGTGTCTGCTCCGAAACGATTTTCTGGTCGCGTACGCGGTACACGAGTTCCCCCTGCCCATTGAGTTGAGCATCTGTCTGGGGTTTCCCCTGAATGACCACGTGCATGTTGTCGTCGCCGAAATTGCGGATAGCGACCAGGCTAATCTCACTCCGCTGCCATTTCTGTTCGGTTTGGGCGACCAGACTATTCATATCAAATTGGACCGTCAACGCCTTATTGGCATATGCAAACTCCTGCTTTACACCAATACCCAGATCCTTGTAAATTTTCTCGTTATTGCCCTTGTAAAACAGTTTTGTATAGGGAATGATCAGGAAGGAGTTAAAGATCAGGACCACGCCGGTTACGGCAAACACAAGCTGATACGGAAAACCGATCACGCCCAGGGCCGTATGCAGATCGGTCCATACAGTTTTCCGTTTGCTCCACGGTCTGAACGTAAAGAAATTAGATGCAATCTTATCCCAGTGCAGCAGCAGGCCGGTGATGAGCGCAAACAGAAAGATGAAGGAGACAATCCCGGCCAGCAGGTAACCAAAGGGTACACCGATCCGGAAGGGGAAAATCTGGTTTACCTGCGCCAGAAAGTGCAGCCGGTACAAGAACTCGCCGATGGTATAGCTGGACGCGTAGTCCGCTTCCTGCTGCTTGCTGAAATCATACGTAAAGAACGCCGAATCATCATCTCCTCCCCGCCCTCTTCCCCGACCGCGTTTTCCTTCCGGCTTCTTTTTGGGCTTCAGCTTCTGGATGACCGGATCGTGCGAGGCCGTCATGGATACGTACGCCCCCGCCTGATGCCGCTGTATGCTGAAATCGATATCACGTCCTTTCAGTGCATGTTGTTTGGCGAGCGAATCAAGGATGTGATTGAAGTTTTTTTCCACCGCCACTTCACGGCTCAGATACGACTCGTTTTTCTGCCACGCGGCCAGATCGTCTTTGAAGAACGAAAATGAACCAGCGAAGAACATGACATACAGAATCGCACAGATAATGATGCCACTAACGGTATGAGTGTTGAAATAGATATTGTATTTCCTGTTGTCCATGCTAGTAACCGATTCAGATGAAGTAAATGCCCGAACAAACCCCGATCACTGCCACGTAAATAGCCCAGGTCTTCCAGGCTTGCGGAATCAGGAAAGCCACTAACAAAAGGGTCGCCCAGAGCAAGTAGCCCGTAATGAACGAGGTGATCATGACGTATTCTTTCGGAAACACCCGGGTCAGAGCTGCGTGGAAACTTATGGTCACTAGATAGCCGCCCAGCGAGCCCGCTAGTAGTTTAGACAGTTTTATCCAGGGCGATTTGGTCAGGTATTTTTTATTAGCGGGCATAGCTATACGATCATTTCCAGAACCACACAACACACATAGATCGCGGCAACGCCCTGTACACGCAGGTAATTAAACGGCTCGATGATCACCGACAGACAACCAACGGTCATTAGCCCCACAAAAAAGCCAGCGATGCCGCTCGCCAGCCCCCACTGCAGGACAAAGCCCACACAGGTAATTAGTGCTAAAACAGCACCGACTAGGCGAGTCTGTGACTTATTTGCTGACGAGTGAGCCAGCAGTCCACTCACGGGCGGCCGCTTGGGCGCAGTGATTTGCCACAGGTAAAAGGCGACAAACTGAGTAAAGTATAACGTAGTGATCATTAGCGGTTAGGGTGAAGACTATTCAGCGTTTAATAACCTTGTATTCCTGTCATTCCGACGTCAGGAGGAATCTTCGGCAATCGTAGTTTCTTGGTATGCTACCGAAGATTCCTCCTGACGTCGGAATGACAAAGGTTGCTCTAGGGATTAGTTCAGGTGTTGTACGGCAGTTACGGTACCCCCTTCTACTTTTAAGCCCCGGGTAGCCGTCTGCGTGCTGGCATCCACCTTATAGATGTAGCTGGTACCGTCTTTTAAGTTGACTCCGACGTATCCCGTTTTACCGTCTTTAGGCGAATAGTTGTTAGTAGTCAGGTTCGCGATGCTGGCTATATCAGGCATACCCGTAACCGCTTTGTAGGTTTTGTCGACTACGTTCACAATACCTACCCGCTTGCCGGCCGGGAAGCCAGTTGTTTTCTCCGCCTTTGCCGCAGCGTTTACGATGTATGTATTGTTACCTACGTACAACCACGATGTAATGCTCATGCCACTGCTGGCAGCCTCTACGTCGAAGAAATAGCTTTGATCGAATTCGGTCGTTCCCGACTTGATTTTCAGGATAGCCGACGGCTTAGTCGACGAAAGCGTTCCCCCTGTAGTGGCAGCGGCTGGCGAAAATCCGTAAATGTCGCCACTCTCCTGAACGGACAGGCCGTCGGTAAAATACATACCGATGAAGCTGGCCCGCTTATCCGTGATCACCTTGTCCAGCTTCATGTCGGCGTAGTTAAAAATAGCAATGGAAGCCTGGTCGGGATACTTCGTATTGAAGCTCCGATCGTTGATGGTCTGGTAGGGGGCAAACACTTTCGTACCCACCTGTTTCAGCCAGGTGAAGTGAGCCAGTTCGCCCACACCGGTCAAGTCGAGAGTATTGACGGTCCCTTCCGACGTAATGGTCAGGCTGTTGGTATTCACTTTATACCAGCTTGACGTTGGCGCCGTCAGGCTCCGCGAAATTTTCATAAGCAGCAGATCGTCGTTAACCGGCGCGAAAGCCTGCACGGTTTCGGTCTGAAAATTGGTCAGTTTGTTCAGCTTGCCACCTTGCATATTGTAGGCGGTAACGGCTCCGGGATTCCCCTGACCGTAGAGCATACTGAAAAACTTTCCGTTGTGGGTGACGTAGTAGCGGTACGTACCATCCTGCTCCACCCCGTTGCGATTTGTTGACACGGTTCCCGTATCCAGGGCGGGAGCCGTCAGCAGATAATCGGCTACGCCTGTTGAGGCCGCCGGGCTAACCGTTAGTATGTAATTACCGGGATTTTGGGGCGTAGTTTCATTCATATCACTACAGGAAGCCAGTAGCATACCCGCAGCGATGGTTAGCGCAAGCGTCGATTTAAGTTTCATAAACATTATAGGGTAAACGAATTGAAGAAATAGCGTAAATTCATGTAGAAGCCCCGGCCGGGTTTCTGTAAGCTGAAGTTGTCGTACAGGCGGTTGTCGGTGAGATTACGTACCTCCAGTCCGATGTTGTACCGTCCGTTCTTCAGACTGTAGACCGCATTCAGATCGTGACTCAGCTGCATGGGGATGCTAAGCTTGTCGCCCCCCCGGCTGGGCCAGTACAGCCAGAAGGCGTGGACATACAGCAGGTTGTAGCCAACGTTCAGTACGCTTCCCTTTTGGCCGAGATCCCGTAGCGTTATTGAAGCGTCCGCATTACCGAAGAAATACGGAATGTTAGGCATCTGATCCTTGTAGACCGGGCTCAGCACCCGGTTTCCGTTGGTGTCAAACACGTACTGCTGCCGGTTTTCCAGCCGCTGGTACGTGAGCGTTGCGCCCGCCGACAAGAAGCGTTTGTAGGAATAGCGGACTTCCCCTTCGCCACCGAGGGTAAATACGCCGTCGAGATTATCCAGCACCAGCGCCGACTGGTTCTGGTTGAACCGGGAATAGATGTAGTTATCAGAATACCGGTAAATGGCGTTGGCATTGACCAGAAAGCGGTGATCTTCTTTAATCGCGAAACTGGAGTTGAACCCAAGGTTTATGTTCTGACTCTGCTCGGGTTTCAGGGCCAGGTTGCCCTGCACTAATTCTACGTCGCCGAAGAGTTCGTTGGCTTCAGGCAACCGGTTGGCGCGCTCGTAGGAAGCTTTTAGCTGAAAGCCGGGCCGGATGAAGTAGCTGGTCGCTACCCCGAACCCGAGTTTACTGAATGACGTTTGACCAGGCGTATTCTGGTACAGATATTTCCCAAAAATCGAAGTGCTCCATTTGTCTTTCTCGTCGTAGGTATAGCCAAAACCCAGTACATTTTTATTGAGTCGGGGCCGGACGGATCCCTGCGTGAAGCTTTCGTTGAAGGCATCCGTACCTTTTCGATAAAAGGTGCTAAAAACGTTGCTCAGCGCAACAGCTTGCCGATCCGAAAGTCTGTAGTTGGCGGTAGCTGTTGCCAGCCCGTTGTTGTTCCCGTATTCCGACAGACTGCGGCCGCGTCCCTCCCCGTTCGGATTCGGTTTCGAATTGCCGTACCAGTCGAACCGTGCCGACAACGTATCGATGTTGCGCTCCTTGCCCAGGTTATAGTTCGCGTTCAGCGTTACGTCGAGCCCTTTGATCAGGTCTGTTTTGCGGTACTTCAACGTGGGCATGACAATGTTACCCCGTCGGTGCCAGCCACCGAAAACCGCCACCATACGAGCTCCCGTTTGTAGCTCCTTGTAGTTTTTCCCGAGCGTGATGCCCAAAAGCAGTTGGTCGGCGAATCGCTTACCCACCACCCCTGCACTGGCAATTACCGTTTCGTTGTGGTACGTATCGTGAAAGCGCCGGACGACGGCATTGGGCGTGTAGGCACCCGTGTAGATGTCAGCGGCATCGACGGTTACTTTGTAGTTGTTGTCCGAATAGTTCTGAAAGGCATTCAGACGCACCGTAAAGCCGCTCTTGTTCGTAACGGCCGCATTTACGACACTGCGATGCGTATTGAACGAGCCGTAGGAATACGACGCATCTACGTAATTCCGAGACCGATCGCCGGTAACAATGTTGATTGCCCCACCCAATGCGTCCGAACCCAGCCAGATCGGTACAACGCCTTTGTATACTTCAAGCCGTTCGGCGGTGTTGATCGGAATGTTATTGATTTGGAAGGACGAACCGAAGTTGTCCATCGGTACGCCGTCGATGAAGTAGCGGACGCGATTACCGGAAAACCCGTTTAAGGAAAGATTGAAGTTGGAGCCTACGCCCCCCGATTCGCGAACCCGCACACCGGAGACCCGGTCCAGTGCGCTACTGAGGTCCAGCGTAGAATTGTAAAGTTGTTTGGCGTCGATGGCCGTTACGTTGAAGGCCTGCCGGTTCACCTCCTGAACCTCGGTACGTCCAATAACGGCGACGGCGTTCAACTCATTGGTTTCTAGTTTTAGTTCGACGTTCAGCTTTGTCGATCCCCCTTCGTGTAGGTGCACGACCCGGCTTAATTTCTGATAGCCAACAAACGAGAAGACAACCGTATGTCGACCGGCGGGTAGATTGTCCAGTTGATACGTTCCCTTGAGATCGGCAAACGTACCACGATTCGAGTTAGCAAGACGGATTGAGGCTCCTGGCAGTGCTTCACCGTCCTCAGAACGGATGGTTCCTGTTAGACTAGACCCTGTTTGCTGCGCCCAAGTGGCGTAAGTTAAAAGGTATAGAAGTCCTGCATGCAGAATTTTGCTAATTTGCATTTGCTTTATAAATGTTACCCCGTTTTAAAGCACCTGCCTTCTGGGCAGGCTGAGCCGGATGGTTGCCGCCATTCGGCTCTCTTTTTGTGACTGTTTCAATGTAGTCGACTCGCTGAAGCGACAGCGTTAAGCCTTACTACTCACTTGTTTTTTCCTGAACGCTAGTTGCCGCTAACGGACCGATTAAAAACAGGTTAATGCAAATGTAGTGGCTTATTTATACGTAGTCCAAATAAGATAGAACATATCTACAAAAAATACAGACGAACAATAGCATCGTTCAATTTGCTGTCCCACAACGGACCGGCCTTGTGAATTGCTGCCAATATCCTCGTCAGCTTTCCATGAATAAATTTTCTTTTTGTTTTTTTGCGCTGCCCCACGTTCATCTCCCGCATCCAACTACCATCATGACCCGATTCGCTACCCTCCTCTTTTTCGTCTTTCCAACGCTACTATCCGCTCAGACGAGCCGTTACGAACGAACCAATGGACAGGAAACCGCTACGTATGCTGAAATTATTGACTGGTACACCCAGTTAGACAAGCAGTACGATCAGGCAAAATTGATTGAAGTTGGCAAAACGGACATCGGCAAACCACTGCACCTCTTTCTGCTTTCGCCAGACAGGACGTTTACACCCAGCGCGCAGAAAGTGACACTGCTGATCAACAACGGCATTCATCCCGGCGAGCCCGAGGGCATCGACGCCAGTATGCTGTGGGCGCGGGAATTACTGAAAACGAACAAGCTGCCTAAGGACGTTCTACTGGCCATTGTGCCCGTTTACAACGTAGACGGCTGCTTGAATCGCGGGTTGTCACGGATCAATCAGAACGGCCCCGTCGAATACGGTTTTCGGGGCAACTCCCGTAACTACGATCTGAACCGTGATTTTATCAAGACGGATACCGAAAATGCCCGGTCGTGGCAGCGGATGTTCCAGACCTATAAGCCCCACGTCCTGATTGACAACCACACCAGCAACGGAGCCGACTACCAGCACATCCTGACGTACTTCGCGACGCAAAAAGACAAGCTGCATCCGCAGGTATCGGCTTATATGACCCAGACCTTCCAGCCCGAGCTGGATAAGGCCCTGACGACGCGTAGTTTCCAGCCGGTACCGTACGTCAACAACTTTTCGGATACACCCGAGAGTGGTATCGAAGGGTTTAACGATTCGCCCCGCTACAGTTCCGGTTACGCGGCTCAGTTCAACTGCATGGGGTTCGTGGTCGAACTACACATGCTGAAAGATTACCCGTCGCGGGTGAAAGGAACCTACGCGTTCATGGAAGAAGCCCTGCGGCTGGTGCAGCGCGACGCGGCTCAACTGATCGCCAACAAGCAACAGGCCGACAAGGCCGTGAGTCAGCAGATCCGTTTCGCCCTGAGCTATAAAGCCGATCGTTCAAAAGTGGACAGTATCCCTTTTCTGGGCTATAAAGCCGTGTACAAGCCCAGCGACGTGTCGGGTCTGAAACGACTCTCGTACGACCGCTCGGCCCCCTTTACCAAACAGATTGCTTACCGAAATACCTTCACCCCGAACGTAACGGTTGAGAAGCCCAAAGCATACGTCATTCCTCAGGGCTGGACCGAAATTATCGAGCGTCTAAAGCGAAATGGCGTGGCGATGCAAACCCTGCCAAAGGATACGCTAATGACACTGGATACGTATTACATCGACGATCTGAAAACCGGTAACCGGCCTTTCGAAGGGCATTACGTGCACACCGACGTAATGCTGCGTACTGAATCGGCTGTGATTCAGTTGTACAAAGGGGATTACCTGATTTACCCTAATCAGACGAGCAATCGCTACCTGATCGAAACGCTGGAACCGCAGGGTGTTGACTCGTTTTTCGCCTGGAACTTCTTCGACAGTGTTCTAGGGCAAAAAGAACATTTCTCAGCCTACGTATTCGAGGACGTAGCCGCCGATTACCTCAAAAAGCACCCCGAGCTACAACAAAAGTTAACTGAACGAAAAGCAGCTGACAAAGCTTTCGCCGAGAGCGCATCGGCCCAACTGGAGTTTGTGTACCGCAACTCACCGTACTACGAGAAGACGCACAATCGCTATCCGATATATAGGCTGCGGTAGATCAATTCACCGCTTCTAACCTGTCCTTAAAAACGATTACCAGTTTGTATTCTTTACTTAGCGTAAGAATATCTTCCCATACGCTACTAATCAGCGCATGAAAGTCGCGCATAGATACATTACCTATCCGTATATGGATGATTTTAGGTGGGGGTACGCTCAACAGGATACGGTCGGAAAAATCTGAATCTTTTGTTACAATCGTCAAATTTCTGCTTTTAGCATATTACCAAATTGCGTGATCTTCAGCATCGTTCTGTATATCAAGCTGATGAATATACTCACTGGACTTCCAAAGTGAGAAGTAATATGGCAAGTTCACATCAATCAGGAAATAAAGCATTTGCTTAGGCAGCGGCTTTGAATTCCTGAATTACGTAGCGTTTGTCCATTAGCTCAATGGCAAACTGCTGGCAGGCGTCAATGTCTTCTGACTCCAGCATTGGATACTGCTGCAATAATTCTTCGCGTGAAGTGCCCGCAAAAAGAAATTCAAGTACAGTCTGCACGGTAATACGCATCCCCCGGACGATTGGCCGACCGTTACAAATACCTGGATTTATAGCAATTCGGTCGGCAATGTAAGTAGTCATATTCGCTAATTTTAAAGCAATGTAAACAAAAAGTTGCAACCATGCTGGACACTTCGCGGAGCGCCCCCAGTTCCTTATAAGCAAGACGAATCATTAACAACAGTCTATAATTCTGGGTTGGTAAGTATAGTATTAACTCAATTTGTTATGACTCAACTGCAAGACCCACGGCATCAGTACCCGGCACCACCTTATCCCCAGGAAGATCAGGATCATCCTGGTTCCGACGCCAAAATGACTCCCACAGCCGACCACGGCGAGACATCGTATAAAGGAAGCGGCCGGTTGGCCGGTCGTAAAGCGCTCATTACGGGGGGTGATAGCGGTATCGGGCGGGCAGTAGCCATCGCTTTTGCCAAGGAAGGTGCCGATGTTATGATCTCCTACCTGAGCGAGCAGAAAGATGCCAACGAAACAGTGCGTCAGGTGGAAGCTGCCGGTCAGAAAGCAGTGGCCGTCATGGGCGATATTCAGGACGAAGCGCACTGCAAAGAGCTGGTTCAGCAGGCTGTCGATGAGTTTGGTCAACTGGATATCTTAGTCAACAATGCCGCTTTCCAGATGAACCACGATTCGTTCCTCGAACTTCCCTCGGATGAATTCGAGAAAACATACCGGACGAATGTCTTTGCGATGTTTTACCTCTGCAAAGCAGCCGTTCCGGTCATGAAGCCCGGCAGTTCCATCATCAATACGGCCTCCATTCAGGCATACATGCCCGAGCCGTCGATCCTGGCTTACGCAGGTACAAAAGCCGCTATTGTCAATTTTTCCAAAGCGTTGGCTAAAGAAGCCATTGAGCATGGTATTCGGGTTAACGCCGTAGCGCCCGGTCCCGTCTGGACCCCGCTTATTCCGGCGACGATGCCCGAGGATAAGGTGAAAACGTTTGGTGAAGACTCGCTACTGGGTCGGGCTGCCCAACCCGTCGAACTTTCCCCGATTTATGTCTTATTAGCCTCACAGGAAGCTAGTTACATCACGGGCATGGTCTACGGCGCAACAGGCGGTCGCCCGATCGGCTAAGCCGTTCGTACAGGGTAATCTTACTTTCTTAGTCCACTAAAGGAGTTGGTTTTAGAACCAGCTCCTTTACTTTTGTGCGTGTCCAGCCTATTTGCTGCCCTTCGTTTTCTATGCGTATCGTTTTATTGCTTTGCCTGATTACCACTACCCTCTTTGCTCAGGAACCCACTGCCGCCCGAATCAGCAAACACATCGATTACCTGGCTTCCGACAAGATGAAGGGCCGGGGAACGGGCAGTAAGGAGAATGTCAAAGCGGCTCAATACATCGCTAAACAGTTCAAAAAATACGGCCTGACGCCACGCGGCACGGACGGCTACTTCCAGGAATTTACAGCAAAAGTACGTCGGGTTGTTGTACCGGATAGCCTGCGCAAAACGGTTAACGTCATTGGCTTTCTGGATAACGGAGCACCTAACACCATCGTCATCGGCGCCCACTATGATCACCTCGGCATGGGTTTGCAGGGCAGCTCGCTGGATTCGTTACCGCAGGGGAAACTGCATAACGGGGCCGACGATAACGCGTCGGGCGTAGCCGGTATGATGGAACTGGCCCATTACTACGCGAACAATGACGTGAAGGAACCCTACAATTTCCTGTTTATGGGTTTTGGCGCCGAGGAGCTGGGTTTACAGGGGTCCCGCTACTTTCTGAATAATCCCACCCTGCCGCTCTCATCGCTGGACTACATGATCTGCTTCGATATGATTGGCCGGTACAATCCGGATCGGGGCGTGGGCATTGGCGGCTACGGCACCAGCAGCGACTGGCCCGCTATCTTCAAAGGCGTAACGAGCCCGATTAAGTTTTTCACAGATAGACCCGGCAACGGTGGTTCTGACAATGCCGCTTTCTACGCAAAGCAAATCCCCGTATTATTTTTTCATACCGGCGGCCATCCCGATTATCATAAGCCTACCGACGATCCGGACAAGATTGACGCCCGGTCCGAAGAAGCCATTCTGAAGTTAGCCATCACCGTCATTAACAACAGTTTGACTCACGACAAGCTCCCTTTTACTACGGTTAAATAGGTCTGATACTGGTTCACAAATACCAGCGGGACAGACCAAATCGGTCCTATTTTTGACCCTATTATTAGCCATGACTCATCGGAACAAATCGGCAAAGTCTGCGCCGGTAACGACCGGAACGCTATCTTTGTCCAGTTTATCCTGCTACTGCTGCCATGGCCCAATCACTTAGCGTCCGCCACCTGGTGGGCATCAAAGACCTGACCGAGTCTGATATTCAATTGATTCTGGATACGGCCAGTCAGTTTAAGGAAGTCATTAACCGGCCCATCAAGAAAGTACCTTCGTTACGTGATGTAACAATCGCCAACGTTTTTTTCGAAAACTCAACCCGTACCCGGCTATCGTTCGAGCTGGCTGAGAAGCGTCTTTCGGCCGACGTAGTGAATTTTTCGGCATCGGGAAGCTCGGTTAAGAAAGGAGAAACGCTGCTGGATACGGTTAACAATATCCTGGCGATGAAGGTGGATATGGTCGTGATGCGGCACAGCAGCCCCGGCGCACCTCATTACCTGACCAAACACATTAAAGCCAACGTCGTCAATGCGGGCGACGGTACGCACGAGCACCCGACTCAGGCGCTGCTCGACTCCTTTTCCATCCGCGAAAAACTCGGCGAGCTGGCCGGGAAGCGTATCGCCATCATCGGCGACATTACCCACTCGCGGGTAGCTCTGTCCAACATTTTCTGTTTGCAGAAACAGGGCGCCGAAGTTATGGTTTGTGGGCCCAAAACGCTTATTCCAAAGCACATGGAAGCGCTGGGCGTCCGGGTAAGTCACGACGTGCGGGCCGCACTGGAATGGTGCGACGTTGCTAACGTACTGCGTATTCAACTGGAGCGGCAGCAGATCAAATATTTTCCTTCACTACGGGAGTACTCGCTGTATTACGGTATCTCGAAACAGATGCTGGACGAACTGGACCGGCCCATCATACTGATGCACCCCGGCCCGATCAACCGGGGTGTCGAACTTACCTCCGATGCTGCCGACTCGCCCCACAGCATCATTCTTGATCAGGTCGAAAACGGTGTCGCCGTTCGCATGGCAGTATTGTATCTGCTGGCGCAATTGTAGAGCTTATGGTTTGACGGCCGCCAGCACCCGCTTGATCAGTTCGTTCGGGTTGCCATCGTGCCACCGCCACACAATCACGATGTCGTGTTCGGGGTCAACCCAGATCGTGTTCTGGCCGGCCCCGAGCGCAGCGTAACTCGTGATCGGTGCGTCGGGCCAGGGCTTTTTGCCGTCCTTATCGGGAACGTTCAGCCACCACAGATAGCCGTACGACGGGCCAACCGGTCCGCGCGTGGTAGCTTCTTTCACCCAGTTCGACGATACGATCTGTTTATCTTTCCAGCGCCCCTGTTTCAGGAACAAATACCCAAACCGGGCTTCGTCACGAGCACTAATCCAGAGTCCACCGCCCCACCGCGTTCCTCCGCTAACCGAAGGCATCTGCTTGCCATCAACCGTGGCTACGGCGTTAGGATAGGTAACGTATTTCCAGGTGTTCGATGCACCAATGGGATTCATGATCTCATCACGTACTACGTCAGGAATGGGCTTTTTCCAGAGTCGTAATAAGGACAGCGCCATCCGGTTAATCCGTACGTCATTGTATTCGTAATACGTACCGGGTTGCTGTAGCTGACGGGGTTTACGTTCCCCCCGACCAAACGCTTCTTTGCCGACAAAATCACTATTTTTCCCCCATAGGCTTCCCTCCCATTCGCTGGTCTGGCGGGCGTGGTGTTCCCAAGTAATCGACTTATTCTGCGCTGAATCGTAACCGCCGTCCTGGATTAGTTTGGCTACCGGGTCATGAACATCAGGAATAATCCCCCGGTCGATGGTGATACCTAACACAGTCGATAGTACACTTTTTGCTACGCTGTACGTTGGGTCAACCGCCTTCGTGTCGCCCCACTCGGCAACGATGTAGCCATGACGCAGCACGATTCCGTTAGTAGCTGCCCGGCTGGTAGGCATAGGTCCTAGTAGCTTACCAAATATCTCCTCCTGGCTCGAAAAGTCAGGGGCCATCTGTTTCGTCTCCTGAGTTTTGGCGAAGGCCACCGCCTGATCGAGCAGTCCCGCGTCCATACCTACTTTGGCTGGCGCGACATGCGCCCACTCGTCGCCCTTCGGCGGAAAATACGCAGCCGACGTACTGACTGGCCGTTGACAGGCCGACAGTCCCATCACCGCAACTAGCACACAACTAGCAAAATACGCTTTTAACTCGATCTTTCGCTCTTTCATTCTTTCGCTCTTTAAACTCATCGTTCCAGTTTAAATCCAGGGTCCACCTTCACCCGATTAGGTCGGTTTGCGACGTCCCAGCCGGTCAAATACATCCAGCGGGTCATGTTGGTCAATTTTGGTACGTCGATCCGCTCAGGTTCGTCTTTGGGGGTATGGTAGTCCGGATGTAACAGCGACGTAAAGCAGATCGCTGGAATATTTAGCCGGGCGTAGGGCAGGTGATCACTGCGGAAGTACCAGCCTTCGGGGTGGTCGGCCCGGTCCCAAAGGGTATCGAGCTTGAATTTGGTCAGCGACTGGTTGGCCGTCAGGGCGCTGTTCACCAGCTCGGTCGAGTTGCGGTGGGGTGGTATTGACCCCAGCAGGGCCGCGCTGTCAGGCGCATTACGTCCCATCATCTCGCCGTTCAGCACAGCAACAATCGATTCGCGGGGAACGGTGGGATTAGCCGCGTAATAACGCGACCCCAGCAACCCTCGCTCTTCGGCGCCATGAAAAACGATCAGCGCCGACCGTTTAGCGGGCTTCTGCGCAAACGCCCGGCCAATGGCCAGTGCTGCCGCGCAACCTGTCGCATTATCATCGGCCCCGTTCCAGATCGAATCACCCGCTACAGCCATGCGTACACCGTCGTGATCCTGGTGCGTACTGAACAGGACGTATTCATTTTTTAACTTAGGGTCCGTGCCGGGTACTTTTGCCACGATGTTCACTGACGGGTAGTTGAAGCTTTCCACGTTCACGACGTTGGTAAACTGCTGCCCCGGTTCTTTGATCCAGGATAGAGCGCTGTTCGGCAGCCAGACGGTCGGGGCCTGCGAGAAAACCCGGGTGTTTGGTCCGCCCGGCAGGTCATAACGCCCCCGTTCCAGACCGGTTGTCCAGCGTTCAAAATAAGACTGGGCTTCTGCGTTCGAAATGTAGATAACAGCCAGCGCCCCCGCTTTGATCAACTCAGCCGACCGACGGTTCATGGTTCCGAACAGGAACCGGCGGTAGCTTAACTCGGCCGGTGGATTTCCTGAAAACTCCAGCGCCACGGCCTTACCTTTAATATCGACCCTGGCCAGTTCTTCGGGCGTTCCTTTGCCAACATAGACCAGGGGCGCATCGACCGAAGCAATGGCCGGCGCCAGAATAAACGCATCCCGACCGTGAGTAAGTTGATGCGAGCCGATGTTCAGCCGACTGGTTTCCGTAATACGCGTCCGCTGGATATGAAAGAACTGGAAAAACGTCCCATCGTCGCCCGCCGGTTCGAGGCCCATCGCCCGCAGTTGCTCGGCAATCCAGACCGACGCCTTCAGTTCATCGAGTGACCCGGCTTCGCGGCCCCGGAAATGGTCACCTGCTAAAGCAAACAGGTCGCGTTTTACCTCGCTCTCCTTGATCGTTTCCAGCGCATTCGGCTGATTTTTAGCTGATTTCGACTGGCAGAATCCGGCTTGCCCAGCCAATAAACTCAGTGAAACCAGGCTAATTGTTCGGAGCCGTCCGGCCCACGCGTGTAGACGTTTAGTCATTAACATGCTTTTCAAATGTCAGATAGTTGGGAATTGACAAAGCTAAAGATGAAACATGAACGAAATGCGATAGTTGGCTAGTAAAGAGTACCTTGCTTTCTCTTTATTCCATAGAATATCACTTGTTTCATTTTTGTACCCGTTGCCGCTCCGGCTTTCTCCTACTTATGACCCGCAACTTACTCGCACTCAGCGCGCTTTTTCTCTCTATTTGCATTACTGTCTATGCCCAGCCAATGAACACCCTCTCTGCTCAGGAGAAAAAGGAAGGCTGGAAATTGCTGTTTAACGGCCAGAACCTGACCGGCTGGCACAAATACAACGGAAAAGGAACGCCCGCATCCTGGAAAGTAGAACAAGGGACGCTACACCTGGATGTTCCTACAGAAACGGGGAACACGCCCCGTGACGCTGGCGATCTGGTAACCAACGCCAGCGTGTCCGGTGATTTCGAGTTCAAGGCAGAATTCAAACTCAAGAAGTACACGAACAGCGGCTTCTTTTTCTTCGTACAGGAAGAGCCGAAATACAAGAAAATATTCGACTCATCCCTGGAGGTGCAGGTGGGCGATGACGTGCTGTACGGCAAAACTGTTCCGCACCCGCACTATTCTGGCGACCTGTTCGGCATTGCCGACGTACGGATTCAGGAAACTAAGCCACTGGGAAGCTGGAACCAACTGCACGTCACCATGAAAAATAATGTTCTACGGGTTGTGCTGAACGGGTACACGGTACAGGAACACAACCTGAACAGCGCCGACTGGAAGCAGCGCGTAGACGCCAAAAAACAGAAAGACATCCCGTTCGCGAAAGGTAAATTCAGCGGCAAAATTGGCCTGCAAGACTGGAACACGGGTGTCTGGTTCCGGAACATTAAGCTGAAAACTACCTAAAAAACCTACTGAGTAGGCGACTATATGTCGTGCGGTATAATCCCTAAGAGCTTTTTCAGGCACAATTTTGGGGTCTCAAAATCGCCTTTTTTGTCATCCCGACGCAGCCGGGCGCCCGGCTGCGTCGGGATGACAAAAAAGGCGATTCCCCAAACTAACCTCTAAAGGGCAGTCGGCCGCTACCGGGCTAATCGATTCACGATCAAGCTATAATCTCCTTTAGGGGTTGGAGCAATGCCGTAGAGTCTTTGCATAAGTACTTTGTTATCACTCCGTCTTACTTCGCCGGTTGAAACAGGAAGTAGTCATAGACCGCCCGGGAAAGGTGGGCAATCGTCTGGTCGCGTTCGGCGGTTTGCTGGGTCGACGGACCAATGAAGACTGCAATCGCTACGTGGCCGGCGTTGTCCGGCAGGGTAATGTAGCCAACGTCATCTGTAGCTGTAGCGCCTAGCGAACCGGTTTTATGCGCTACGTCCGTACCCGGCGGCAGGAACCCTTTTATCCGGGCATTCCCTGTCTGACAGCGCCCCATTACGTCGAGCAGTACCTGCCGGCTTTCGGGTTTGAGCGCTTTGCCCTGGTAAATTTTGGTCAGCAAATCGACCATGGCTGCCGGGGTGGACGTATCACGGGGATCAACGGCAAAGGTTTCGAGTGCCTTTTTGCGGCCTTCTGGCGTGCGATTCAGCTTTTCGTAAAAACCAGCGGTCCATTGGTCAGCCGGGGGTAACGTAACGCCCTGCAGATCGGCAAGCAACTGAATGATACTTCGATCGACAGACATGCCCGCTACGTTCAGCGTTTTCAGACGGTTCATCACCGCTTCCGGGCCACCCGCCAGACCGAGTAAAATATCCGTCGCCGAATTATCACTGATTACAATCATTAGCTCCAGCAGATTCTGCACCGATAGCTGAACCCCCGGATGAATAAACAGCGAGGTTAACGTGCCGCTACCCGGATGCAGATCGGTTGGCTTTACGTCGACCATCGTTGATAATGCTAATTCCCCCTGCTCAATCTTTGTCAGCAACTGAACGGCGATGGCGATCTTAATGGTACTGGCCATGGGAAATTTCACCTGGGGATTCAGACTGATTTGCCGCCCCGATTCCAGATGAATCGCCTGTACCCCAACCTGCCCTCCGCCCTGCCGGGCAATCCGTTCCAGCTCGTGCGCCATCCGCTGCGTGACAACATCGCCGACGACATCGGTCGACTTAGCCGTCTGTGCCCAGCCGGGTGAACTCATCAGCAACATTCCGGACAGCAGCCAGCCGGATAACCCATTAGTATATACTCTTTTTTTCATCAATTGAAGAAGACAGTAACAAACAGCTTTTTACCGCTTACTACCTATAACTCAGTTACTCTATCGAATAAACATCAAATAGAATACCGGTATCGTCAGGTAGGCGAACAGCGAAGCACCAACAAAATAATCTTCGCTTATGCGCAAAATTTGCAAAACTTTCCATAAACTCTAATTTTGCCGGACTAATTACCTTTTAATTTCTGTTTACTCAGTTCATTTCATCTATGAGAGATTTGTTACGAATCTGGTTGGGAGTAGTCTTCTTTCTTTGTTCGTCGTTGACGATGGCCCAGCAGACCGAAGTCAGCGGCCGGGTCACGGCCGACGGAGATGCCTCGCCCCTGCCGGGCGTAAACGTAGCGGTTAAAGGTACCTCAACGGGTACCCAAACTGATTCAGATGGCCTGTATCGCCTGCGGGTAACTTCAGCCAATGCCGTGCTGGTCTTTAGCTCCATCGGTTACGAGTCGCAGGAACATACGGTCGGTAATCGCAACAACGTTAATGTCGTTCTTAAGGAGGACAACAAACAACTTAACGAGGTTGTCGTGACGGCCCTGGGTATTGGCCGCCAGAAAAAAGACCTGGGCTACGCTACCCAAAATGTTGATGCGGCCCAGATTGTCCAGAACCGCCAGACGAACGTCGTTAATGCGCTACAGGGCAAAGTAGCCGGCGTTACGATCAGCAGTACGGGGGGCGCGCCGGGGCAGGGTGCCCGCATCCTGATCCGAGGCATCAACTCGCTCGACGTAAGCCGGGACAACCAGCCCCTGTTCGTGATCGACGGGATTCTACTCGACAACAGTACATCAACCCAGGGGTCAGGCGCCGAACTCCGGGGCGCGTCGAACCGGGCGGCCGACATCAACCCCGACGACATTGAGACCATCAATATTCTGAAGGGCGGAGCGGCTACGGCACTTTACGGACTTCGCGGGGCCAACGGCGTCGTCGTAATCACGACCAAATCCGGGAAAGCCGGCACGTTACGGACAAATTTCAGCAGCACCTTCGGCGTTGAAAACGTGAACAAGTACCCCGAAGTACAGGACAAATACACCATCGGGTACTCGGGCGTGTACAACCCGCAGGATTTCTTCCCGTCCTGGGGGCCTACGGTAGAAGAAGCGATCAAGCTTGACCCTACGCATCCGCAGAAATTGTATAACCACTTCCGGGATGCCTACCAGACTGGAAAACAGTACCAGAACAACCTGTCGTTTACGGGCGGCACCGATAAGATTACGTTTCTAACGTCCATTGGCCACCTGCGCCACGAGGGGGTTATTCCCTTTACGAATTTCAATAAGCTGTCGGTACGACTGAATACCAACGTAAAGATCAGTCCTAAGTTTTCGGTCAACTCAACCCTGAACTACATCAACTCGGGTGGCGATCGCTACAACGCCGACCGGTTCAACGAGAGCCTGAGCTATTGGTCGCCCCGCTACGACGTAACGGATTTCCGGAAAGCCGACGGTACGCAGAACACCTACGGCAACGGCAACCCGCTCTACGGAGCCTATACCAACAAACTACGGGATAATGTCAACCGGTTGGTGGGTGGCCTGAACTTCTCCTACGCGCCCCTGAAATGGTTATCGTTCAACTACCGGGCCGGCCTGGATACCTATACCGATGGACGGGTACGAACAGCACCGGGACCAACGGGTCTGGCTGGGGAACGCGTTTTTGAAGACAATGGCCTTGGTTTTGTCTATCAATACAACAGCAACTTCCGGGCGATTACGTCAACATTTACGGCTAGTGCCAATACCAAAATTGGGCAGAACCTGAACACCACCGTTCGGCTGGGTCACGACCTCTACGACCGGAGCATCCGGAGCTTCGGCGCCGAAGGAAACGAACTGACGGTCTATAATTATTTCGATCTGCGTAACGCGAAAACAATTACGGCGACGCAGGGGGGCGAAGATTACCACCTGATGGGAATCTTCGGTGAGCTGACCCTGGACTACAAGGATTTCCTGTTCCTGACCCTGACGGGCCGGAACGACATTACGTCGTCGTTACGCGCACCGAATAACTCATTCTTCTACCCCTCGGCCAGCCTGTCCTACATCTTCTCGCAGCAGTTCAAACTGCCGGAAGTGATCAGCCTGGGTAAGCTGCGGGCCTCGTACGCCCAGATTGGGAAGGATGCCTCTCCTTACTCAACCGTTACGGGGTATTCGTCGTACACCAACCTGCCGTCGGGCCTGACTGGTTTCACGCGGGGATCGCTGCTGGGCGATCCAAGCCTGCGTCCTGAGTTTACGGACACCTTTGAAGCCGGCGTTGAAATGGGTTTTCTCAACAACCGCCTGGGACTGGACCTGACGTATTACAACTCGCTTAGCCGCGACCAGATTATTTCGGTAGACGTATCGTCGGCAACCGGCTACGTACGGGCCGCCATCAATTCGGGGTCGATGCGGAACCGGGGGATCGAACTGATTCTTCGCGCCACGCCGGTCAAGACGAATAAGTTTAGCTGGGATATGAATCTGAACTTCTCGGCTAACCGGAACAAGATCCTGAGCCTGCGCGATGGCCTGACCGAAGTCAACTACGCGTCGCAGTTTGGTTATTCGAGTTCAACGGTTACGATGCGTCTGGTTCCCGGCTACGCTTATGGTAACTTGTATGGTCGCAGCTACCAGCGGTATTACGAAAACGCGGCTGATGCCAACGTCTCGCCCGTGCTGGACCGCGACCGGCCGATCGTGATTGGTGCCAATGGTTTCCCCGTGATCAACACAACGCAGAAAATCCTGGGCAACTCGCAACCCAAATGGATTGGCGGTTTTAACAACACGCTACGTTACGGTAACTTCACCCTGACCGCTCTCTTCGACGCCCGCGTGGGTCAGGACCGGTACAATCAGCTGAGCAATTTCTTCTCGGCTTTCGGGATTGCCAAGTACACCGAAGACCGCAACGACACGAAAGTTTTTGAGGGCGTACTGGCCAACGGCACGCCCAACACTAAAGCCGTCTGGCTGGGTCAGGGCAAAGGCCCGGATGGCGTGGATTACACTAATGGTTTCTACCGGAACGTTCACCGGGGGGTATCCGAAAACTTCATCGAAGACGCATCCTGGGTGCGGTTACGGTCGGCAGGTCTGACCTACTCATTGCCGGTTTCGCTATTCCAGAAAACGTCGGTGTTCAAAAGTGCGTCGGTCAGCGTAACGGGCAACAACCTGGCTTTATGGACGAAATATACGGGCTACGATCCGGAGACCAGCTCGACGAACAGCGGCAGTAACATTGATGGCTTTACGGGCTTCACGTACCCGGCCGTACGCAGTTTCCTGTTCACCCTGAACCTGGGTTTTTAACAGCCTCTTATTCCAAACACTATGAAATTTCACAAACGATATACCCTTTTCGCCCTGACCGCACTGCTTCTTGGCGGAGCAAGCAGCTGCAAGGAAGACTATTTCGAACTCAATACCAACCCAAACCTGATTGCCAATCCCCCGTTGGCCTCATTGCTTTCGACAACGACCCAGAAAACGGCGTACAGCGCCCAGCGGGTTGCCAACACTACCTCGTACTTTGTTCAGTATCTGGCAAGTCCGGGTACGGCCGGTTCAACGGATACGTACCAGATTACGGATTATACCGGCACCTGGGACTACATCTATTTTGCCCTGGCCGATCTGTATGACATGAAACGGATGGCGCAGGCGCAGGGCGCATCGGAATACGTTGGCGCAGCCGACGTAATGATTGCCTACCACCTAAACCTGCTGGCCAACACGTTCGGTGCGGCCCCGTTCTCCAACGCGTTCGACGGTTCGACGCTCACGCCAACCTACGATTCGGAAGAAACGCTGTACACTACGGCACTCAACCTGCTGAACGAGGGAATGACGGAACTGGCGAAGACCGACTCTAGACTGAAACTGGTGGCGGCCAATGACTTGATCCATAAAGGCAGTACGGCGGCCTGGATCAAAACGGCCAACGCCCTGAAAGCCCGGATGCTGAATAAGGTGTCGAAAAAGAGTTCGTATAGCCCGGCGGCCGTTCTTGACGCGGTATCAAAATCGTACACCGCCAATACGGACGACGCCCAGATGTCATCGTTCCTGCTGCGGAATCCCTGGGCGCAGGTCGCCCGGAACAACGCGGCTTTAGTACTCGACGGCTGGCTGTCGTCGCAGTTCGTCAATCAGTTAAACGGCACGACCTACGGCGTTACAGACCCCCGGATTGAGAAAATCACGGACAAAACTGTGACTGGTACGTACGTCGGTACCCGGAACGGACAGGGTAACGTGGGGGGCAACAATACGGTTAAAGATGAAGTGTACATTTCATTGAACTCGCCCCTAACGGGCGATTCGTCTCCCCTGCTGATCGTTACGTATGCCGAGATGAAATTTGTGGAAGCCGAAGCGGCTTTCCGCGCGGGCGATCAGGCACGAGCGTACACGGCTTACCTGGCCGGTATCCGGGCCAACATGGACAAGCTGGGCGTTGCCGCGGCAGCCCGTGATGCGTACCTGGCGAATCCGGTCGTAGCCGTCGGTGCTTCAGCGCTCACGCTGGACCTGATTTTCAAGGAAAAGTACGTCGTTACGTACCTGAATCCGGAGGCCTGGAACGACGCCCGTCGGTATGATTACAAATACAAAGGGTTTACACTCCCCCTCAATGCAGCGCTATCCACGTTCATTCGTCGGGTGGGTTATCCGAACGGCGAAACCTCGAAAAATGGCGCTAACGTGCCCACTGAGGTTCCTTTATCTACTCCGCTTTGGTGGGACAAGCCGTAAACTGATTCAGTATAAAAAAGCGGTGGGCGTCTATCTGGATAGACGCCCACCGCTTTTTTATACCGAGTTAAAATGGCTACAAACGCCTACCGTTTCTTGCGGCCTGGCGTTTTGTACGTCACATATTTTGATCGGGGCTTACTGCCGCCACTGCTTTCTTTTTTGGGACCACTCAGCAGCCTGTCGGCCAGGTCGGGGCGTTTGAGTTTATTCAACCGGTTCCGTATCCAATCCTTATTCTCGGGCTTGTACCAGAAGAAGTAGCGATTTTGTGCTTGTTTCTCCTCGCGCGTTTTCGCCGTTTTGACGGGTTTCAGCGTGTACGGATGAACGCCTGAGTAGTAAATCACCTCGGCCACCGTCATCGGCGTGGGCGTAAAATCCTGAACCTGCTCCAGTTGGAAGCCCAGGTCTTTGGTTTCGGCCGCCAGGTTCGCCATATCCTGTTCTTCACAGCCGGGATGCGACGAAATGAAGTAGGGAATCAGCGGTTGGTTCAAGTCGTGCTTCTCCTGGATCTTGTCGTATTTTCTCTTAAACTGCTTAAAGTATTTGAACGACGGCTTCCGCATCACCCGCAACGTATCATCGGCGGTATGCTCTGGCGCCACTTTCAGGCGACCCGATACGTGGCGCGTAACGAGTTGTTCCATGTATTCGTCGTGGTTGCCGTCTTCATTGTTCTTATTGAAGTCATCAACCAACAAATCGTACCGAACACCCGAACCCACAAAGGCTTTCTTGATGTCCGGGTTGGCATCCACTTTCTGATAGAGCTTCGTCAACGGTTTGTGCGACGTATCGAGGTTCGAGCAAATGACCGGGTGAATACAGCTCGGACTCTGGCAGCGGGCGCAGATCGATTCGTCCTTGCCCTTCATCTTGTACATATTAGCCGACGGTCCGCCCAGATCAGACAGATACCCTTTGAACTCGGGGTGTTTTGTAAGCTCGTCGACTTCTTTCAAAATCGACTCTTCGCTTCGGGACGCGATGAACTTACCCTGATGGGCCGAAATGGTGCAGAAGCTACAACCACCAAAACAACCCCGGTGCATGTTGACCGAGAACTTGATCATTTCGTAGGCTGGAATCGGCCCTCGCTTCTTGTATTTCGGGTGCGGCAGGCGGGTATAGGGCAGGTCAAATGACTTATCGATCTCGGCTTCTTCCATCGTTTTGAACGGTGGATTAATCACCAAAACCTGATCGCCAACCTTCTGAGTAATCCGGTTGGCCTGCCACTTATTCGACTCTACTTCGACTACTTTGAAGTTGGCCGCGTATTTGATTTTATCGTCCAGACACTCTTCGTGACTAGACAGTTCAACCGTATTCCAGTCGTTGTAATCGCGCAGATCACCCGTGTTTGTATCGTGCAGAAACGACACCTGATTGATGTTACGCATCGACGAGAACGGAACGTCCTTCTTCGCTAGTTTCAGAATTTCGCGCAGCGGCTGTTCACCCATGCCGTACACCAGCATATCGGCCTCCGAATCGACCAGAATGCTGGGCATCAGTCGGTCCTGCCAATAGTCGTAGTGGGTAACCCGACGTAGTGACGCTTCGATTCCACCAAGCAGGACGGGTACGTCGGGGTAGATTGATTTCAGAATTTTCGTGTACACAATGGTCGCGTAGTCGGGCCGGAAACCCGCTTCGCCACCGGGTGTATACGAGTCATTGGAGCGCAGGCGTTTGTTGGCCGTGTAGTGGTTGACCATCGAGTCCATACACCCCGCCGTTACGCCAAAGAAGTATTTTGGTTTCCCGAACTTTTTGAAGTCGCGCAGATCGTCCTTCCAGTTGGGCTGAGCAATAACGGCGACCCGGAAGCCTTCGCTTTCCATAATCCGACCGATTACCGCAGTTCCAAAGGCAGGGTGATCGACATACGCATCGCCCGACACCAGCACAATATCCACCTCATCCCAGCCTCTCTTTTCGACTTCTTTCATCGTGAGCGGCAACCAGTCTGTCAGGGGTCTTTCAATCATGTGTTCGTGATAATTACTACCTGAAAAACAGTGAATCGGCGAAATAATTCAATGACGGACCATGAATTTATTGATCCGGTAGTTTGTAGTAGTTGCCATCATCCCTCTTCTACCCGGTTTCCATAGTTCTGGTCATTCACCGTACCAGCACCAGTTTTCCGCTGAGCGGGGGCTTATCGGGTATTGTCCGCACCCAATACGGATAGACCCCCTCCGGCAGTACTGTGCCGTTGTACTTTCCGTCGAATGGCTGGGTATATCCCTTATCGGACTGATAGATGACCTCACCCCAGCGATTAAAGATCGTAACGATCGCATCTGGAAAGGCTTCAATACCCGTCAGTTCCCAGACGTCGTTCTTGCCGTCGCCATTGGGCGAAAAAGCACTCGGCAGCCAGATTCGCTCGACCACGATAACCCGGATTGTATCGCTGGCCTGGCAACCAGCATCGTTTGATACGTCCAGTTTGTACGTAATTCCATTCTCAATATCTGTTACAACGGGATCGGCCACGCTGGGGCTGGAGAGATAGGTAGCGGGCGTCCAGCTAAAAACCGTCGGATTTCCCGTCAGACCAGGGGCCAGCGGGAAGGTTTTTCCGCGATACACGGTCATGATCGATTCGTCAAACTGAATGGTTGGAATAGGAGCCACAACGGCCATTCGTGTTTTCACCTGTGCCTGGCATTCAGGGGCTGCTTTGACAGCATAGGTCAATGCGTGATTGCCAATCCCCGCCTGCTTAGGACTGAATATCATCCCTGATACGCCAGCGCCCGCAAACTCACCGCCCGCCGGACTACCAACCAGGTTATAAACCGGCGCATCGACGCCACACATCGGCTTGATTGAATCGAGCTGTACGCTGATCGCGGGCACCATCGTCAGCGTCAGCGGAGACGAAGTTCCTTCGCAGCCGAAGATGTCCACGGCCGTAACAACGTAGCTCCCTGCGGTTGTCGCCTGGAACTGATTCCCGGTCGTTGCCGGATTGGGTTGTCCGTTCTGCCGCCAGACGTAGCTGACACCCCCTCCGCTCTGCAGCGCCAGCGCTTCCTGGGGACAAATTCGGCTCTGGCCCGTCGCCGACGACAGCGAGGCCACCACCGCCACCGATCGGGTCAGCGTAATGGTATCCGTATGCAGAGTACAGTTTACGGCCGGGTCCGTAATGAGGGCATAGTATTTCCCGTCCTGCGTCGTCAGTATCGAATCCAGCGCAGCGCTGCTGTTCATCGACTGATTATTCCGAAACCATTGATAGGTCAGTCCTACTCCACCCGTGCCCCCCGATACTTTGAGCGACATGGTCCCCGTTGTGGCGCACAGATGCCCATTGGTCTTCAGCGATACGGGCGCCCCCGCTACCCGAACTGAAATACTTTGCGACTTTCCGGTCTTGCTACAGGCGGCTTTCAGCGAAGCCGCTACGGTATATTCGCCTGCGTCCTGAACAACCAGCGTCGCGCTGGTCGCATTTGTAATGTTGATACCGTCGCGCTGCCACTGGTAATTCCAGCCCGTATCCAGCGTCGCCCGCAGCAGGGTCGACTCACCCAAACACAGGGTTTTGTTCATCATCGTCACGGGCTGGTCCTGAAGTTGAATGACGGGAGCGGGTGGAATCGTTGGTGGGCATTCGACAACCAGGAACTGAAAGTCGCGACGAACCTCGCCGATCTTCACTCCGCTTCGGTACTCTTCTACTTTGACAGCGAATACAAACAGACCCAGTTTATCCGGCGTTACCGATAGCTGCCCCGTTTGCACGTTCACGGTCAGGTTCGGATTCCCCGACATAGACGCCGTATTACTGTAGTTGGACACCCAGGGAACTTCGGGATACGGCCCCGGCGAAACACCGTTTTGATTTGTGCTACGGCGGTCCAGTGGCGTAACCATTGAGTAACGCAGTTCATCGCCGTCAGGGTCAACCCCATTAAAAGCAAACGTAAACGGCTCGCCCAAGCATAGATACTCACCGTTAATGGTTCCAAAATGCGGAGATGAATTAACGACAACCGAACCATTCCGGGAAAGAGCCGGAAATTCCAGATAGAATGTAAAACCTATTTGTAACGGGCTGATAATATTGACGAGACCACCGTTTCGGTTGCCAGTCTGGTACGATACGTAGTAACCCATCGGATCGTTGTACGTGGTCGGATTGAGCTGCACTTCGGCCTCGAACGTAGCCACAATGAAATTCAGGTTACCCTGCGCAGCACAAACCGCATTGGCGAAGATGACCGACTGCCTGGTGCCGGTTTCAGCTACCCGAAAGTTAGTCATCTGCACGTTGTCCCGCTTGCGAAAGATTCCTACCAGCCCCCCACCCTGCCGATCGGCCCGGGCTCCACTTTCGAGGTAGTTCGTCACAATAAATCGGTAGCGGCCCGTAGCACCATTTACGGGCCGCATTTCGAGTTGGCCTCCCACCTGGTGCGTCGCCCAGGCAACCTTACTTACTAGCAATACGATACTTATCAACTGAAACGTAAAAAGCCGCATAGGCACGTTCTGTTTATCGTTCTACCCTCCTTTTCCTCACCCAATCATACTTGCTTGACAGATAAAGTATCTATCCTACGTAAGTTACTGTTAATCAATGAAAGATGTAAGCTATTGATTCGTTTCTTTTCCGGTAAAAAATAACCCGACAGAATCGTCGTCCTGTCGGGTATTTGGTTCACTAATCAGGCTTAATGTACAGGTTATTTTCAGTACGCTTATCAGGATTTTGCCGTTGCACGACAAGCCCTCTATACTGAAAAAACGATTCGCGCGGTTAGAGAAAACGGGCAACTAATCCGGCGTTTCCCAACCAGTTCAATGACTGCTCAACGGGTTGGAATGAATATAACATTGGTTCTTCCTCTATGGTCACCACCGGTGGCTGCATTACCTCGTTATGGGCGCGTTGCAGGCTACCGTAAAAATCGTCTTCGGAGCGTGACAATAACAGACTCAGTTCTGATGTCCGGCTGGCTTTGTTGGCTGCATGAGTACGTTTCATGGCGATGGCTTATTCAGGTTTGCCGCTGTTTCACGGGTTAAGCAGGTGACGTACAGATTCGCCATTGAACAACGTAAGGGTTTTCCGACAAGCCATGTGTTATCTGGTGGCTTTCTGCTACTGTTACGTCCGTAACGAGAGAAGCGTTGCAGCTTTTCTGATAATCTGCGGGCAATAGCCGAAATGTGTCGACAAACGGCCGTATTCGTTGTTATAAATACATAAAAAAAGCTCCTGCCATAGCTAATGGCAGGAGCTTTTCGTTGATTCTGACGTCGTTAAATGCCCGACGTAATGTATAGTCGTAGCCGCATCCGATCGGTCGTCCGCTGTCCCGATCCCAGGCTCAGGCGCTGCACTATCGCCCGCAGGTCACCGGGCCGGGTTGGATTTACAATATTGGTTGTTACGATCAGCGGGCGGTTTGGCAGCTTGCGCCGAATAACCTGACCAATGTAATAAGTCAGATCAAAGGTGTATGAATCAAGAAATTCGGGGCCTCTATTATCGAAGACGTAAGTAGCTCCGGGCGTGGCACTACCAAGATTACCAGCAGGAACAGTCCCTAGTAATTCGTTCTGGCTATTACTTTCATACAAAAGAAGCTGGGCCGGTGGGGTCGTATTGTCAAACAACGTACGGCGAATAGGGCCAAGTTCTAACGTAGCTCCGTTCAAGCCCGCGTAGGCTTCGGGGCGGTCGAACTGTCCAAGGTAAGGAAACACAATTTTCGTTCTCAGTCCTGCCCCCCGCGAGACATACGTTTGTTGGCCGGTTTGCGTACTGCTCACGGCGTCGGTTCTGGTTCGTAAGGAAGCAAGGGGCGTACCACTACGATCGGTTAGGAACTGACTATAGTTGGCTGTACCAAACGGAAAATACAGCGTATTAGCCGTTTGCGCAACGCCACTTACGTCCCGATAATACAACCGGAGGCCAGATGCCCGAAACGCCGAAAAGGCAGCAAACAGGTTTTCAGTAGTCGAACTGGCAAGGGCAAATCCTTTCCAGTACTCATTCATGCTGGTCACGCTGTTAATGTCACCACTCAGCAGACGGGAATAGAATTCCCGAGCTGTCGCATCTGGTATGCGGAATCGAATCCGGCGTGTTCCCGTATTAGGACGTAATAGAAATGACCGTTGAAACAGTGGCTTCTCGTCGTAAGCAACCACACTACTATTCGTATAATAAACTGCTGGATCCAGCGGTTGCCGCAACTGATGGATAGCCAGATTAAAAACCTTGGACGTGTCGCCATACGAGTAGGTATAGCCTAACTCCAGAACCAGTGAATCAAGTTGCAGATTAGACGCTCCCTGCAGCGAGTTAGTTGGGTAGCCTAGTGACGAAAAACCACGAGCAGTCAGCTTGCCGGTATTAGCATCGTTCCAGTTCCCTACCAGCATGTTTGTGTCCGCCTGGGTCGTAGCCGAGGTCGTGTATGACTCAATAACAGCAATGGTCGAAGTCTGTATAGTTACGGTATCAATAGACTGAACATCCAGTTCCTGCGGATTGATAACCGATTGGCCAACATCAAGATCTCCCGACTGACAGGCCCATAACGTAGCGACGGCCAGCAGGACAAATAGCCCCGAAAACCACGATGTGCGCATAAAATAGTATGAAGTAAGAATAACGATCGGCTGACCATCTGTTCGATGACCAGCCGATCAATGAATTACGGTACGTCGACGCCCAATTGATGTAGTTCTGCGGGGGTAATGGTTGGTGGAATCTGCCCCTGCCGGAGTTTTTCAATTACCCGTTTACCAACCCGCCGGGCCTGCTGCTCATCGACAAAGCCACGGTTGCCAACAATACCCGGAATAGTTGGCTGACTGATTATTGGCGATCCGTTCATCTGTACTGAATAGCCCCAGCCCGTATTGGACCGAAAAACCTCCAGTTCATACCGATCCTGCCCTTTATAGAGCAGGTAGACCGTAACAATCGCCAGCCCCAGTAGGGTTAAAACCAGGCCCTGTCGAATCAGGCGCGGCCGACGTTCACTTGCCATGCAGCACAGAACTAGTTGTTTTCGGTGTCCTGTGCAACAGTCGGATCGAAAATCCACACGTCGTCGTAACGAGCACCTGAACTCGTTCCGCCCGTGGTTACGTATCCTTTTCCGTTGATAGCAAAGCCAATAGCGTACTGACGGGCAGTTCCTTCAAACACGCCGAGAGACGACCATTTGTCGGCCGTTGGGTCATACTGCCACACGATTCTGTCGGTAACAGTACCCAGAGTGATATAGCCGTAGTTACCAACAGCAAAGCCCACCCCATTAGAACGCGCTACGGTAGCATTGTCGCTAACGCTGAAATTATTTTTTGCGGTCCACAGATCCTGCGCAGGATCATAGGCCCACCAATCGCCTTCCGATGTTCCGTTATTATCTCCAGTACCTACGTAAGCAACGTTGTTGATCACGAAGCTAACAGCGCCAACGCGTTTCGAACCACCGTAGCTGGCTACTTTGGTCCAGGCGGCCGTAGTTGGGTTATACGACCAGAAATCCTTCAAATAGTTTCCGTCATTACCACAGCCTACATAGCCTTTATTTGCTGCTGAGAAAGCAACCGCCCCGTAACGACCCGTGCCGCCAAAATCAGCAATACGTTTCCAGGTGTTTGCCGTCTGGTCGTATTCATAGAAATCGTTCAGACGATCACCATTGATGTTCGTTCCTGTGCCAACGTATCCTTTGGTACCGACGGCAAAACCCACACCATACGCACGGGCTGCGCCGATCGTCATGGCTGCGGGCTGGGTCCAGGTATTCCGTTCAGCGTTGTACGCCCAGAAGTCGTTCAGCCGTTCACCATTACTGTTGACACCCGTACCGATGTACGCGATATTACCGATAACGAAACTTACACCACCAATCCGGGCTACGCCTTCCAGATCGGAACCGCGCTTCCAGTCACCAAGGGTCGATGTCGTTTCTGATTTATTACAGCCGATTAAGAGACCAGTCCAGGCCACACAGAGCGCACCCAGCGCCCAGTTTATTCGAAGTTGACGGTTAGTACGCGACGATGAGGTCCCGGTTAGGGGTCGTTGAAACAAACGAATCATGAGTGGTTATAAAGTGATAAAACAAAAATTCTGACACTGCATAAATCCGAAACCTTTACCAGGTCTGCACTAAGGCGGTAAAGGTTCGGGATTTTCCTTTAACGAATGGTGATTCCTACCACTGTAACGTTTTTAAATTCTTTATCATACGTCCCCCACCGGCTTTTCGCTGAATGGAAGAGTTCAGCAAAGTTAACTGATTTCCTGATTTAACCGCCCGTCGGGCATTAACAGAACTTCCGGTGATCTGGGACAAGGCTTCGTTCAGCAAATCTTCCTGCACACTGCCCAGCGGTTGTAGCACAGCAGGTTCTTCTACTTCTATATCCGGCGCAAATCCGGCCGCGTAATCCGACTGCCCCAGGCTATTAAACGACTTGAAAACAATGGGCTGTATGCCCCATTTTATCTCCCCCGTTTCGTCGGTTACTGTTATAGACCCCACATTCTTGCCATGGGTTGTAGTGCCGATCGTAATTACTTGCATATAAGGCTTCAACCCATTAATAATCAGTTCGCTGGACGAAGCTGTATGATCCGTCGTCAGGACAAAAACACGTTGCAAATTAGCGCCTATACTCTGTGCTTTACTGACGAAGTTCTGCACAAAAAAGCCACTGCCATACTCCCGAGTCAGGTAGGGGGTCAGGGTGCTGTTCCACTCTTCTTTGAAATACACACTGCTGGTACTGATTCCTTTCCCGATCAGGCTGGCCAGGTTAGCCGACGACGACGTATAGCCACCGGGATTATAACGTAGATCCAGCACCAGCTCGTTTACACCCTGATTCTTAAAAAAACTAAAAATCGCGTCAATCTGATCATCATAGGTATGATCTTCGGGTCCACCGGGGCCGGTAACAAACTGGTTATAGACCAGGTAACCAATTTTTTTGCTGCCGTAGGTATAGACCGAATCCATGAAAACCGGATTTTCCTGATAAACCGTTGCCCCCACCGAAACCGACTGATTCGTGTCTGTCAGCGATGACCCGTTGAACGTAGCGAAGCCAAACGTAAAAGTCGTTCCCGTAAACAGCAGGCTGGCGTAGTTGTCTGTAGTCAGCAGTTGCCCGTTTACTTTGGAGATAATGTCGCCCCGTTTGATACCCGCTTTTTCGGCCGGTGAATTGGGGAGGACGTACAACACCTGCGCGATCACTCCCGTCGATCCCGATGCCCGCAGGTACAGGTTGTACTCCATGCCCGTCGTGGTCGTTTCGCCACTCAGACTGGATTCCAGCTCTTCGGCACTTTCCTGAATCCAGGAAAACCGGTCGCCGTTGGGGTTTGTCGTTGCGTCGTAGGTATACAGGATCGAGTCGAAGAAATCAGATGGGGCCTGGGTTTTGTCCGGGTTGGCCGGCAATTTATCGTTCCAGTAATAATAGGTCTGCATGTTTTCCAGAATCCAGTCGTTCACTTTCTGATTCTCGGCAACCGTAGCGTCCGTAGCTGGCGTAACCTCATCTTCGGCGTGTTTGCAGGCCGATGCCATCAGCAGGACCGCGCTCAGTACTAAGCAGATTTTCAGGATGTTGCCAGTTAAAAACTGGCTTGCGCTGTTCATAAAGTAGTTTTTCATTGTGTACCGTTTATAGGTAGCGACCAACCGCCCCAATCTGTCTTTAAATACGCAGGCTCCTCCTGCGATGTTGCAGTGGATCGAACAAAGTGTCGATA
Organism: Spirosoma sp. KUDC1026; assembly: GCF_013375035.1. Taxonomy (NCBI): domain Bacteria; kingdom Pseudomonadati; phylum Bacteroidota; class Cytophagia; order Cytophagales; family Cytophagaceae; genus Spirosoma; species Spirosoma sp. KUDC1026. The sequence goes on along the minus strand of NZ_CP056032.1, from coordinate 2,693,503 downwards.
AACGGGGCCGATGTAAGGCTTAGTAGATTGTGCTATCAGTACGTTTTCACCACTTGCTACCCGACAAATTCCGTCAATAATTGAGGCTGTCGCCCACAATCTCATGCTGCCGGTAGATGGCGCCGTCTTGATCCCGGCGTTTGAGCACCCCAAACTGTTCATCTATAAATCGGAAATTTGCCTGGGCACACGATTCCTTTGAACGTCACTACGAGGCTGCTTCTTAACTTCTTGTATAGACAGGATTAGCAGGACTAGGTTTGAATCAAATCCTGCCAATCCTGCAATCCATAATACCTGCCAACCCTATCCATAAACTTTCGTATATTTGGATATTAAACTGACTTCAAATAACTTTTCTGTGGAACGACGTAGTGCGCTCAAAACGATGGCGGGCGCCGTTGGTGGTCTGATCAGCCTGCCCGCCTGGGCAACGGGCTGGACTCCTGAAACGGTATCGCTTAGCCGACAATTCTTTTCTCCCCAGCAGGAAGCCGTTCTTGCCGCCTTGACCGAGACCATTATCCCAAAGACGGATACGCCCGGCGCCAGAGAACTGAACGTCTATCAGTTCATCCAGAAAGTTGTTGCCGACTGCTACGATAAGGCATCGCAGACCAAGTTTCAGAAAGGGCTGGACACCGCCGACGAACTGGCGAAGAAATCATTCGGCAAATCGTTCAGCGAGGGCGAACCAGCGCAGCAGGCGGCCGTTCTTACTCAGATGTCGCAGTCCGGCGATCCTGATTTGAAAGCGTTTTATTCGATGGTGAAGGGACTGACGATCAAAGGGTACCTGAACTCTGAATACGTAATGACCAACCTGACGAATTTCCAGTTTATGCCCGGTCATTATTACGGCTGCGTTCCTGTCCCGGCCAAAACCGGCACTAAATCTGACTAATTTCCGACCTCTTTTAAGCAACGATATGTCTTATTTCAATATAGACGCCCAGGCCCAGAACACCTACGACGCCATCGTGATCGGCTCGGGGATTAGCGGAGGCTGGTCGGCCAAAGAATTAACCGGCAAAGGCCTTCGTACCCTCGTGCTGGAACGGGGCCGCGACGTCCGCCACATTACGGATTATCCCACCACGATGACGCAACCCTGGGAGTTTGAACACCGGGGTCAGCTGACTCACGAGATGAAGGAAGCCAACCCCATCATCAGCCGCTGCTACGCATTTTACGAAGGAACCCACCAGTTTTTCGTGAAAGATGCCGAGCACCCCTACGTGCAGGAAAAACCCTTCGACTGGATTCGCGGCTATCAGGTAGGCGGTAAATCGCTGATGTGGGCCCGACAAACCCAGCGGTGGAGCGACTTTGATTTCGATGGCCCCGCCCGCGATGGTTTTGCCGTGGACTGGCCCATTCGCTACGCTGATCTGGCTCCCTGGTACAGCTACGTTGAGCGGTTTGCGGGTATCACTGGTAATAAAGATGGTCTGCCGAACCTACCCGATGGCGAGTTTCTGCCGCCCCACGAGTGGAACTGCGTCGAAAAACATTTTCAGAAGGAAGTAGCTAAACGCTACAAGGACCGGCACGTGATCATGGGTCGGGCCGCTCATATCACCCAACCCCAGCCGATTCACTTCCAGCAGGGACGAGCGCAGTGCCAGCATCGGACTATCTGCGAGCGGGGCTGCCCCTTCGGCGGTTACTTCAGCAGCAATGCCTCAACGATCCCCTGGGCAGCTAAAACGGGTAAGCTGACGCTGCGGCCGAACTCGGTTGTACATTCGATCATTTACGACGAGCAGAAAGGTAAAGCAACCGGCGTTCGGGTTGTGGATACCGAAACGAAACAAATGAAGGAGTACTACGCCCGCATCATCTTCCTGAACGCGGCCGCGCTGAACTCTAACCTCGTCCTGCTGAACTCAACCTCGCGCCGGTTTCCGAACGGACTGGGTAACGACAGCGGTACACTGGGTAAATACGTTGCCTTCCACAATTACCGGGCGGGTATCTCGGCGGAGTTCGACGGCAACCTCGACTCCACCACTGACGGTCGTCGGCCAAACAGCCCCTACATTCCCCGCTTCCGGAACCTGTATAAACAGGAAACCGATTTCCTGCGCGGTTACGCGGCAGGTTTTACGGCTGGTCGGGCGACCAAAACGAATCAGGAAGGCTTTGGTGCCGATCTGAAAAACAACCTGCTGAACCCAACACTGGGCGGCTGGCACGTCGGTTCGCACATGATGGGCGAAACCATCCCGAAAGAATCAAGCTACGTAGCGCTGGATTCGAATCTGAAAGATCCGTTTGGTATCCCACAGTTAAAGATCAACATTGGCTACGACGATAATGACGACAAGATGGTAAAAGATTACCAGGAGCAGATGACCGAAATGTTCACCGCGGCTGGCTTCACTAATATCCGTCTGCGCGACGACCACCGCAATCCGGGTCTGGATATTCACGAAATGGGCGGTGTCCGAATGGGCAAAGACCCGAAAACGTCAATGCTGAACAAATGGAACCAACTTCACGCGGTGAAGAACGTTTTCGTCACGGACGGCGCCAGCATGACTTCCACCTCGACGCAAAACCCGTCGCTGACATACATGGCCATGAGCGCCCGCTCCGCGGACTACGCCGTCAAAGAGATGAAAAAAGGCTTGCTATAACGTAGCGTCCTTCTCTTTGCTAAACGCAGATGCCCCGACCAAACTGGTCGGGGCATCTGCGTTTACTAATCGTACCTGTATTGTCAGGCCGTTACGGTACGTTGTTCGACCCAGTCGATAATTGTTTCGGCTTCCTCCAAACCTGTTGCAGCCAGCTTTGCACTTTTTGCTCCGTCGTAAGCCATGTCCAGATGCAACACCTGGTAAGCGGTCAAAAAAGCATTCAGTATTTTCTTATCCTGCTTCGCCAGGTTTTGCTTGTACCAGTCAACGTCTTTTCGGCCTTTTCCCTTTTTACCCAGTAATTCATCCAACGCTACCAGCACACCAACGTAAGCGGTATGTCCAGCCATTTTGACATATTTACTGTCCTGATAATAGCCGTCTTCTTTATGGGCTTTGTCCCGCAGAATTTCCCGGGCATTGTCGAGGTATCGCTTTGCTTCCTGTACGGTGTTCATACTTTCTGATTTCAGTTTGTGTACGGTGGTAGTTTGCCAGAGCAGGCAGTTAAATTAAGTCATAAACATAATAAAATCAGGGCGGTTTTATGTCGACTGCGTACTACTTATAGGCCGGGATCCCTGTAATGTAAGCGCCCAGAATCAGCAGGTGCACGTCGTTGGTACCTTCGTACGTACTAACCGATTCCAGGTTCATCAGATGGCGCATAATCGGGTAGTCTCCGGTGATGCCGATGCCCCCCAGAATCTGGCGGGCGGCCTGTGCGGCTCGCTGCGCTACATTGATATTATTCCGTTTCGCCAGCGAAATCTGGGCGGTCGTTGCCCGGTCTTCGTTTTTCAGCATTCCCAGCCGCCAGCAGAGCAGTTGCGCCTGCGTAATGTCGGTCAGCATCCCGGCTAATTTTTCCTGCACCAGTTGAAAACTGGCGATGGGTTTGTCGAACTGAATTCGCTCAGCCGCATAACGCCGGGAGACTTCGTAACATTCCATCGCAATACCCAGCGCCCCCCAGGCAATTCCGTACCGGGCCTGATCCAGACATTGCAGCGCTGTTTTTAATCCCAATGCTTCGGGAATAAGGTTTTCTTTGGGCACACGTACATCCCGAAAGGTCAGTTCACCAATGGCGCTGGTGCGTAACGACCATTTCTTATCAATTTCGTTAGCCGTAAATCCCTCCATTCCCTGCTCCAGAATTAGTGCCCGAATTTTACCCTGATCATTTTTCGCCCAGACAATAGCTATGTCGGCAATAGGCGCGTTGGTGATCCAGAGTTTGGAACCATTGAGCAGGTAATAGTCGCTGCGTTCAATGAAGTTAGTTTCCATACCCCCCGGATCAGAGCCGTGGTTAGCTTCAGTCAGGCCAAAGCAACCCAGTAGTTCCCCACTGGCCAGCCGGGGAAGGTATTTTTCTTTCTGTTCGTCGGAGCCGAATTCATTGATTGGGTACATCACCAGCGAGCTTTGCACCGATACGCAGGACCGAATTCCTGAATCACCCCGTTCGATCTCTTGCAGCATCAATCCGTAAGAAACCTGATCGAGTCCTCCGCCCCCATGTTTTGTGGGAATGGTTGGGCCAAAAGCACCTATCTTACCAAGTTTGGCGACCAGCTGGGCCGGAAATTCGGACCGCAGGGCATGGTCTTCGATGATCGGCGTAATTTCGCGTTTAACAAAATCACGCGCGGCAGTCCGAACGAGTTTGTGCTCAGCCGTGAGCAAATCGTCGAGAGCGTAAAAATCTGGTGACTCGTAGGAGTCGATCTTCCGTTGCGGGGTCGTATTTGCTGGTTGCATAGGGGGTTAACTCCAAACGAGTAGGCTTGTTATTTTTTGCGCCATCCGGCGAATGGCCTTATTGTAATCAGTCAGTCATTTACGCCAAGTGTCTTCTTAAAAGTAAACTATCTCTCTTTATCGTAACAATCCTGCTCTTAGTGCCCTTCTTTTTTTATCTTTTTTGCTTTCTAACTAGATTTTAACCCTATTTGTCACGTTCTTTTATCAGAAAAGGTAACTATTGATTAGTCCGATGGTTGTCTTTCTTGTATTGTCCTATGCTTTATCCATAAAAATCTACACGAGTCTGACTGGTGTAGCTTATCTGAACTAGTATGTCTCACTACCGAAATTCACCCCTTCGCATCTTTATTGACGGCGAACCGGTCCAGCTTAAACCCGCTGGTGGAAACCGGTTCCGATCCAAGAAATTTGAGTACCAAATCGAGTACGACAGCTCTGGAAAATTAGTCAGCAAGGTAGTCCGCCCGTTGAACAAGCCTGCAGCCGACAGTTCGTCCGAACCGATTTCCTGACGCTGCCGACTCAACCCAATTACAAGAATCCCCGCTGCACTACCCTCAGCGGGGATTTTTATGTTTGGACCTTGCTGCCTGACAGGTACGTACTTGCCACAAACAAAGAAACGTATCAGACTGGCATTGACTCGATTAATGTCCTTATCAACCGGCTTTCCCGACGATAACATCAGGAAAGCAGAACAACGCTACCAGCTAAGCCGTTGGGTAAAGCAGTCCATCCTGTCAAAAATTAGCCCTAATTTCGCCGGACAGGCTGCTTTTCTGTATATAAACGCCGTGATAGATCTGCAACCGCAACTCCGAACTGTCAACGTCGTTCGTTACGTAACGCCCCTGCGCGAAGGCGGCTCGCTGCCTGCGCTGGTGGAAGCCGACGACGATTTTTTGTATGTCCTTAAATTTCGCGGGGCAGGTCAGGGCACCAAAGCCCTCGTTGCCGAACTGATTGCCGGGGAGATTGCCCGCGCGCTCGGCCTGCGGCTGCCCGAACTGGTGTTTGCTCAACTGGACGAAGCCTTTGGCCGTACTGAGCCCGACGAAGAAATTCAGGATTTATTACGCGCCAGCGAAGGGTTGAACCTCGCCCTGCATTACCTGTCCGGCGCCATTACGTTCGACCCGCTGATCACGACCGTTGATCCGAAAACGGCCTCAATGATCGTCTGGCTCGACTGCCTGGTTACCAACGTCGACCGGACGGTACGGAACACCAATATGCTGATCTGGCATAAAGAGCTTTGGCTTATTGACCACGGTGCCTCACTGTATTTTCATCATTCGGGCATGAACTGGGAAGAACAGAGCAAACGCCCGTTTGTGCAGGTCAAAGACCATGTGCTGCTGCCAAGAGCCTCGGAACTGGAAGCCGCCGACGCTCTGGCGAAGCAGATCCTGACACTCGAGCGTATTGAAGCCATAGTATCGACCGTCCCCGACGACTGGCTTACCGACAACCTCGACTGGTCGCCCGACGAGCTGCGGCAGATCTACGTCAATTTCTTAACTACCCGAATCGCTACGTCCGACGTTTTTGTTCATGAAGCCCAGCATGCCCGAAAAGCACTTGTTTGAGTACGCCGTTATCCGCGTAATGCCGCGCGTCGAACGGGGAGAGTTTCTCAACGTCGGCGTCATTCTGTACTGCGCTTCGCAGGGGTTTCTAAAAACCAGATTTGAGCTGAATGAGGACAGGCTGCGTGCGTTCGCGGGCAAGATTGACATCACTGAACTAACCGAACGACTACAGGCCTTCGAACGTATCTGCGCCGGGCGGGCAACGGGCGGGGCCATTGGGCAACTCGCCGTAGCGTCCCGGTTTCGCTGGCTGACAGCCGCCCGCAGCACCGTTGTTCAGACCTCCCCCGTTCACCCCGGCCTTTGCGCTGACGCGGGCGAAACATTGGACCGGCTGTTCGACGAGTTGGTGCGGCTTTATTGATTCGTCAAGATGAACTGGATAAAAATTTACTGCTTCAGAGTTATTTCAAGAATTTTATGGCTTTCTTTTGTAAAGCATGAATTTCAATAAAATAATTCTTCGTATATATTTTCATGAGATTCGGTCAATTTTCTTTAGAGCAATAGCTATTTGTATCATGTTTTACAATAATTTAAATCATTGTAAAATATAGGCACGTATCATTGGCGATTCTCCATTAAAAACAACTTTTGTATTGGTCCACCTTGAAAGTACATCTGAACCTAAAAAGCTAGTAAAGTCAGATTTAGTAAACCCAATACATTGCTTTCCATTTTCACCTTTGTCTGCACCCATTTCTTTAATTATTTCTATACCGACAAAAAATTTATTTTTGGGCACATAAATCGGGCTATCAAAAACAAATGTATTCCACCCTTTTTTACTTGGCTTGAACAATAACGAGGTTGGCGTTATATCTTTTCCCGGCTGTAATGACTTTGCCAATTTGTTTTCCTCTAGAATCCTCAATCTCATAGGCGAATTACCTTTTTTACTCACAAAGACTTCTATCTTAACGTGAATTATGGATAAATGCGTTTTTGAACTGGGATCACAATAGATGGCTTACGGTCATGAAAACAATAAGCGATCAAACCTGCCAAGACATTGATCTGGCTATTAAGCGCACTCCGATGGCGAGTGTGTTCGAGGTCGAAGACCGATGTTAGCAAGGCATTGACCGATTCGATTAAGCCGCGCTTGCGTAAGTTGAGTTTATCACTCAAGGGCATCAAGGTGTTCTTCATCCGGCGTCGAAGCTTGGTTACTAAATGAAGACCTCGCTGGTAAAACTCGGCAAACAGTTTAGTCAAATACCCCCGGTCGCCAAAGCACTGTCCCTGCAAATCCGCCAGTAGCTCTGGCAATAAGCTGGCGTTGTTGTCCGAGACATTACCAGGCGTAATGATAAAATTGATTAACTCGCCGTACTGATTAATGACTAAATGCGCTTTTAGCCCAAAGAACCAGCCCATAGAGGACTTCCCACGGGCGGCCAGGCCAGCAAAGACCTTATTGGCCTGGATGCGATGGTTATCACAGACGGTCAGCGGTTTACTATCGACAATGTAGAAGCCGGTTCGCTGGCCTTGGGCACAAAGCCATTTTAAGAGTACAAAAAGTCCAGGTAGTAAGCGAGGCATACGGGCCACGAATCGCTCGTAACTGATCAACTTGGGAAAATAACTCCTTAGTTGAGCCTCTACCCAGTCTTGGTAATAGTACTGAAAGCATTTGGCCCCTGAATGATGATAGAAGATTGTGATCGCTAACATCTCACTGTCGGTTAACTCGCCCTGTCGAATAGTGGGCAAGGTGCCTTGCTGCATTTGCCACTGGGTCAGGACATTGCAAAAATCATCACAGGTGATGAAGATCTCAATTAGTTTAAGGGCCTTATCTTCGCGAAGCATAGGAGCAGGTGATTGAGTTTTGTTACTTGGCAGTGCAAATCTCGCTATCACTTGCTCACTATGTACTTACTATCAGTCAGTTAAATGGGGAGTTATCCATAATTCACGTTATCTTAGTAATAGTAACAGCGTTGAGAGTATCGGAGAAGCTAAGGTAATTTGCAAAAATCATACCCCAAGATGAATCATTACAAAAATCGGTCGAGCTAGCTATTCGTTTATTAGGCCCTATTACTGTTTCTTTTCTATTGGGTATTACCCTCACAGTTATTTCTTGTAGTGTATCAACTTTTGCATTCATATAAATGTCAGGATCTTTAATAATCCTACTTATGGGATATCCAACTCTAACATAACCAACACACGAAAAAAAGAGAGAATCTTTTTCTAAATTTATAGAAGAGAAGTTGGCTGAAAAAACTCCTGTTGAATCTGAATAGCCTACAGGTTGGCCTTTTTTATAAATATAAGCATAGGGTATTTCCTTCTGCGTTTTATCATCTTTTATTCTAACTCTTATATCACCTTGCGCACAAACAAACGAATTTACAATTAAAACAAGTATTACCTGTATACATATTAATTTTTTCATACTAAAAGCTACTATCTAACCTCTGCAAGTATAACTAAATTAATTGCAGAGGTTAGATATTTCTTTACTCAATCCCAGGATTAATGGAAGTTCCACTATCAAGCAGACATGGGAAGCACCCGGATTCACAGGGTAGCCAACGTTCGCCGTTTGCCGGGTTCGCGGAGATAGTCATTACTTGCGGTGAAATACCGGTGACTGCCCAGGAATGACCGCTGAATGGAAACCCAGTTGGCGGGGTCGGCCAGGTAGCCATAGGTAAGCCACTCCGACAGGAGCAAATGACTGATCCGCGCGTAGTCATCGCGTCCGAGATAGTCTAGGTCCGCATCGCACAGAATAGCTTCGGGTAAGGTAGTGGGCGCCTGTGGAAGCCGGGTCGACCGGATAAGCTGGCAAACCTGAGCAACCTGAGCAGGCGCGTAACCAAACGTAGGCAGGTGCAGCGTGGCAAGTCGGCAGCTTTCGGCCTCGTGTTCGGCATACGCGTTCAGAAATCCGGCATCATGATAGCAGGCTGCCGTTTGGAGCAGGTGCAGCAGATCAGGGTCAGTAATTCCTTCGGCCCGGGCGATCCGGTCGGCCTGCCTCATTACGTCCTGCGTATGGTAAACGCTATGGTAGGTAAGCCGGGGAGACAGGTGTGCGGTCAGGGTGTCCAGCATAAACTGGCAGGCAAGTTGGGTTTGCATCAATGCGGTTACTTACGCCCGTAACCGGGCAAGTTCATCGGGATGGAGTCCGTTGAGCACCTCTACAGCGTGTTCGTAGCCTTTCTGCACGATATGGTCGTACGAGGTCCAGTTCATGATACCGTAACGGCTCACGTCGGGGTTAAAATACAGATCAGTATGCTGGATATTTTCGTTGCGTCGGGCGCTGCTGTACAGTAGGGTCGCATTGAGCATGAGCGACAAGAGCGAAGGGAGTCGGTATTTGCGTTGTCGTTTAGCCCGAAACCGATCCCGGAGCAGGCTCGTCGGGCTGGGAATCTGCTCCATGGTCAGCTTGCGGGGTTTGTCGATGCTCAGGTCTACGCCGATAACCTTGCCCACCCCGAACCGGCTCATCACATCGGCGGGAAAATTGTTGAATGAGCCACCGTCCACGAGCAGGTCATCGCCGTCGATTACGGGTGGAAACACCCCCGGAATGGCCGAAGTCGCCAGCAGGTATTTGAGCATGGGGCCCCGCGTGTGAATTTCCTCACGGGCGCGGGTATAGTTACTCGACAGGGCAAAAAAAGTTAGCCAGCTATCTTCAATGTAGGGGGTCGGGTTACCGGTGAAATCGCTGATGCAGGTCTGAATCATCTGCTCGATGCGTCGGCCCCGAATGAGTGAAATAAACGGCAGAACGTTATAGTCTTTAGTAGGGTTGAAATGGGCCGCTTTGCGGAGGTGCCAGGTGGTGGGTTCGATGGCCTCGTCAAACGAGAACGTAGCGGCTACCAACCCTCCCACGCTCGTTCCACCGACAACATCAACCGGAATATCCCACTCCTGTAACGCCCGCAGAACACCAATGTGAGCGAAGCCTTTGGCCCCGCCACCGGCCAGTACCAGCCCCACGGAGGTGCCGCTCAGGATGCGGGCAAACCGGGCCATATCGCGCTTCAGTCCGGAGCGCAGGTGGTAATGCCGCTTCACCGCCGGACGCGGGGCCAGCCAGTGAACCGTATGGCGCGGATGGGTCGTTTGGGGCGGATGCAGCAACAGCAGTGTGTGCGGAGCGCCCGTCCACGGTTCATTCATCAGGTAGTGCTTTTCGACGAGCGTCAGGTCGGGTGGCTGGGTAGCATCGGCCAGCAGCAGAATTTCGTCAGCCTGCCGCAAACACCGGCGCGTCCACTCCGAGAGAACCGGAAGGCCATTTCCCGACTGGTCTGCCCGGAGCGGGTCCGCAATGTACAGCATAAATTCATGCTGCGATTCCTGGTCGTCGAGCCATTGACTAAGCTGCCGGTAGGCCACCGGATTCTCTTTGTCGACCTGGGCAAAATCAGGCTGGTTGAAGACTTCGTTTACCTCGGCGCTCGACACCACAAAGGTGGTTCCTTTTTGGCGTAACAGGGGCGATAGTTCGCTTACCAACCGCGTGGCCGGGCTGATGGAATCGGCCGGGTCATCGTGCAGCGCCAGCACACAGATATTAACGGGTTTCTTAGCCGGGTGCGACCGGGTCAGCCGCGAGGTCACGTCTGACCCGGCGGCTTTGGGCTGCTCCTGTGAGGTGCGAAGCCGGTTAATGATGAGTTTGGTTACGTTTACGGATACAGTGGGGTAGGCGGCAACTATCTGCTCAAAAGCTTTTTGGGATAATTTCACCAACACGCTGTCGCGTAGTGCTATAATGGTTGCGCTACGTGGGTCACCCGTAAACATAGCCATCTCACCCACGGTTTCGCCCCGGATGATCTCACCCATTACCTGATGGTTGCCCTGTTCATCGGTTGTATACGCCTGCAACCGGCCGCTGATAACGAAATACAAACAGTCGCCGGGTTCGTATTGCCGGAACAACACCTCCCCCCCACTGATCTCCACCCATTGCAGCATGGGTTCGAGCAGGGCAAGCATAGTCGTATCAAACTCACCGAAAATACGATGCAGATTCGTTAGTAGCTGATCTTTATGGTGGGCGTTAGCCAACGGTTCAATTGTAAGTCTCATAGAAAAACGTCGATTAACTCCCTACAACGCTCAAAAGTTTATCGTACTGACTGTCAACAAAATACATACTCATATTGGCTTTATTCTTAGTGGCTATTTCGCCCCGATGTCGGCAGTTAAACCCTGTCTGCACCCGCTCGTAGGTGGCACCGGAGATATTAATCTGCCCCGGCTCACTGGCTGATTCGAGCCGGGCCGCCGTGTTGACCGTATCGCCCCAGATATCGTAGGCAAACTTGGTAGCACCCACTACCCCCGCAATCACCGGCCCGGTATGAATGCCAATCCGAATTTGAAAACCGATTTTGCCCTCGCGGGCGCGCTGGGCTTCGAGTTCGCCGATAAAGTCCCGGATTTCCAGGGCAGCTGCCACCATCTCGTGGGCATGATCGGGGTGAGCCGCGGGTAACCCGCCCGCGCACAGGTAGGCGTCACCGATGGTCTTGATTTTTTCGAGGCTGGGGTACTTACCGATGATGTAATCGAAGTGGCGGAAGCAGTAGTCGATCTCCTGCACCAGATCGACCGGCGAGAGTTGTTCACTGATTTTGGTGAAGTCGCGGAAATCGGTAAACATGATCGTCACCTCCTCGTGGTGCCGGGTACGGGTGATACCCTGAATCTTCAGCTCGTCAACCAGTTCACCGGGCAGGATGTTGAGCAGCAGTTCGTCGGAGCGTTTGCGGGCCAGATCGAGCTGGGTGTTTTTTTGACCCAGTTCTCGGTTAGCGCGTTGCTTATTGATAATGAGTCGCCAGAGCAGCGCTGCCAGTGCTACCAGCAGGCCGGCTCCCACCAGCAGGGCATTCCGAATGGTACGTTCATGCTCAACTTCGGCGGCTTTGAGGGCTTTCTCCTGTTCAAGAATCTGAAGTTGATCCTGCTGTGACCGCAGGATCAACTCCCGCATGGTCAGTATCGAATCTTTCTGACCAATCAATCGGTCTTTTTGCCCGATGAGCTGGTCTTTCTGACCCATGAGCTTACCCTGCCGTTGAAGTTGCTGCGCCCGGAGCGAGAGTTGCTGGCCCTGTTGAGTTAAAAGCGTTTGTTTTTGCTGGGTCTCAGAACTCAACGCACTAACGGCCTGCTGTGAGCTGGCGGCAGTTTCTTCAGCCTGTACTTTCTGGGTTTCGAGCCGGTTCAACTCAGCCATCAAATCAACCGAGCGCAACGTTTCCTCAGCCCGTTTGCGAAATCGCCGGGCTTTGGCTTTGTTGCCGAGGGTGGTGTGGAGTCGGGAAAGCTGCAGGGCAGCCAGTCCTATTACTTTAGGGGCGTTGAGCTTTTGACCGAGATCGAGAGCATGCTGAGCGTAGGCAAGCGCGCCGTTTGGATTACTGAGTTCGAGGTCTTTCGCCACAAAGAGCAGTATCTCAGCTTTTCGGGTAGAGTCCGTTTGCTGAGCCAGTTCGTTGGCCCAACGCGAAGACGGTAGTGCGCTATCCTGCGCCCATCCAGGCGACGACAACCGAACGAGTAACCCAATCAGGAGAAGGCAAACAAAATGGTTGATAGACATGATTAAAGAGGGAAAAGCAATACTTTGTTACACTGGATGCATGACAACGGTCGCCGTGACAACTGTCCCTATAGCAATAAGGCGGCAACCGTTGCCATCCGTATCGGCTACGTAGGTTGCCAACAGGCATTCACGTGTATGCACGACGGCTATGCAAGTAGCCCCATTACAAAAAATCCTGCTAACACACTCGTTACATTTAGTAACAACCACGTTACATTACCATAAAAAAAGCCTGATTTATCAGGCTTTTAAGTAAAATAGACGACCATCGCGTTAATTAACGGGTACGTCATGTTTACTCGATCGCGAAGAGGAATGTAGTGCCGTTTCCGAAAGATTCAGGCGACTTTTCGTAGTTACGCCCTTTCTTGTGTTGTTCGTCGAGACGCACTAAATCTGGTTCACCATGAAATCTTTCTTTATAATCGGTCTGCTAGCCCACCTCCTGCCCGCCACTTTGTTGGCACAGAGTGATTCTCTCCTCTTGGTGAGAGGCAAGGTCAGCACCAGTAAGGGGCAACCGTTGACAGGGGCAGTTGTTGGTGTTGCCAACACGACAAAAGGTACGACTACCGATCAGAATGGATTCTATTTGCTCAGCAATATTCCCAAAACGGCCAGCCTGTTTTTTGTTTACACTGGCTATAAATCAACAGTAAAATCACTGGCTGACGAAAAAGAGTCACTTGATCAGCTGGTGGTGAACGCCACGCTTGAGTTGGACCGGACATTGCTTCCTCCCATGGCCGCGACGGCCGATTACAAGGCAGTCAAACCAAACAAGCTAATGCCTCCACGGGCAACGTTACCGGAGTCAGCTACGCAAACAGGCGTACCGGTTGAACAGCAGGCTTATTTTCCCACGGGTGTTCCGGGGCTGATGCATTACGTGGCTCATAACCTGAAATACCCGGTGCAGGCCCGATCAGCTGGTGTTCAGGGCGATGTTATGGTAGAGTTCACCGTTATGCCCACTGGCAGTATCGGTCACGTTACCATCAGTCAGGGGCTGCATCCGGCCTGCGACCGGGAGGCCCTCCGCCTGGTACAACAAATGCCCCCCTGGGAGCCAGCGCGCCACAGCGGCCAGCCCGTCGCGTCTGTTTGGTTGCTACCCGTTCGATTTGCGGTTGAGTAAGATCGCACAGCTGATTCCGTGGGTGCCGTGGTCAGCCGGGCAAACTACCGCACAGCGCCAACTTTTTCTTTTCCCGGCTCAGCCAGCGCCGATTTCAGGCTGTTGTACGTCAATTTACTGATCGTCACGCCCGACGCTGATTGAAGCGTTAGTTTGCTCATGTCTTCCTCCGGGAAGAAAACGCTGGTCATGACACTCAGGCCGCTATCCGCAAAAAGCTCGACGGAAGCAACATCGACCAGCAGCGTAAGCGAGATACTTTTAGCCGTCGATAGCCGGGGGGACGTGCTGCGTTTGCCAAACCCTTTTTCAAAGTTTGTCTTTCCCGATTTTGTCCGATCGATGTAATAAGCGTTTTCGCTTTTGTCGTAACCAACTACCAGTTCATTGCCCTTATCGTTGGCAAGCACCACCGAGAAATCGCTGGTAGCCGGGGCAGACAAAGTCAGTTTAAACGTACGGGCGTTGCCACCCGTTTTTGCGCCCAGATCATACTCTCCGTTGACAGATACGTTCGTAAGGCTGGTGGTTTTATCAGTCAACACAGCCAGTTCCTTCACCGGGGTTGACGTTAGGAACAGGTTTCCGTTTGCCTCCTGCAGGCCAAACTCGCGGGGGACCGTATTTGCACTACGCCAGGCTACCGTCGGCACTTTATCGGCGTACTGCCAGTTACTCATCCAGCCCATCAGAATCATCCGATTACCGGTATTGGCGAACGTAACACCCGCGTAATTGTCGGGTCCGTAGTCCATCCATTTGGTTTCCTTCGAGCTTGAGGTAAATGTTTTACCGTCGAAGTCGCCCAGGAAATACTGCGTTGCCGAGCCGCCATTGGGGCCGCCGGGGTTGATACTGACCAGCAGTGCCCAGACGGTTTTGCCATTATGCGTGAGCGGCACCAGGTCCGGGCATTCCCAAACGCCCCCGTGCGCGCCGAGGTCTTTTCCGAATTCGCTTTCTTTGGTCCATTCCTTCAGGTTCGGCGACGAGTAAAACGTCACCCGGTCTTTGGTTGCCAGTGTCATAATCCACTTTTTCTGCGGCCCGTACCAACGCACTTTAGGATCACGAAAATCAGTAATACCGGGGTTGGGCAGGACAGGGTTACTAGCATACTTTGTCCAGGTTTTTCCTTCGTCCAGACTGTAGGCAATACTCTGGTACTGAAATTTGTCCGACTTCTGCTTCTCCAGCTTCTGGTTGTGGTGGGTAAAAATAGCGATCAGCGGCACTTGCCCGTTCTTACCAAAGCCGCTGGTGTTTTGCTCGTCTACGACCACGCTGCCCGAAAAAATCCAGCCCAGACTATCGGGGTATAAAGCGATGGGCTGCTCCCGCCAGTGAACCATGTCTTTGCTCGTGGCGTGTCCCCAGTGCATGGGTCCCCAGACGGTTGCCTCGGGGTAATACTGAAAGAACAGGTGATACTTCCCTTTATAATAGACCATCCCGTTCGGGTCATTCATCCAGTGGGCTTTGGGAGTAAAATGGAACTGCTCCCGGTGGGCTTCCGATCCGGCAGGTTGTGCCGTCTGTCCCAGTGCACAAAAGCTCATAAAAACCAACAAAGCGAAAGCCGTACTACGTTTTTGCATATGCATCATGATGTTGAGAAAACTACGTCAACCAGCAGAATTTGTTCAACAAATTGAGTATATTATTCTATTTCCTGCATCTCTCTGACATATATTTCCCGGGTAAAATTCAGTTTGTCACCTGTAGTAAACAAGATTGCCGGACGCGCTTATTTCATCGAACCGAACGGAGCTTCTCACTGTTTTCGCTGTTGATAGGCGTAGTTGCTTATTTTTGTCATTCATCGCCGGATAAACACCGGTCATGTCTTCGCTATGATTCATTCTCTCTCGCTGACGCTCACACCCGAGCAGGCTTACGACGATGTCCTGTTTCGCGAACAGGCATTACGGTCGTTGCACTTACCGCTCGATAGTCCATCCGTTGTACGCAAGCGTCGTCAGTCCGTTGACGCGCGGGGACGGCAGGTTCGGGTACACGTTGATGCTGACGTTTTTGTCGGTATTACTCCTCCCCCGCTGCTCAGCTACCAGAAACCACAAACCGATGTCAGTCATGCTCCGCAGGCTATTGTCGTTGGAGCAGGCCCGGCGGGTTTGTTTGCGGCCCTGCGGTTGATTGAGCTGGGTATCAAACCCATCGTGCTGGAACGGGGCAGCGACGTGCGTACCCGCCGACGCGATCTGGCGGCCATCAACAAAGATCATGTTGTCAATCCCGAATCGAACTACTGCTTTGGCGAGGGTGGTGCGGGGACGTATTCCGACGGAAAATTATACACCCGTTCGACCAAGCGAGGGGATGTCCGCCGGATTCTGGAGATTTTCGTGGCCCACGGCGCCACCGACGAGATTCTGGTTGATGCTCACCCGCACATTGGCACCAACAAATTGCCAAACGTTGTAGCCGACCTGCGCGAAAGTATTCTGCAGGCGGGGGGTGAAGTCCGGTTCGACACCAAAGTGGTTGATCTGCTGCTGGAGAATAACGAACTGAAAGGCGTTGTACTGGCGAATGGCGATGAGTTGCCGGGGATTGGCGTTATTCTGGCGACGGGCCACTCGGCGCGGGATATTTTCTACCTGCTCCAGGAACGTAACGTCAGGATCGAAGCCAAACCTTTCGCGATGGGTGTTCGGATCGAGCACCAGCAATCGCTGATTGATCAGTTTCAGTATCACCTCCCCAACCGGCCCGACGTAACGCGGGGCGATTACCTGCCTGCTGCGTCATACAGTCTGGTTACGCAAACCCGTTTTAACGGCGTTGAGCGAGGTGTTTTCTCGTTTTGTATGTGTCCGGGTGGTTTCATTGTGCCAGCCGCCACGGCTCCCGGCGAACTGGTTGTCAACGGCATGTCGCCCTCGCGCCGGGATTCAAAATTCGCCAATTCGGGGCTGGTCGTTGCCATCACCGATCAGGACCTGAAACCCTACGCCGACGAAGGCGCGCTGGCCGGTCTGGCCTTACAGCAGGACCTGGAACGCTGGGCCTGCCGCATTGGCAGCGAAGCCGACGCCCAGCGTTCGCAGACGGCACCCGCCCAGCGTATCGCCGATTTTGTGGACGGTCGCGTCTCGGGTTCCTTGCTGCCAACGTCCTATCAGCCAGGCCTTGTTTCCGTCGACATGACCGACGTACTGCCCGACCATATTGCCCAGCCACTTCGGCAGGGTCTGCGCGACTTCGGCCGAAAAATGAACGGGTATCTCAGTAACGACGGTCAGATCATTGGCGTTGAAAGCCGGACCTCCTCGCCGGTACGTATCCCGCGTGACCGTGATACCTGCGAGCACGTTGAGGTGCGTCGGCTCTTTCCCTGTGGCGAAGGCGCGGGCTACGCCGGGGGTATTGTTTCGGCTGCCATGGACGGCGAGCGCTGCGCCGAGCAACTAGCCCAGCTTTACAAAAGAGGTTTTTCGTAAAACGTAGTTTACTCCTTAACCCCACCCATCATTTGTTCTCCCCCCATGATCGACACTGCGTTTCAAAGCTTCGCCAAAGACCTCCAGCAACGTTTGCAGAAACCGCTGCCCGGTGAGCTTGCCCATCGTAAAATGGCCTCGTCGAGCCGGCTGCGTTATACCGTCAAACCAAACGAGCGGACCCGACGCAGTGCAGTCCTGATCTGCTTTTACCCGTACCAGCATTCCATCTACCTGCCGCTGATCCTGCGCCCGCAATACGACGGTGTTCACGCGGGGCAGATGGCGTTTCCGGGTGGTCGCATGGAGCGGATCGACGAGAACCTAACCCGAACGGCGTTGCGGGAAGCACAGGAAGAAGTCGGCATTCGGATATCGGACGTGAAGGTCCTGGGACAGTTGACGGAGCTATTTATTCCGCCGAGTAATTTCTACGTGCAGCCAGTGGTGGGCATCCTCCCCTACCGCCCTGATTTTTACCCCGACCCCCGCGAAGTGGAAGCCGTTGTAGAAGTGGACCTGGAAAATCTGCTGGACGAAACCATCGTCGGCGATACGCAGATCGACGTGCGGGGTATCCTGATCGACGCGCCCTTCTACCAGATTGAAGGCCACCGCGTCTGGGGAGCCACGGCCATGATGATCAGCGAGTTACTGATGGTAATGGCGGCCTGATTATTCTTTTTGCGCTTCGTCGTAGAGTGCAGCCAGGTTAAAGGTCATTCCGTCCGTAATCGTTATGTCGTGGTTCCAGCCGTCGCGAATAATGATTGGGCCATCCGCTTCTGATTCCCAGATGACGGGTACATTTTCCGTAAAGATCCAGATCACTTTCTTCGCACCAAACTCGTGCAGCTCACGGGTTTTCTTGATGAAATAAGCCTGCTGATATTGGTATTTGGCCAGGTCAGCCTTCGTATCGATCTCGATGACATAGTCGGGTGCCACGCTCATGTATTTGTTGGTGAACTCGTATCCTTTCAGACGTTCTCGCTCATAAATAGCGATGTCGCAGGCACGCCATTTCTTCTTGCGCAGCTGCACCCCGACCTCACTCGACAAATACCGAAAGCGTCTGTTGAATGGGTGGGCAAATAAATACCGCTGTATAATTTCAACAAGAAAACTCTGTAATCCACTCGATCCCATTATTTCTTCGGGCACCTTCGTTCCATTCAATACCTCCCGGTAGCCCGCGTAATAAACCGGCTTTTCATCTTCCATCTCATAAACGAGCTGGTTTAACAAAAGCCGTCGCCGACGACGCTGTTCGAGCGTCATAGCATTTTTTTTAGGCGTTATCGTTTCGTCAACCGGTATCATAGCGTTGCTTATTTGAGGGCAAGATACAAAATAATAGTAGCGTTTTGGCGGCAATAACCTATATCCGAACGGCCCATGATTTATTTTCCACTGGCCGTCACCTCTTATTATAAAGCCTTTGTTATCTGCTAGTTGAGCCGTACATTGGCAGCTTCCACACAGACTGTTGTTCGATGCTTACCCTTTCCGCCACCCGGCAAACGCCCTATCCCTATCTACAGATTTTCTCTTTCTTCGGCTATACAGCCGTAACGATCCTGCTCAGTAACTTGACTACGCTGATCGTGTTTGGTAAACTCGGTCAGTACTTTTTTTGCTACAAGGCGCTGGTTTGTGCGGCTCACCCTTTTGTCAATCGAGAAGAGACCATTCTGGGAAGCCTGTTGTTTATCGGCTTTCGATTAGGCTTGGTCTGGCTGTTGACCCGGTTTGTAGGCAGTCGCACTACGGTCATCAATTCGCTGCTGCGCGAAAGCATTTTCGGTCTTTACCTCGCCGACCTGGTGTACGTCCTTGCCTTCCCGATCAGTCTGCTGATTGGGAAAGACATTGTTGACTGGTATTATGGCAGTTCTACTGATACGTTCCGGCTGGCCTACACAGCGCATATCAACCCTGTGGTCACGTTTCTGCTCACCGGCCTGTTCTGCCTGTGGTTGCATAGTCGAGCGGATCGCTTTTCTCCCGCGTCGTTCCTCTTGCGTTTTATCTTGTGCAGTGTCTCGCTTTGCCTCTATATAGCCTGGATCGAACTGATCCGGATTCCTGGTTAATTATCGTTTTACGGCATCTGGTTCAAGCCTTCCCAGCGCACCTGCCAGCTTCCGTCTTTCGGAAAGCCGGGATTTGGTTCGCCGGCATACCCGTCCCAACCTGCACACATCATCGAAACGGCCATTAGCAAGCCACCATTGCCGGGCAGGTAAATCCGCAGGTTGTCGCGCTGGTAGTTGTGGCCGTTGGGTAGGTACGTATTTTTCGTTACCGGCATCAATAACGCATCAATGGCCTGCCCGGGCCGACCCAGCCGCGCGGCCGTCATGGCGGTTAGTGGATAGTCCCAACCCCAGGTGTCTGGCCAGTGCCAGTCACGCATGATTTTATCGAAGGTGCGCTGCATGGTTGCTACATCGAGCTGCGGGGATGCGGGCAGAAAACCATACGCACCCAGCACGGCCGGATGGTCGGTCATGTATTCCGGGGCGGTGTACGAATCCGGGGCGCTTTCGGCCGCCAGGTAAAGGCCATCCTGGACGGGAAGGGATGAGAGTTTTTTCAGTACGTCGTCCCATTTTGGGTTTCGCGCCAATCTCAGCCGTTGCCGCCACTGCTGCGCTACGGAGATTCCCCATCGCCAGTAAGCCAGTTCAAAGGTCGGATTGACAGTTGTTTCGGGTTTAAAGCGCTCCTGCGCCGGAATCAGACCGGGACCAAGCACGTAGCGCTTCCTGACCGGATCGAAGTACGCATAGGACGCCATAAAATCCGCCGTTTCGAAAACCAGGTCTTTGTACTTCTCCAGCACCGTCGGGTTTCGATAATGCCGGTAGCAAAGTTCGGCGAAGTAGAGAAAATGGGGTTGCTGCCAGATCAAAAAAGGCGATACCGTCGATGGACTTTCGTTGCCGTCACGATCGGTCATTTTCTGCCAGCGTATTCCGTCAAATCCCTGCCGCTGGGCAAGCTCGCGCGCTTTGTGCCGCGCCGTCCGGTACCAGTCCAGGCTTTTTTCAAGCAGTTCAATCCGGTTCCATTGGGCAAAATGAGCGGCATGCCACCAGTGCATTTCCAAATGTGGCCGACCGTACCAGCTATTATACGTCAATCCTGTCTCCTGCGGGGGCATGGACCCGGCGCACTGGATTTTGGTCAGGTATTGCGACAAAATAATCCGCCGTTCGAGTTCAGTCGAGCGTGGGTCTGTGCTGCCCGCCAGGTCGACGGCTCCGCCCGACTGCCAGAACAGTTCCCAGCGCTGGTAACTGTTAGTACGGGTATCTGCGGCCGATTCAGGTAGCTCGTCGGGCGCCTTTTCGGAAAAGTGAACACTCACCGCCAGCGAATCGCTCTGTTGATCGGGCGTCAGCACGAACGCGTGCCGTTCGGGTTGCGCCAGCGTAGGCCGACCAGTCCAGCGCATCCGAACGACGTAATGCGTTGTGTCCAGCGTACGATCGATACGCGCACCGGATGTTCTCAGCAGTTTAAGTTGTGAGCTATGCTTGTCCGGACTTTGCCAGTCGTCGGCGCGCTGCCAGTCACCAGAACCGTACGGAAAACAGAGTTTCAGGCTTATCCGTCCTGTTTTCAATAAAGGCGACCGAACGAGAACGGCCACCTGATCCTGGTCCTGATGCGCCACCGTTACGGCATCGACCGGCTGGCCGTTCAGTTCGAAATGGCTCCGGATTTCGCCTGTCCAGAGGTCCAGCTCCTGCCAGACATTTTTCAGGTCTTCTGGTCGGACAGCTGTACCATCGGCATTGGTCAACCCAAAGCCCAACTGTCCTAGATGCAGCCGGTGCGGATTCTCGCGAAACCAGTCTGAAACGGCTTTTTTGCGCGCCGGAGCGGCATAGGCGTAGGTATACGGCACCGTACGTCCGTGCGACGCATAGTCCTTGTAAACCTCCTCGATACGGTATTGCTGCGTATTCAGAAAGCTGTGCCAGCCCCACTGCGCCTGCGTTCCCAGCGACACGCCTTTCTGGTATAGCTCCGGAAAGGTTTGCAAACCGGTAGGGTCGACCGTAAACGCGAATTCGCCATTGCCCACGGATAGCGACTGCAGGGAATCGAAACGCGTAACCACTACGTTATGCCGCCCAACAACTGCCCTCCGATCGATACGTATTGCGGGTTTTGGCTGGGTCAACACGAGTGGTGCGTAGCCAGTCAGGAGCAGCAGGACCAGTCGATAAAACAAATGAGTCATAAATTTGAATCTTACTCCCAAAAGAGTCGCCCGGCGTTTACCTACCCAGTGTTGAAACCATCTCTCCTGTATGCTGATTAGCGAATAGAATGCTAATGAACTATCTTGTCGAAACGAAATAGAACCAGTTGGTTACGGCCCATGATTCAGCATTGAAATATCGTCATTCAGCGATAATCCAGCTGTATTGGCCTTAATTCAGATTGATAAAATCCATCCTGGGTTTACCTTTGCAGGCGCGTGAGACGGGCGCTGAGTTTCCGTTTTTTATTCAATTCCTCCCTTCCAAAATTACAACCAGTGAAAAGATGGATTGCGATTGGTCTGGTCGTCTTAGTTCTCGGCGGGATCATAGTGTATAATAAAGTATTACACCCGGCACCTGGCGCCACGAGTGGCGGGTCCGGTGGTGGCGGAGAGGGTGGTAAAGGCGGCTCTGGTAAAGGTGGAGCCGGGGGCGCCGGTAAAGGCCAAACGCTGGCCGTCAACGCTTTTGTAGTCGTCTCGCAATCGCTGCGGGAGGACGTAGTATCCAGCGGTTCGCTGCTGGCGGCCGAGCAGGTCGACATCTATCCCGAAATTTCAGCCCGGATTACACAACTGAACATCCGCGAGGGACAGCCCGTTGCCAAAGGGGCGCTGCTCGTCAAACTGTTCGACCAGGACCTGCGGGCGCAGCTTCAGAAATTACTGGCGCTGGCCGACAATGCCCGCCGGACCGAAGACCGCAATAAGCAGTTGCTTGCCAAGGGCGGTATCAGCCAGCAGGAATTTGACATTGCCACGACGAACTTACGGTCGTCGCTGGCCGATATTGATCTGGTAAAAGCCAATCTCCTGCGTACCGAAATCCGGGCGCCGTTTTCGGGTGTCATCGGTTTACGTAATGTCAGTGCTGGCGCCGTCGTTACGCCAAGTACGTTGATCGCTCGTTTACAGCAGATTTCGTCACTGAAGCTCGATTTTTCCATTCCGGAAAAATATGGTTCAGCCGTACGTACCGGCAGCACGATTTCGTTTCAGGTAGACGGCAGCGATAAAGCCGGACAGGGTTCTGTGTATGCAATTGAACCCGGCGTGGAAGAGCAGACACGTAATCTGCGCATCCGGGCCCGGGTAAACAATACGTCGGCGCGTTACCGTCCTGGTACGTTTGCCAGGGTTACGCTTACCATCCAGAACGAACGTAGTCTGGTCGTACCGACCCAGGCCGTTATCCCGCAAACGCGCACGAATCAGGTGATTGTGATCAACAACGGGAAAGCCCAGTTTAAGGATGTGAAGACAGGACTGCGGACGGCCGGAACCATTCAGATTCTGTCCGGACTGGCCGCGGGTGACACCGTCGCGACGACTGGTCTACTCTTCCTGAAGCCCGATGCCCCGGTCAAGGTCGGACGGGTTATTCAACTGCCGGGGGCCGAGTCTAAAGTAGCCAGCAACTAATGAACCTACAACTCAACCAGTTATGAGCTTACCCGAATTAAGTCTAAACCGGCCCGTTTTTGCGATGGTGATGTCCATCGTTATCGTGCTGTTCGGTATCATTGGCTTTTCATTTCTGGGCGTCCGGGAGTATCCAGCCATTGACCCGCCGGTTATCACCGTACGGACCAACTATACCGGAGCGAACCCCGACATTGTTGAGTCGCAGATAACGGAACCCATCGAGAAATCGCTGAACAGTATTGAGGGGATTCGTACTATCTCGTCGAATAGCGCACTGGGAGCCAGTACCATTACGGTTGAGTTTAATCTGGACGCCAACCTCGAACAGGCGGCTAACGACGTGCGCGACAAGGTATCGCAGGCCCAGCGCCAGCTACCCCAGGATATTGATGCTCCGCCCGTCGTTACGAAGGCCGATGCCAACTCGGACCCGATCATTTTCATGACTGTCCAGAGTACGAGCCGTAACCCGACTCAGTTGTCGGACTATGCGGAGAACGTATTGCAGGAACGTTTACAAACCATTCCCGGCGTTAGCCAGGCCAATATCTACGGCCTCAAGCGGCAGGCCATGCGGCTCTGGATTGACCCCATCAAACTGTCAGCGTATCAATTAACGGCTCAGGATATCCAGAGTGCCTTAACAGCGCAGAACGTCGAGCTGCCCAGTGGTAAGGTATATGGTAATAGTACCGAGCTAACGGTGAAAGCCGTAGGACGCCTGACCACCGAAGAAGATTTCAACAACCTGATTCTGCGTCAGACGGCCAACCAGATCATCCGCTTCAAGGATGTGGGGTATGCCGTTCTGGGTGCCGAAAATGAAGAAACGTTATCGAAACAGAATGGAGCTATTGGCGTTATTCTGGTTTTGATTCCGCAACCCGGCGCCAATTACGTCAGCATTGCCGACGAGTTTTATAAACGGTTTGATCAGCTTAAGAAAGACCTACCATCCGATATTCTGGTTAACGTAGGCATTGACCGGAGTACGTTCATCCGTCGGGCCATTGAGGAAGTTGGCGAGACGCTGATTATTTCGTTTGTACTGGTCGTTCTGGTCATCTACCTCTTCTTCCGCGACTGGCTGATTGCGTTCCGCCCGCTGATCGATATTCCGGTGTCGCTGATCGGCGCGTTCTTTATCATGTACATTGCCGACTTCAGTATCAACGTCTTGACGCTGCTGGGTATCGTACTGGCCACGGGACTGGTAGTGGATGACGGGATTGTCGTCACGGAAAACATTTATAAGAAGGTCGAACAGGGTATGGACACGCAGCAGGCGGCCAAGGAAGGATCGAATGAGATCTTTTTCGCCGTACTCGCTACATCGATTACGCTGGCTGTCGTGTTCCTGCCGATTATCTTCCTGGAAGGGTTCGTGGGTCGCCTGTTCCGTGAATTCGGGATCGTTGTAGCGGGTGCCGTCTTGATTTCGGCCTTCGTATCGCTGACCCTGACACCGGTACTGAGCGTAAAACTAACAGCTAAAGACCACAGCAAGCGGTCTTGGTTCTACCGAAAAACCGAACCGTTTTTCCAATGGCTTGACCAGACGTACCGCGATTCACTCGATGCGTTCATGCGGAAGCGGGCCTGGGCTTTTGTTATGATCGGTGCCTGCGCAGCCCTGATTTTTGGGCTGGGTGCGCTGCTTAAATCGGAACTGGCTCCGCTCGAGGACCGGAGCCGTACCCGCGTTTCCATCACATCGCCCGAAGGAACCAGTTACGAATCGCAGGCCAACGTTACTGACCGGGTCATGCAGCTCGTACTTGACTCGATCCCCGAAACACGGTTGGCCTTTAGTGTGGTAGCGCCCGGTTTTTCGGGAGCCGGAGCCGTCAACTCGTCCTTCGTGATCATCAACATGGTTGAGCCAACCGAACGGAATCGCTCGCAGCAGGAGATCGTGGATTACCTGAACAAAAACATCAAGAAATTCAGCGAAGCCCGCATGTTTGCCACCCAGGATCAAACGATTCAGGTGGGACGGGGCGGTGGTCTGCCGGTTCAGTTCGTTATTCAGAACCTGAACTTCGAGAAACTGCGGGAGAAGCTGCCTAACTTCCTGGACGAAGTACAGAAAGACCCAACTTTCCAGACCTCAGACGTTGACCTGAAGTTCAATAAACCTGAACTGAACATCAGCATCGATCGGGAGAAGGCGACAAACCTCGGTATTTCAGTTCAGGACGTAGCGCAGACGCTGCAACTGGCGCTGAGTAACCGACGACTAGCCTACTTCCTGATGAACGGAAAACAGTATCAGGTAATCGGCCAGGTAGACCGCGCCGACCGCGACGCGCCTGTCGACCTGCAGTCGTTTTACGTTCGATCAAGCCGGGGTGAACTCGTTCAATTGGATAACCTGGTCAAGTTTGAGGAAGTAAGTAGTCCCCCACAGGTGTACCACTACAACCGATTCAAATCGGCGACGGTATCGGCGGGGCTGGCTCCGGGCAAAACCATTGGCGACGGTGTTGCGGCCATGCAGGCCATTGCCGACCGGACCCTCGACCAGACGTTCCAGACATCGCTGTCCGGCCCCTCGCGTGACTACGCCGAGAGCTCGTCGAATACGTTGTTTGCCTTTGGCCTGGCACTCATACTGGTCTACCTGATTCTGGCGGCTCAGTTCGATTCGTTTATCGATCCGCTGATCATCATGATTACCGTACCCCTGGCGCTGGCCGGTGCCGTATTCTCGCTCTGGATGTTCAACCAGACCCTGAACATCTTCAGCCAGATTGGTATCATCATGCTGGTCGGGCTGGTTACCAAGAACGGTATTCTGATCGTTGAATTTGCTAACGAACAGCGCCTGACGGGTAAGAACAAATACGAAGCTGCTATCGAATCGGCCGCGCTACGTCTCCGTCCAATCCTGATGACTACGCTGGTAGCGGCCTTTGGGGCACTGCCGCTGGCCTTGGCGCTGGGTGCCGCGTCGAAAAGCCGGATGCCGCTGGGTATCGTTATCGTGGGTGGGCTGCTGTTCTCGCTTGTGCTGACCTTATACGTCGTACCGGTAATCTACACGTACATGACCCGTCGGAAAGACGTTGAGCAACGTCCGCTGCCTCAGCCCGAAGGACGCCCCACCGGCGATACGACGAAACCAGAAGAAATGGAAGTGCAATTCAAATAGCTAGTTCAATATCTTAATCCAAACGTAAAAGGGGGCTGAAATTTCAGCCCCCTTTTACGTTTTACTACGTAGTCAAGTAAGTGTATTGAACTCTGGTAAAGCGGGCAACTAATCAGGCGAAATCGATTACAGCCTTGCCAGCGTCTTCTGGGTTCTTTACGTTCTCAACGTCACTCCCGCTTGATGGCCTGCACCGTAACGATCGTTGGGGCCGACTGGTAAAAGTCAAACAGGGCGCGTCCGACCAGTTCGTGGCTGATGGTATTGATAAACGTCTGGCTATCGGCCAGGAAATACTCTTCGCGGGGGGCAACAACTAGGTGCGAATCGAATATGCTGAATAACTGCTTTTCCCCTTCCTGCTGAAGCATAGCCCGGCACTGCTCCCGTTGCGCATGACACCAGGGGTTCAGGTGCGCAAAAGGCGTTACCAGCAGTACGTTGTGCCGGTATGGGCTCAGCAGACGTAACAGTTCCAGTAAAGCTTTCGGCGGTTTAGTCAGCCCCAGCAGGTTTCTCAGCCGCCAATCTGTCCGTTGGATTAAGGACCGCAGCCGGTTTCTGGTGGTTGAACCGGGCACAACAACCTGATCCGTACGAATCGGCCAGAGCAGCGACGGACTCAGCGGTTCGGGTTTAGACGACGACCAGCGAATGGACGTGTTCGAGCGGGTTGTCAGCCAGTGCTGATTCGGCTGAATAATGATTAGATCATACTGGTTCAGCGGCAACCGCGCCAGCGTTGATATGGCCTGGGGAATGGTTAAATGCGCGTAGGCTTCGACCGAAACGGCGGGCCCGCTCTGACTGATCTGCCGGATAAAATGACCAATGTAGCTCAACTGACCGGCCGACAGGCCATAGCCGTACGTATGCGCATCACCAAGTATCAGTATATTCATCCATCACCAACGGCGCGATTCAGGTCCGTTTCCTGTCAGTACGTTTCTGATCCGGGAAACGTGGCAGCACAAAAAAAAATGTCGGATAGCAGACTGGTTTGCAACACTTTTGCTGGTCAATGCGTATCTGGATTATCAAGCATGTGCTCACGCTAATTTGACATAATTTTGTTCTTCAGGAAATCGTCATCCTTCTCTGACAATGACCTTCCGAGTGTCATCCAGGCTTGCCGTGCCAACGATTCCCGTGCACAGCGCATTCTGTTCAAGCAGTTTTTCGGGTACGCCAAAAGCATCTGTTTACGCTATACCTCCAGCGTTGAAGAAGCCGAAGACGTACTGAACGAAGGTTTTCTGAAGGCGTTTCAACATCTGGACAGCTACAATGAGGCTTTACCCTTTAAAGCCTGGTTACGCACGATTCTCGTCAACACCGCCATCAGCCATTACCGCCGGAACAGTCGTTTCGAGCAGCAGAGCTCACTGGAATCGGGCGAGCAGGTGGCGCTCGATAACGACGTTGTTGATCAGATTGCCGCCGATGAAATACTGGCGCTGGTGCAGAAGCTCAATCCTACGCACCGTACGGTGTTTATGATGCACGTTGTCGATGGCTACAGTCTCCACGAAATTGCTGAACTGCTGAATCATAACGAGGCAACTGTTCGCTCTAATTATTCACGCGCCCGCCAAAAGCTGCAACAGCTAATTAAGCAGGCTTACCCGTTCCATGTCAAGTCAGGCCCAGCGGCCTCTGTTCCTTATCATGAAAACTGATCGCTTCACCGATATTATCCGGCGTAAACTGGAAAGTATTCGGCCGGAGTTTACCGAAAACGACTGGACAAAGATGCAGGCGTCCCTCCAGCAGGCGACACCAACCTCTACTATTGTCCAGCATCCGGCCAGCCGAAGCTGGTACGCACAGCCTTGGGTACCGCTCACCGCAGCCGCCAGCGTGGCGGCTCTGGTTGCCCTAGCTGCCTGGCAACGGTCTGAAATCGCTACCCTGCGACAGACGGTTCAGGCGTTGAACACGGAAAAACCAGCCGTTACGCAGTCGTCTTCAATGAACCTCGCCGACAAAGTAGCCGAGCCAACGGTTGTCCATCAAACCGATACGGTGTACATCACCCGGTACGTTCCCGTTCCGGCGAAGTCAGCAGCCAATGCCGACCAGGTAGACAGTCGCGGCCAGTGGGCTGAGGCTACTCCGACTGATGACGTCAACCGTCGGGGAAACTCGGTAGCTGATGCTCCCGGCAGCGAGTCGTTGCGTCGTGCTACGGCTGGAGCAATGGGGATAACGCCGTCGTCAATACCGACGGAAGCTACAGGCACTACCGACAGCCAGTTAGCGGTTAGCCGACCTGGCCGAACGCAGAACAAGCGCAGCACGGATCAACCAATCCGGTCAGCAACGAACGGCGTTGGAACAAACCGGTTAGATCGGGATCTGTCCGGCACGAACGTAACGTCAGCGGAGGAATCCAGCGTTGCTACGTCAGGCAACAAGACCCAGCGCGATCGGCTACGTTCCTCAACGGATCAGGCAGGCCAGGCATCGGCAAATGGTAGCTACTCAGAAACGCCAGCAACAGGATTGCCGGGGCAGCCAGCCAATACGGCCAACGAGTCGATCAACCCCGGCGAATCAGCTATCGCGGCCAACTTCGATCAGTTGACCAATCAGCCCCTGCAGTTGACCGATCTGGATTGGAACACGATGATGCTACGGAAAGCCAGTCGCCGGATGCGGCCGGTTCGTACCGTAACGATTGGCGGTACGCAGGCACAGAGCCCTGCCAGTCAGTCGGTGGCCAAATTTGCCCCCCGCTTCCGAATTGGTATTGGGGGCGACCTAACGGCTCGTTTCAGGAATACAGCCATCACGGGTGAGCTGATTCTAGGCAAGCACTGGACCCTGGGCGTTGGCTACGGCCAGTCGGTTCGTTTTGACGGGGATTTCAAAACGGAAAAAGAGTTTAACATAAAGAATTATCCGAAAACATTCCAAAAGGAGTACGACAAAGCGGTCGATCCTAGGTTTGACCCTTCGGTCATTATTACCAATATCAGTCTGAAACAGGAGCAAAGGGAGATTCCGTTGCAAATAGGTTACCGGATTCCACTAACCCAATCGTTTACGATTCTGCCAACGGTAGGTACGAATCTGACTCTATCGAACACCGAACGTCTAACCTTCGATCGGATAGCGAAGAAGTTCAATGGTTATGATGTATCTCGAGTCGAATCCAGCCGGAGTCGTCCGTATGATGTTTTCAATAATTTGACCGTCGGCACGGCAATCGAGTGGCAGAAGAGTCACTGGGTAGCGCAGGCCGGACCACTGGCAACGACGCAGCTTGTTCGGGGCAATAATGTCAACGCCTATAGCCCGTTCAACATTGGTGCTCGGGTGCGGTTGTTCTACCAGTTCTAAGCCGGTACGGTACGCTTAACAAAAAAGGCGGATCCATCAATGGATCCGCCTTTTTTGTTAAGCGAAAGAAACCAGTCAAACGTTTCATTTTACTCCTGTTTTTATCATTTCGACCTTGGGAGGAATCTTAAGCTTGACTAGTATCAAAGCTTGAGATTCCTCCCAAGGTCGAAATGACAAAATCGCTTGTTACCAGCCTTCTAGAAAGCTCAAACAGCGCTGAAGTTAACTACGTCTTACTTGTTGGCTACAATACGCCAGATGCGGTCAGCGGCATCGTCGGCTACGAGTAAAGCGCCATCGGGGGCTACCGTTACACCCACCGGCCGGCCGTATACTTCTTTGTCCTTGCCAGTTACGAAGCCGGTCAGGAAGTCTTCGGGTTTACCTGGCTTGCCATTTTCGAAGGGCACAAATACTACCTTGTATCCCGAGAAAGTCGACCGGTTCCAGGAGCCGTGCTGCCCCACGAACGCCCCGTTTTTGTACTTAGCCGGAAACTGATCGGCGTCATAAAACGTGAGTCCGAGCGAAGCCGTATGCGATCCCAGGGGCACGTCCGGCACGATTGCTTTCTGCACTAGTTCCGGATGCTCTCCTTTCCGGCGCGGATCGACGTTCTGACCGTAGTATGAATACGGCCAGCCGTAGAAACCACCCTCTTTCACACTAGTCATGTAATCGGGTACCAGGTCATCGCCTAATTCATCCCGCTCGTTCACGGCGGTGTACAGCGTGTTCGTTGATGGCTGCCAGTCCATTCCGACCGGATTACGAAGACCACTAGCGTAGATTTTCTCACCCGTACCGTCCGGATTGATCTGTATAATGTTCGCCCGACGCACTTCATTGGCTTCGCCGTGCTCACCTACGTTGCTTCCCGAACCAACCGACACATATATTTTTTTTCCATCCGGACTAGCCAGCAGGTTACGCGTCCAGTGGTTGTTATAGCCTCCCACGGGCAGGTCCAGAATTTTCTTTCCGGCGGTCGTCATCTTCATCTGCCCTGCCTGGTACGGATACTGCCAGACGCCCCCTGTGTTGGCTACGTAAAAGCTGTTGTTCAGCACCAGCATGCCAAATGGCTGATCCAGATTTTCCAGAAAAACTTCTCGTTGGTCGGGTTTGCCGTCTTTGTTCGTGTCCCGGAAAATAGTAATGCGGTTGGCACTTTCGGTGGTATGCTCCGACTTGTTACGTCCCGACACAATAGACTCTACTTTTTTCTTGACGCCCTTCCGCTCCGTGTTGGCCTCGGCAACGAAAATATCACCGTTGGGAGCTACATAGACCCAGCGGGGACTTTTCATATCGCGCGCAAACTCCGTGACCGTGAATCCCTGCGGAGCCTGTGGTGTTTTTCCCTCGGGCCAGCCAATCACGTTGCTGAAGCGCGTGACCGATTCGGTTTCGTAGGGAGCGGGCAGGTTGAGTTCCTTTGTCTCGGTTTCGACGACCTCACCGGTCTGATCCGTTTCTTTTTTCTGACTGCAAGCAAACAGACTGGCTGCCAGTCCCACCGTCAGTATCGTTGATGTTTTCATTCGTACTACGTTCTGTTTTGTTGAGTATACCTGTTCGTTGGTACATTTACTCAACTACGTAGTTATTCCTTTGGTTATAAATTAACTAAGACTGTTCTTCGCCTGCCGGCTGTGCGTTCACTCTCCGCCAAATCAGAGAGACATCGAAAACGTAGCGTAAGCGATCGGTCCTTTGTAAAACACGTCACTGACGGGTGCCATACCAAACCGGCGATAGAAATCGGCGGCATCCAGCCGGGCATCGCACCAGAGTTCTGTAGCACCCATTCGTCGGGCTTCAGCGATGACATGGTTCAACAGCTGCGTCCCGATTCCCTGCCGCTGCCGATCCGGCCGGGCGGCAAATTTCCGGAAACGCGCCGGGTGCCCATCGGAAGTTTCATTCTCCAGAAACAGCGAAATCACCGCGACCAGCTCATTATCCAGAAAAGCCCCGTAGTGGTAGCCACTGGCGTCGTTATCGACTTTTACGTAGTCGAGCGGTTTGTCGGGCCAGAGCACGCTGTGGCGTAGCGGATAGGTTTGCTCAGGCGTAATCGGCGTAACGGTCAGCATAGAGTCAGAAGGGTAATTTGCCCAGATCAACGTTCCCACCCGTCAGGACGATCCCGACTTTCTGACCGGCAAACTGGTTTTTATGTTTCAGCACGGCGGCCAGCGGGACGGCGCAGGATGGTTCGATCACGATCTTCATCCGCTCCCAGACCAGCCGCATGGCGGCAACGATTTCCTCGTCGGACACGGTCAGTACGTCTGCTACGTGCTGGCGGATGATGGCCAGCGTCCGTTCGCTCAGGCCCGTCATCAACCCATCGGCAATGGTATTGATGTAGGGCGCTTTTTCCACTTTCCCGCTTTTGATTGACAGAACAGCGTCGGCCGCCCCTTCGGGCTCTCCGGCAATAACGCGGGTAGTAGGCGACAAATAGTGAGTAATCAGACTTGTCCCGCTCAGGAGCCCGCCCCCACCAACGGGAGTCAGGATCACGTCGAAGGGTGTTTCCTGACCGTAGTCTTCGATCAGTTCTTTGGCGGCCGTTGCCTGCCCGGCAATAACCCGGTCATCGTCGAAGGGGTGCACCAGGACGGCCCCGGTTCGTTCGATCATCTCCCGGACGCCCTGCTCGCGCGCTTCAAGTGTTGGTTCGCACTCGATGATTTCGGCCCCATAGCCCCGAACGGCATCTTTTTTAACCTGCGGAGCCGTACGGGGCATAACGATGTACGCAGGCAACCCAACCTGCCGGGCGGCAAAAGCAACAGCCTGCGCGTGGTTACCCGACGAGTGGGTCGTGATGGCCTTTCCTTCCCCGTTGGCCGCGACCTGTAATACAGCGTTCAGGCCACCCCTGGCTTTGAACGCACCAATCTTCTGGAAGTTCTCGCACTTGAAATAGAGTTTGGCTCCCACCCGCTGGTTGATGGTCTGGTTGGTCAGCACCGCCGTACGGTGGATATACGGTCGAATACGCTCGTGGGCGTCGGTAATGGTATCGAGGGTAATCATGCGTGATAGCGTAACAGTCGGCGCAAAATACGAACAAATCCGACCCGACCATCAATCGACAGCCGGTTTCGGGATAGCTAACGTACCAGTGGCATTTCCAGTTGGCGGCTTGGTTTTTCGAATGCGAAAGCGGTCTTTTGTTATTTAAAGCTTTCTTAAACTCCCTAATCAATGACAACGTCCCGTCGCTCGTTTATCAAGCAGGCCGCCGGAGCTGCGGCAGGTCTGGCGCTAATGCCCAGTGCTTTTGCCGAGTCTTCCCTGAAAAAACCGTTTTTCGACATCTCCCTGGCCGAATGGTCGCTGCACAAAGCGCTGTTTGCCAAGAAAATTACCAACCTCGATTTCCCGGCCATCGCCCGCAAAGAGTTCGACATCAGCATTGTTGAATACGTCAACCAGTTCTTTAAGGACAAAGCACAGGATAAAACGTACCTCAATGACCTGCTGACGCGCTGCAAGGACAACGGTATCACCAACAACCTGATCATGATCGACGGGGAAGGTGAGATCGGCGCGACGGACAAAGCTGAACAGGACAAGGCAATTACCAATCACCACCGCTGGGTCGAGTGCGCCAAATACCTGGGCTGCAAAACGATCCGGGTCAATGCGGCCGGAAAAGGGACAGCCGAGGAAGTAGCCAAAGCAGCCGCTGAAGGGCTGAGCAAGCTGGGTGAGTTCGCGAAAACGATGAACATCAACGTCATCGTTGAGAATCACGGCGGCTACTCGTCCAACGGACAATGGCTGTCGGGCGTCATGAAGCAGGTAAATATGAAGAATGTCGGTACGCTGCCTGATTTCGGCAATTTCTGCATCAAGCGGGCGCCGGGCCCCGACCGAACCTGCGAGGAGCAGTACGACCGCTACCAGGGCACGAAAGAACTATTACCCTTTGCCAAAGGCGTATCGGCCAAAACCTACGACTTTGACGAAAACGGTAACTGCATCGAAACCGACTACAGCCGCATCCTGAAAATCACGAAAGACAGCGGTTTCAAGGGTATCGCCGGTATCGAATACGAGGGTAGCAAAATCGATGAATACGAAGGCATCCGCAAAACAAAGGCGCTGTTGGAACGGGTAGGGACGATGGTTTAATTTTTTGAAGAAGAGAGGGAGAGAAATCTGAATGATTTCTCTCCCTCTCCTCCTTGCTCCATCTCCCCGGTTTATGAAGTTAACGTCTACTAGTAGCCTCTCGATGCGTTACTTATTTCTTTTTCTTTGTCTCTCTACCAACCTATTAGAGTTAATCAACGCACAGCCTATCTTTTCGGAAGGACGGGTGGAATTAAAAGATGGATCCATCCGGAGCGGCCAACTGGCCTTAAAACGAATCAATAAAACGCGGCAGGTCATTCTGCTGGATAAAGCGTCGAAGACGAACTACCAGCCCAGTGACCTAAAAGCGGTTCAAATTGGCGACGAGCATTTCATTTCCCGAAACGTAAGCGCTCTGGACACCCATTACGTACTGCTTCAGCAGCTAGTGACAGGACCGGTAGCGCTTTATCAACTCGAACGAAGTGGCGGTACAAACTTACTATTACTGGACAAAGATCAAATCCTGACAACCCTCAATCCTAGATCACCGGCAGCTACGCTCAAAACGTTTTTGACTGACTGTTCTAGTCTAAGTGCCCAGGTCAGTGCTTTAGGCAATACCGTTTCACGACGTCACCTGGCTCAGTACGTGTTAGCTTATAACCGATGTGTCGAGCCAGCTAAACCGACCACGTCTTTCCTCGCCAATGCTCGTTCCGTCCAGGTTACTTTAAACCCGCGAATTTTTCTCTCGACGGGTTCGTATAAACTGCAAAGTTTCGATGGCAGCCTGACAACATCGTCTACTTCATGGGTACAACTAGGTTATGGCGTGGATCTGAATTTATCCTGGCATAAACGGTTGAGCGCTGGTTTGACGGTGGCCTATACACAACAGGAAGGCCGCTGGAACCTAGATCAAACGGCCAGCCTGTTTGTCATCGTTGATAAAATCAGTGAACAAAGTCTGTTCCTGAACCCGTATCTTCGCTATGAATTTACCCGGACAAGTCGACAGGTTATAAGTCCTTATCTGACAGTAGGATTTGTGTTCAATAAGCTATTATCCGGACAGATGATTCAAAGTAGTCGAGTATATGCCCAACCAGTAGTATTAACCATCAATAAGGAAGCAGGATTGGATGAATCGGGCTTTTCGGGTGGTGCGGGGGTGAAATGGCGTATCACGTCACGTCTAGCGGCAATTGCTGACGTTCGGGCCATACAGACAAAAGCTCTTAACGGATATCAGGTAGAAATAAGGGGTATTTATGCCCGGCTCAGACCGATCAATAGCTCACTCCTTAGTTCGCTAGGTGTAAGCTATCGTTTGTGAAAAAGGGAGAAAAGAACGATAAGTTAAACTTCTTTCCTCCCTTTTCTCCTTTATTTCAAACTTCCCATGCCCCCGTCAACGCCGATGATCTGCCCGGTGATCCAGGAGGCTTGCTCGGAGAGCAGGTAGGCGGCCATGCTGGCGATGTCGTCGGGCGTACCGTAGCGGTTCAGCGGGTGGCGTTTGCTGGCCGACTCCCGCTTGTTATCGTCGCCCAGTAGTCCGGCGGATTCAGCCAGGGGTGTATCGGTGAGCGAGGGAGCTACGGCATTTACCCGCACCTTGAACGGCGCCAATTCAGCCGCCAGCGACTTTGTGAGGCCTTCCACCGCCGATTTCGCGACCGATACCGACGAATGAAGCCCCATCCCCAGTTTAGCCGCTACGGTACTAAACAGCACGACACTAGCGCCCTTAGATGCTTTCAGGGGCGTATAAGCTGCCTGCAGGGCCGATACCGCCCCCAGAACATTGATTTCCAGATCGTTCCGATAATCGACCATGGTAAGCCGCTGAAACGGTTTCAGGTTTATGGTGCCAGGGCAGTACACCAGGCCGTGTAGTACACCGGGCAGTTGGTTGAGCGCGTCGAGAGCAGGTGTCTGCGTAATGTCCCAGGTCATGTGCGTCGACTGGACGCCATTCGGCTGCTGCCGACCCGCCGTAAAGAGCGTAGCCCCTTTGTCCTGTAGTGATTTCGCCAGTGCGTAGCCAATGCCGGAGCTGGCCCCAATAATCAGAATGTTTTTGTCTTGCATGTCCCTTTAATCTGAATGGATCGAACGATGTCAGACTAAGCGGCTGTACAGCTTTTTTGTTTGCTTATCAGAACAGTTCAAAGTGTATGAAATGTTCTTTATATAATCGTTAGAATACCCGTATAGCAGGCTTTATGAGTACAACTCTAAACCCTGTCCTTATGCGTTTTCTAGCGACGACGTTGCTGTTTTTTATCTGCTCCGCTGTGGCTATCAGCACACGGGCTCAGCAGAAACTAGGCCTTTTCGACGGCCACACGGATATTGGTGCTGTTCAGAAGCCGGGATCGGCCAGTTACAATCCCAAATCTCGTCAGTATGCGTTATCGGGATCGGGCTACAATGTCTGGTTCGACCATGACGAGTTTCAGTTTCTGTGGAAGCGCATGACCGGTGACTTTATCCTCTACACCCGGGCCGATCTGGTTGGACAAGGTGTTGACCCGCACCGCAAAGTTGGCTGGATGGTGCGCAGTACGCTTGATAGTACCTCCCCCCACATCAACATATCCAAGCACGGCGATGGTCTGATTGCCTTGCAATACCGACGTACTAAAGGGACCAATACAGACGAAATCCGCTCAAAACTAACGGGTGCGGACGTAATTCAACTGGAACGAAAGGGGACTACGTACACCATGCGAGTCGCGAAATTTGGCGAGCCATTCGTGACTGAGCAGGTTACGGATCTGAAGCTGGGCGACGAGGTCTACGTGGGTTTGTTCGTCAGTTCCCACAACAAAGATGTACTGGAACGCGGCACGTTCCGGGATGTTCGCATTAGCGTTCCTGCCCCCGATGATTTAGTGCCTTACAGACAATACCTGGCCAGCAATCTGGAAATTCTGGACGTAGCAACGGGTAACCGCCGGGTTATCTATAACGATCCAAAATCCATTCAGGCACCGAACTGGACACCTGATAACAAAAGCCTGATTTACAATGGGGATGGCCATATTTATCGGTTTGACTTGGCCAAAGGCAAACCCGGTATTTTGCCAACGGGCGACGTAAAAAATAACAACAACGACCACGTCTTGTCCTTCGACGGTAAAATGCTGGGGCTGAGTAGCGGTGTCAGCGCCCTGGGCGGCTCCATCGTTTACACCGTTCCTACGACGGGCGGCAGTCCCAAACAGATTACGCCAAAGGGACCCTCGTATCTGCATGGCTGGTCGCCGGATAAAAAGCTTCTGGTCTTTACGGGTCAGCGAAATGGCGAGTTTGACATTTATCGCGTACCAGCGGCTGGGGGTGACGAAGTTCGCCTGACCGATGCGAAAGGGCTGGATGATGGGCCGGAATACACGCCGGACGGTAAGTACATTTATTTCAATTCGGCCCGAACGGGCACCATGCAGATCTGGCGCATGAAAGCCGATGGCAGCGAACAGGAAGCCATCACGAATGGCGAGTTTCACGACTGGTTCCCGCATATTTCGCCGGACGGCAAGTGGATTGTTTTTTTGTCGTTTTTAAAAGAAGAGGTTAAAGCCGACGATCACCCATTTTATAAACACGTCTATCTGCGCCTGTTACCCATCTCGGGTCAGGGCCAGCCCAAAGTGATTGCCTACGTTTACGGCGGTCAGGGAACGATCAATACGCCATCCTGGTCGCCGGACAGTAAGCGGGTCGCCTTTATCAGCAACTCGGTCCTCAGCAGCATCAGTCCCGTTGATTTTTAAATAAACGAGGAAAGACGGAAGAAGAAAGACAGCAGGTTACAGTCTTTCTTCTTCCGTCTTTCCTCGTTTATCCGGATTAAATCGTCACGCTGGCCTGAGCAACGTAGCGCAGGAACTCCTGGCGGGTAGCGTCTTCGTTGAATTTACCGCCGTAAGACGATGTGATCGTTGACGAATCGGTATCCTGAACCCCCCGGGTCGATACGCACAAGTGTTTGGCATCGATGATCACCGCTACATCGTCGGTTTGCAGGACAGATTTTAATTCTTCGGCAATCTGCACCGTCAGTCGCTCCTGCACTTGCGGGCGCTTACAGAAGTACTCGACAATGCGGTTCAGCTTGGACAGCCCGATTACCTTGCCGCTGGAAATATACGCCACGTGTGCCTTACCGATGATGGGCACGAAATGGTGCTCGCAGTACGTCTGAACCAGAATGTCTTTCTCGACCAGCATTTCGTTGTAGCGAAACTTGTTGTCGAACAACGTCGGTGCCGGCTTATTGTCGGGGTTCAGCCCCCGGAAGATCTCCTTGACATACATTTTCGCCACCCGCCGGGGCGATCCGCGCAGGCTATCGTCGGTCAGGTCGAGGCCCAGGGTTTCCATGATGGCCCGAAAATGGCCTTCGATCTGGTCGATTTTTGTTTCGTCGTCCAGCGCAAACGCATCCGCCCGCAGGGGCGTATCGATCGACGTAGCAACGTGGATATCACCGAGTTCATCAACTAATTCGTCGGAGAAATAACCGCTGTGACCACCGTTAAGCGCAGCGCCGTTCGACAGGCCATCTTTAGGCGGGGTACTCGACGAAATTCCGTTCAGTTTCATACAATCTTACTTTAAGATCCAGGTGATCAGCCAGTTGATCGCGCAGGATAGAATAAATGACAATGGCAATGTTCTCGGCGGAAGGATTCAGGTCGGCAAATTCAACCGTATCGAGGTTCAGGTTTTTGTGGTCGAAGCGCTCAGTAACGTGTTCTTTGATTAGATCGCCCAGTTGCTTCATGTCGATGACATAACCCGTTTCGGGATCAATCGGACCGGTCACCTGTACAATTAGTTCGTAGTTATGGCCGTGATAGTTTGGATTGTTACACTTGCCATAAACGCGCGTGTTTTTTTCATCCGACCAGTTCGGATTGTGCAGCCGGTGCGCTGCGTTGAAATGCTCCTTGCGGAACACCGCAACCCGTGGGGCCTCGGCCCGAAGAATATCCATAAATAGACTCGAAAAAAGTTCGATCAGCTCGTCCGCACAAAGGATGTGTACTACACCAGCTGACGTCAGCACGTGCCCATTGGACGCGCTTCTGTACCATGAGTAACCGGGTGTTGCCCGCTGTTGTTTTCTCGCCCATAGAACGCCGGCCCGGCGGGGTTGGTTCCAGATATATGATCGTTCCCCGGCAAGTCAATTGCCACTTCCGGCCTGGGAACTGGCTGCCGGCCGATTGGGTTTTCTGCGCATGAGGTTGTTCAAACGCCTGCTTGCTACCACCGTTCTTATTGTTGCTCTACTGGCCGTTCTGGCTTTTTTAGTTATGCAGTTAAGTACATTTGGCGCTAATCCGTCTGGAGAGCGTCTGGAACGTATCAAACGTTCCCCTAATTACAAAAACGGTTCGTTTCAGAACCTGTCGCCCACGGCGGTCATCGCCGAAAATACGTCGTACTGGCAGACGGCGCGCGACTTTTTCAACAAGCCTAAAGATAACGTACCGCCGGCTCCACTCCCGTCGGTCAAAACTGATCTTAAGGCCCTGCCCGACAACAAAACCACCGTTGTCTGGTTCGGCCATTCGTCGTACCTCATCAAATCAAAAGGTACAACTATTCTGGCCGATCCGGTTTTCAGCGGCAATGCGTCACCGGTTTCATTTTTCGGCAGCGCCTATCCCGGCTCGAACGTATACGACGTAGCGAGTATGCCCACTATCGATATGCTTGTCCTCTCGCACGATCACTATGACCACCTCGATTTTGCGACCATCGTCAAACTGATTCCCAAAGTGAAGATGTTTTATACCGGGTTGGGAGTTGGAGCCCACCTGCAGCGCTGGGGCGTTCCGGCCGATCGGATCGTTGAGTTCGACTGGTGGGATACGCAGCAGCTAAGCCCGGATATTGAGCTGACGGCCACACCCGCCCGGCACTTTTCGGGACGTAGTCTGGCCCGGGGCAAAACGCTCTGGACGTCGTACGTGCTGAATCTGCACGGCGATAAGTTGTTTCTGGGGGGTGATTCGGGTTACGATACGCATTTCAGGAAAATCGGCGATAAATTCGGTCCGTTCGACCTCGCCATTCTGGAGTGTGGACAGTACGGCGAAGGCTGGCCCGACATTCATATGTTTCCCGAACAGACCGCCCAGGCAGCCCTCGATCTACGGGCGAAAGCACTACTGCCGGTGCACTGGGCCAAGTTCTCCCTGGCCAATCATTCCTGGAACGAACCCGTGCAGCGTTTACTGGCTTCCGAAGCGGCTCAGGGACTGGATATCACGACCCCGCGCATTGGCGAACCCATTATTATCGGGGCTGCGAATCCCAAGGCCGCCTGGTGGGCGTTTTAAGCCTACATTAGTCAGGAAAAATAGAATGATCAGCGGCCGGAGACTTGATTTCTGGCCGCTGTTGCGTTGATGCGGTCAGGTAACTCCGGCAGCGGAAGTGGCGTTCGTTCATCAACCGAAGAATAATCAGTGTGCATCACGGTAACAGATTGACTTTCCTGTGGTTAATTGCTTCGTTGAAAGCATACAATCCTTCTTTCATCATGGGCCAACTTACCAAGCGACTACGGGCGTATTTTGCGCAACAACCGCAACCGGTTCGCCTGCTTGCGTCAATCATACTGCCAGCGCTACTTTTCGGAATCGCCCTTTCCGTAGCGCTGACGTTGACCTATACGGACGTTGCATCAGGGCAGCCTATCACTCATTTTTCCTACAGCGAGCCATTTGATTTTAGTCAAACGGGTTTCGTCTGGTTCATTTTTCTAATTACTGTGGGTTTTGTGGAATACTGCATCTGGCAACCCACAAAAGAGTAACGAATGGCTGGTAGAAAATTCAACCCAAGCCATTACTGGCCGCTAGGGACCGTATGATTTTTGCCCTGAAACGACGTTCTTTGAAAAGATAACTGCTCTGAGAACGTTTTATCATGACCCCTACCCGACGCCAATTTATTCGCTCGGCTGCGCTGACCAGTACGGCGGCTTCCGTTTTTCCATCCATCCTGACAAGTGCAGGGCTGCGAGCGGCCCCACTAGCGGCCGACAAAGTCCGCCTGGGTTTTATCGGCGTTGGCCTGCGGGGCCGCAACCACGTAGCACAGGCGCTCTTCCGGGACGATGTGGTCATTCCCGCGATCTGCGATACCGATCCGGCCAGCATTGCCGCGACCAACGAACTGATTAAAAAGGCGGGTCGCCCCCTACCCGAAGCCTATTCCAAAGGCGACGAAGCGTTCCTGCAGATGCTCAAACGCGACGACCTGGATGGCGTTGTCATTGCCACGCCCTGGGAGTGGCACGTACCGATGGCCGTAGCGACGATGAAAGCGGGCAAATACGCGGCCGTTGAAGTATCAGCCACGGTCAAGCTGAAAGAATCCTGGGATCTGGTCGATACGTCGGAGAAAACCGGCATGCCCTGCATGATTCTGGAAAACGTCTGCTACCGGCGCGACGTACTGGCCGTGCTGAACATGGTTCGTCAGGGATTGTTCGGCGAGATGACCTACGCTCACTGTGGCTACGAGCACGACCTGCGGAACATCAAATTCAACGACGGCAAAGGGCATGGCGTTGGGGCGGAGTTTGGCAAGAATGCCTATTCGGAAGCCCGCTGGCGTACGCAGCACTCCGTCGACCGGAACGGCGATCTCTACCCTACCCACGGCCTGGGACCCGTGGCCCACTGGCTCAACATCAACCGGGGCAATCAGTTTGTTCGGCTGACCAGCATGGCCACCAAAAGCCGGGGTCTGCACAAATACGTTGTCGACAAAGGCGGGGCCAATCACCCCAATGCCAAGGTCAATTTCAAACTGGGCGACGTAGTAACAACGATGGTCGAGTGCGCCAACGGCGAAAACATCGTCATTATGCACGATACCAACTCGCCCCGCCCCTACTCGCTGGGGTTCCGGGCGCAGGGCACGCAGGGCATCTGGATGGACGATAACGACATGATCTATCTGGAAGGCACAAGCCCCAAAGCCCATACTTGGGAGCCATTCGCGCCTTACCAGGACAAATACGATCACCCCCTCTGGAAACGGCACGCGCAGACCGCCGAAAACAGCGGCCACGGCGGCATTGACTTCTTCGTGCTTCGCGCCTTCATCGAAGCGGTTAAAGCGAAAGGCCCCGTTCCTATCGACGTATACGATGCTGCCGCCTGGAGCGCCATCAGTCCCTTGTCCGAACAAAGTATTGCCGGGGGCAGTAAGCCCATTGACATTCCGGACTTTACGCGGGGGAAGTGGAAAACGAACAAGCCCATTTTTGCCCTCAACGACGAATTTTAAATGGCTCGACGTAGCAAGAACCGGTTTCTCTTCTTAATTTGTAAAAAAATTTAAAATATCTCCCTCGCGCAGTCGACTGCCCATGACACCTACCGCAACGCCCCCGTCCTCGCAGGTCCGCCCGAACTATACAGTTCCGCTGATCATTATCGGTGTGCTATTCTTCACCTTCGGATACGTCACCTGGACCAATGGTGTCCTAATTCCGTTCCTCAAGATTGTCTGTAATCTGAAAGAAGACTGGCAGGCCTTTCTGGTGACGTCGGCGTTCTACATGGCGTTTACGTTCCTGGCCATTCCGTCCTCGGCTATCCTGCGAAAAACAGGTTTCAAAAATGGGATGATTGTGGGTCTGGGCATCGTGGCACTGGGTTCTCTGATCTTTATTCCGGCGGCACAATCGCGCACCTTCGGTCTGTTCCTGGTAGGTTTATTCGTTCAGGCAATGGGTATTACACTGCTGCAAACGGCCACCAATCCCTACGCCAGCATCCTGGGGCCCATCGAAAGTGCGGCTAAACGGATCAGTATTCTGGGAATCTGTAATAAATCGGCCGGGATTTTGGTACCCCTTATTCTGGGAGCCATTATTTTGAGCGATGCCGATACGCTGGAGTCGCAGTTGGCGGCCCTTACGACCGAAGCCCAGCGGAATGTCTTTCTCGACGATCTGGCCTCCCGGATTATCATGCCCTACGTTCTACTGGCTGGTTTCCTGGTACTAGTTGCCATTTTGATCCGTTTCTCGCCCTTGCCTGACCTGGAAGAAGCCGACGACGAACTCCTGCCCGACACAGCCGCGAAAACCACGGCCAAGACCAGCGTGCTGCAGTTCCCGAACCTCGTGCTGGGTGTTATGGCCCTGTTCCTCTACGTTGGCGCTGAAGTTATTGCCGGCGATGCCATTGGGCAGTTTGGCCGGAATCTGGGCATTAGCCTGGACGAAGCCAAACACTTTACGTCCTACACCATGGCCGCCATGCTGGTTGGTTACGTAGTGGGTATCATCGCCATTCCCCGATTCATCACCCAGGAGAAAGCCCTGACGTACTC
This sequence comes from Spirosoma sp. KUDC1026, assembly GCF_013375035.1. Lineage (NCBI taxonomy): Bacteria > Pseudomonadati > Bacteroidota > Cytophagia > Cytophagales > Cytophagaceae > Spirosoma > Spirosoma sp. KUDC1026. Next base: position 2,650,596 of record NZ_CP056032.1, on the reverse strand, counting down.
GGCCATACTAGGCCTGATTCTGACGGCACTATCGATCTTTTCGGAAGGCTATACTACCATTTACCTGATGGCCGCGATGGGCCTGGCAAACGCCCTGATGTGGCCTGCCATTTTCCCGATGGGTATCCGGGGACTGGGCCGTTTCACTAAAATCGGCTCGGCCTTACTGATCATGGGTATTTCGGGTGGTGCCGTCCTGCCGCTGATCTTCGCGCAGGCTACCCCATCCGACCATCCGCAACAGGGTTTCTGGGTCGTGGGTGTCTGCTACCTGTTCATTCTGTATTACGCCGTTGCCGGTCACAAGAAGAAAAGCTGGTAAGACAACGACGCTGTAAAATCTCACCAGAACGCCCGCTCCTGAGTCAGGAGCGGGCGTTCTGATCTACAGACAACTACGAATTTCTCAAACGAACCATAAATTTTTCTTGTATGCTGTTGCGTGCAACCAATTTATTATAACTTTGGATTTCAAAGTACTTTACATGGCACATCAAGAAGAACTCGCGGCCTTACAGGAGATTCGCAACCTGATGCAGCGCTCCTCCCGCTTTACCTGGCTCAGTGGCCTGTCAGGCATAGTGGCCGGAATTATAGCGCTGGTTAGTGTGGGCGTTGTATACTGGTATCTGAGTCAACAGAACCTGTCGTATGCCGATCTGTATCAGGGTAAGCTTACCCAGGAAACGGGTACATTTCTAGGGCTGGTTGCCGGAACCGCTTTAGTGCTGGCGCTGGGATCGGTGCTTTTTCTGACCAGCCTGAAAGCCCGGAAGGCGCAGGAATCCATCTGGCACATTCAGGGGCAGCGTCTGTTCACGAACCTGGGGATTCCACTGCTGGCGGGTGGGGTGTTTTGTCTAATACTGGTACATCACCAGCTCTTTTATCTGGTAGCGCCTTCGATGCTCGTCTTTTACGGCCTGGCATTGATCAATAGCAGCAAGTACACCTTTACGGAACTCCGTTATCTGGGTATGGGTCAGCTAATCGTTGGTCTGTTGGCCGGCTTCTGGATCAAGTACGGGCTGCTGGCCTGGGGAGTCGGGTTTGGTGGATTGAATATCCTCTACGAGGCGCTATTGTATTACAAATACGAGAAGGAGTAGGTCGCTTGGTTGTCGCCGGAAACGTGAGGTAATGATAGCAATCAACCCGTTCGCAATCGCATCAGCGAACGGGATAATAGTCTGGTCAGGAAACGGTGAATGACTACATAAAACATATCAATAAAGACTTCGAGAGTCGGGCCCGGCTGGGCATTATGTCGGTTCTGCTGGTGGCAGATAGCGTGGACTTCTCGTATCTGAAACAGGCATTACAGCTCACTGACGGCAACCTGTCCAGTCACCTGCGGGCGTTGGAAGAAGCGGGTTACCTGCTGGTTGAAAAACAGTTTATCGGGCGCAAGCCGAACACCCGGTACCAGGTCACTACGCAGGGAATCACAGCGTTCAGAAATCACCTGGATGCGCTGGAGCGCCTGATAATGAGCAATAAGACTACATAATTTTTTTATCCGTTCACTCTGAAATTCAAAGTACTTTACAAAACTCCATACTCCCATGCGCGAAGACATCCTACAGAACCTGGACAGCCCCCGACAGCTGGAAACGTTGTACCGGGCCAACAAGCCAACCTTTAAAACGACATTCAACGACCTCTATCCCCAGCTGCACGACAACCCACTCGCGGAAGGCTGGTATCAGCGTTTGAACTACAACCAAGATGAGCTGATCTGGGGCACCGCCAATGAGCGAATCTTTGTTGTTGGGGCTGCCCTGTGCGCGGCTCTGCTGGCCAAACTCCCGGAAATTCTGTCGCTTGACCAGGAGTTTTTTTACACGCGCAACGTCAGCTTCATCGTCTTTCCCGTGCTAATCGCCTACTTCGCCTGGAAGAACGAAATCTCCGGCAAAACAGGAATCTGGCTGACTGGCTTTATCCTGCTGGCAGCCCTATTTATCAACTCGCTGCCCAAAGGCCAAACCAGCGATACGTTGATTTTATCCTGTATTCACCTACCCCTGTGGCTGTGGTCCCTGCTGGGATTTACGTTCGGTGGCGGAAAGCTGAGAAACGGAGCCAGCTGGCTGGGTTTTCTGCGGTACAACGGTGAGCTGGCCGTTATGATGGCCCTGTTATTGATCGCGGGTGGACTCACGACCGGACTCACGATCGGCCTGTTCGAACTAATCGGCTGGCACATCCAGAAGTTTTATTTTAATTACGTCGTGCTATGCGGCTTATCAGCCGTGCCTATTGTTGCTACGTTTCTGACCCAGGTTCAACCCGGCTTAGTCAACAAAGTGTCGCCGGTCATTGCCAACCTGTTCAGCCCGGTAGCCTTGCTTATGCTGATCATTTATCTGGTTGCTACCATCAGCTCGGGGAAAGATCCGTATCACGACCGGGAGTTCCTGCTGATTTTCAACCTTCTGTTGATTGGCGTCATGGCGCTTATTTTTTTCTCGGTGGCCGAAGCGTCTCCTAGCAGTAAGAACCTGATGCAGAGCATTGTTCTTTTCTTCCTGTCGGCCGTGACGATCCTGATCAATGGTATTGCTTTGTCGGCCGTACTGTTCCGAATTTCCGAATGGGGCATAACTCCTAACCGGCTGGCCATACTGGGCGGCAATGTCCTGATCCTCATTCATCTGTTCTACGTAGCCACACGACTCTGGGGAACCATGCTCCGTAAAAATGACCTTTCACAGGTAGGCCAATCCATGACCCTATTCCTGCCGGTCTACAGCATCTGGAGTGCGGTCGTCACCTTCCTACTCCCGCTGCTGTTCGGCTTTAAATAATCCCTAGAAATCAGGTAGATTACCACCACAACTAACTATCAGTTAGCACGCTATCTGTTCTGTCTTTCTGCTGCGTTTATGAGCTATCTTCTCACCGGTCACGAGTCGGAACGCCTACGATTCAGGCCCTTGCAGCCTGATGATTTTGACTCGTGGCTTCCTTTCTACGACCATCCACAGTCAACCCAGTACTGGGCGGGGGAACCCAGCGATCCGGTACGCAACTGCCAGCAGTGGTTTGATAAGACGTTTTACCGCTACCAGCACAACAAAGGCGGCATGAACGTACTGATCGACAAACAGACGGGCGCGTTTGTTGGACAGTGCGGCCTGCTCGTTCAGGTTGTTGATGGTCTGGACGAGCTGGAGGTTGGCTATTCCATACTGCCGCAGTTCTGGAAGCAGGGCTATGCCACCGAAGCCGCCAACGCCTGCCGGGAGTACGCGTTTGCCAACGGGCTTAGCGACAGTCTGATTTCAATCATCCACGAAGAGAATATTCCTTCGCAGGCAGTAGCGTTAAAAACCGGGATGAGCGCCGAAAAACGCACTATTTACGCAAATAACCCCGTACTTATTTACCGTATTCGCAACAGGTAAACGGCCATTTTATTGATAGGTATTTTTAAATGAGTAATTAGCGTTGTATACTAGCTTTTCAGAATTAGTTGTCGTTGATTATCAGACGACTTATCATCTGTCCTGCTTTAGTTTTTTTACGATATGAACGCACGTCTAGTAAGCCTATTTCTACTCCTGGGCCTAACGCTGGCCACGGCCTTCGGACAATCGACAACCATTACCCTGACCGGGCGGGTGCTGGATGCCGCAACCAATCAGCCTGTTCCCTTTGCCAATGTCTATCTGAACGCATCGACGCAGGGAACAACCGCCGACGCCCAAGGGAATTACCAGCTAACCGGCTTACCCACCGGAACCTCCGAACTGGTAGCCAGTGCGCTGGGCTTCGTCACCAGCCGACAGACCCTCCGCTTAACCACTGACCGCGCGTTACAGCTTAGCCTCAAGCCGGAAAGCAAAGCTTTACAAACCATTACAGTAACCGCCCGCCGAACCAGGGCCTATGACCGGATGGTCCGCGTGTTTGAGCGCGAACTGCTCGGCAATACATCTTTTGCCAATCGCTGCCAGATTAAAAATATGGATGCCGTTGTCCTGACCAGCCAGGACGGAAAGCTGACGGCGCGGGCCAGCGAACCACTGCTCATTGAAAACCTGGCCCTGGGCTACCGGGTCTATTATAGCCTCCTGCATTTCGATCACCACCGGGGCGCTACGTACTACGCTGGCACCAGCCGGTTTGAGTTGCTGACGCCCGACAATACGGAACAGGCGCAGCGCTGGGAGAAAAACCGTCAAAAAGCTTACCAGGGTTCATTACGCCATCTGCTCACCAGCTTGGTAGCGGGTACCTACGAGAAAGAAGGCTTCCTGGTTTATGAAGCCAATTTTGCGGTGCCAGCGAACCCGTCCGTACCGGTAATGCAACGTTCAGAACGGATGCCTACGGTACCCGCCCAAGCCGACAGCATCATTAAACCCGCGAGTCTGGCTACCGAGCGGCTGCTACGTAGCATCAAACCGCTGGAAGTGTTCTATACTCGCCAGCGGGCGGGCAGTACCACGCCGTACAAAGAAATGCCTTACGCTTATTCGCTTGTCTACCTCCCCAAAGGCAAAGCTGCGCTAGTGACCACCGACGGCTGGGTAGCGCAACCCAATGGCCTGGAAATCCGGGGGGCCATGAGCGACGACCGGCTATCCAACCTCCTACCGGCCGACTGGAAACCAGCTACTGTTTCTCCCGCACAGACTATCGCTCTGCCAACGGAGGACGGCACCCTACTGCCCCTGGATACAATCAGCCGGGAGGTAGCCAAACGCTGGACGAATCAGCAGCAGAATAGTGCTCCTACCGTGTTCGTTCAGACAGACAAAGGCCTTTATCTATCGGGCGATACCCTCTGGTTTAGCAGCTACATCCTCGATCCGCAAACCCACGAACCCGTTACTCAGCTGGCGGGCGATAATCCGCTGCATCTGGAACTGCTTTCTCCCTCTGGACGCGTCCTGAGCCATCAGTGGGTACGGGTGCAGGAGGGCCGCGGGGCGGGTTGGCTACGGGTGCCCGATTCGCTGGCGACGGGTACGTATCGGTTGCAGGCTTACTCAGAAAGTGATCGACGTAACGCCCGCCCCGCCTTCGAACGCAACATGACGATAGTTGCCACTAATCCCGATGATTCGACCCTAGCTTCCAGCAGGTCTGCGACAAATGAGCGCACTATACCGGATTCGCTGGACGTGCAGTTTCTGCCAGAAGGTGGTCACTGGGTGGCGGGTCTGCCTTCCCGGCTGGGTATTAAGACCATCAACAAACAAGGACAAGGCGTCGCAACAACCGGTCGACTTGTCAGTCAGGCTGGTACTGAACTGGGCCGATTCTCTACCAATCGGCTTGGCTTCGGCAGTGTCGACGTAACGCCCCAGGCGGGAACCACGTATCGGGCGGTAGTTACCACCGGTGCGGATTTAGCGCAGTCAGTAACTCTGCCCACTGTCGAACCAAACGGTTTGGTGCTGGCAACAGACATGGTTACGGATAGCACCCAGTTGCGATTAAAAATACAGGCTTCTGCCCCGCTGGCGCAACAGCCGGTTTATCTGACCATACAAAGCCGGGGGCAACTCGTTCAGCAGACCAAGCTGCAACTGCAATCCGGCAAAGCCAGTTTAACAATACCCACCGCGAAACTTCCTGTTGGCTTAGCGCAGGTAACGCTCTACAATGCGCAGGGACAGCCTCAGCAGGAGCGGTTGGTATTCATTCCGGATCGGCAGCTTCCGGTTCAGGCCCGACTCATTACTGACAAATCGACCTATCTACCACGCGAAACCGTTCAACTTGCGGTACGCGTTGCCGACGGGTTCGACGAACCACTTACCATCACTGGCTCCGCTACGGTCACCGATGAATCCCAACTACCAGCAGACTCCGCATCCGCCAACATCCGTACGCACCTGCTGCTAACCGGAGAGCTAAAAGGCCAGGTTGAGGAGGCAAATCAGTACGTAACGACCGGTGGAAAAGCCAGCCGCAAATCCCTGGACGACTTATTACTCACGCAGGGCTGGCGTCGGTTTACCTGGCAGACACCAGCTACTCAGCCAGAATTGGCAAATGAGCTGGCCTCCTTACAGGGACAACGCATAAGTGGATACGTCATCGACAAAAATGAGAAGCCCATTCCAGCCTCGGTTGTGCTGTTAACCTTCTCCAGTCCACGTGGGGAATCTTTCGCCCGATCGGCCCGTGCGGATCAGTTTGGCCACTTCACCATCGACGGGCTCAGCATGACCGATACAATGTATCTGCGCCCTCAGGTTACGACGGCCACGTTCAAACCGATCAGCACTGCGCAGATCCGGCTTGATCAGCCGGGTGGGTATTTCTCCACGAAATCGTCGGAACCATCCTCCCTACCGGATTTGACACCATTCCTGATGGCTAGTCAGCAGCGGCAGATCAGCGCGGCAGATCGCTACCGGGACCGGTCAGCACGGCAGTTGGGTGAGGTAACGGTGCGGGCTACTAATATGGATGCCGCCCGGCAGGCACAACAGAACGCGATCTACGGCAAAGCCGATGTTACGGTATTGTTCGACGAAAAATCACGGGCGTATGGCAACGCTTACGAAATGTTGGCGGCACAGTTAAGTGGCGTACAGGTGCGGCCCAACACGGCTGATGCGGGTGGTGGTTATCTGGTTACCGTTCGCGGCATCAGCATGCTCTCCGCCAAGGCTAGGCTCAAGGAGATGTCGCCTTTATACATGATCGACGGTACGTACCTAACCGAAAACAAAGAAGGAAACGCCCTGATGATGCTGAACCCAACGCAGATCGAGCGCATCGATCTGATCAAAAATGAAGGCGCATCTGTTTTTGGTGCCCGTGGCGCAAACGGTGTTATTGCGTTCTATTCGAAAAAAGCCCGGTTCGCCCAAACGGGTGCGAATGCGAATCAGACCGATTTACTGGTGCACGGCTACCCCAGCGAGCGCACCTTCTACGTTCCTAAATACGGCCGCCTGTCGGAGTCAGGAAGCGCCCTCCCCGATCGCCGGAACGTTTTATACTGGCGTCCCCTGCTGGCTACAGACAAAACGGGCATTACCTCGTTCCGGATTCCCCTGTCTGACACAGCTAGTGTACTCCGCGTAACAGTGCAGGGCGTAACGTCGGATGGGCGTCCGGTAGCCGTAAGTCAGTTACTGAAAGTGCGCTAGTTTTAGGAAAATGAAAACTCTGGCAACGCTGGGATTCTGTTTGCTAATCGAACCCCAGCGTTGCCAGAGTATGTTAGCTTTATTACATCGCTCCAATTCGGGCGGCACGTTGCGCCGGAAACCAGGATGTCAGCATCGTTAGCACCGTAACCAGCACGGCGGTCAGCAGTACGTCACTAGTGTCCAGCCGGACGGGGTAGGCGTCGATCACCGAGCTAACGGTTCCCATCCGGATAAAGCCGTACTGCTGCTGAGCCAGACAGATACCGATCCCCAGCACCAGGCCGGCAAAGGCACCGGATAACGCAATGATGGCGCCTTCGGTCAAGAAAATCCGGCGAATCAGGCCCGACGTAGCGCCCAGGGCAAACATGATTTTAATATCCTCTTTCTTTTCAACAACCAGCATCGACAGCGAGAAGAAGATGTTGATGGACGCCACCAGAATGATGAAGCCCAGTGTAAGGGCAACGAGTAGTTTCTCGATACGTATCGTCCGATAAAGGTCTGTGTTCAGATCATCGCGGCTCTGCACCAGCAACGTATCGCCCACGACGTCCTGCAGGGCCTGTTTAGCGGCATTCTCGTTAGTACCGGGAGTCAGCTGAATTTCGAGCGAGGTCACTTCGTTTTCGGCGTAGCCAAACAGATCACGCGCTACTGTGATGGGAGCCAGCACGAAATTATCGTACCGTGATTCGATGAAGAAAACGCCCGAAACGGTCATGTAAGCGCTGTTGAACGCGTCGGGGTTAAGAGCGTTGAAGGATTGATCGCTCTGCGGATACAGAATTTCGAGGGGCGCCAGAATGTCCAGGACCGAGATATTCAGATCACTTTGTACGCCCGCGGCCACAACCGCGTAGTTGACTCCATCTTTCTCCAGCATCCGCTTGCCGTCGATCATAGCCGAGTCGAGTTGCTGGCGTTGCAGGTAATTATTCTCTACCCCCTTCAGGCGCACCACCGTTTGTCCGTCGGCGTAACGGGCCAGCGCATTGTCCTGCGCCACGGCCGTCAGCAATGAAACACCGGGGGTCTGGCGCAGTCGTTTGACCAGATCCGGTGAGGCCAGAAAGCGTTTCCCCTGGCGGGGCGATACGGTCATGTCCGCTTCGAAGGTCTTGAAAATCTGCCGGTTCAGCTCCTCCATCCCGTTGAAAACGGACAGCACCACCACCAGCGCCATTGTCCCCACACCTACGCCCAGCATAGAGAGGACCGAGAGCCAGCTAATGAAACTGCGCTTCTTCTTCGAGAAAAAATACCGACGGGCAATCCAGGTGGGGAGGTTCATTTTTAATTGTGAATGAGTGAATGAGCGAATGAGTGAATAGGCTGGCGCAACCTTGTTTGCCGGATGGTATTCACTCATTCACTCATTCACAATTCGCTCATTGATCTTCGTCTTCCTCCTTCGGGGCGGGGGGAATGTCGAGGCCGGAAAAGAGACGTTCCATTTTGTCGGCATACTCCGCGGTATCGTCAATGAAGAAAACCAGTTCGGGTACGATGCGGAGCTGGTGGCGAACGCGGTCGCCGAGGTGCTGCCGAATGACTTTACCTTTCTCCTGAATTGTTTCGAGCAGGAGGTCTTTATTTTTAGTGGCCAGAAAGCTCAGGTACACACGGGCAACGCTTAAATCGGGCGAAACACGCACGTTGGTAACCGTAATAAATGCTCCGTTGAACAGGTGCGGCACTTCGCGCTGAAAAATCTCGCTTAAATCCTTCTGCAGCTGCCGGGCTACCTTCTGTTGTCGTTTCGATTCCATGATGCTGTAATTGAGTCAGTGCTCCCTTCTATAACGCTGGTACCCTAACTTTGTTGATTCATTCACTGGGGCATTGCCTGTTGCAACAGGATCCGTTTGTTGATCGCACGCCCTGAGCGGTAAACCAGTTAGAGCGCCTGCCCGGATGAGATACCGGCAAATATCCGCAGGTTTTTCCATTCTGCCGAAAATGGGCGTAATTTCGCAGGGGTCACCAACTCTTTTCCGTCCGTTGTTACGTTTTTTTCGTGCTTATTTTCCGTATCAGTACGTCAGCCTGCTGGGTCTGTTACTCCTGATTCGGTTACCCCTGCTGCTGCATCCCTTTCCCCTGCTGACACCTGAACTGAACTGGTTACTGGTTGGGGAAAAAATGAGCCAGGGAGCCCTGCTTTACCGCGATATCTGGGACAGCATCAGTCCGCTCTCCGCGCTGGTCTACTGGGGTCTCCATGCGGTTGCCGGACGCTCGCCGGTAGCGCTGCACATAGCGGCCACGGTAGTTTCGGTCTTCCAGATCGTTTACTTCAACTACCTCACCAACAACCGAGACGTATTTCCCGACCGCTCGTTCTGGCCGGGACTGGTGTACATGCTGTTTCTGCACCTGTCATTCGACTGTCTGACGTTGTCCCCTGTCCTGATGTCGACCAGTTTTCTGTTGCTGGCGTTTGGCACGCTGATTCGGCAGATGGAGCGACGGGGCGCTACGGACGAGGTTTTCGAAGTGGGTTTTTATATCGGAATTGCTACGCTGTTTTATCTGCCGTCGGCCCTGTTCATTCTCTGGGCGGTGGTTTCACTGCTGCTGTATACGGGCGCTACGTTCCGGCAATACTCGCTGTCCTTGTCTGGTTTTCTGTTTCCAATTGCCGTTACGGTCCTGTTCTATTATTTCAACGACAGTCTCGACGATTTCAACCGGAATCTACTGTCGTCGGTCTTCCGGGTTCGACAGTATTCACTGTCCGATTTTCAGTCGCTGATCGCGTCGCTGCTGATTCCGCTGGGGCTGGGGATACTGGGTTTCCTGAGCCTGTTCAGCACAACCAGCCGCTACGTTAACTTCCAGCAGCGGGTGCAGCAGATCATGATGATCTGGTTTGTGACGACCCTGCTGACGACCCTGCTGACGCCATTTCTGGCCCCCATGTCGCTGCTGAGCTTTGTTCCGCCCATGGCCTACTTTGCCGTGTTTTACTTCGAGAACATTCGCAAAGCCTGGCTGGGCGAGATCGCATTCGGCGTAGCAATGGCGCTGATCTTACTGTTGTTTTATCAGGGGGCCCTCGGGCTGATTCCCAGAAGTGATCTGGGCCGGCTGACGAAGCTTCAGGTACCGCCTTCCCCCCTGCCCCGCACAATTCAAAATCAGCACGTCCTGATCATTGGCGAAGATTTGAGTGCCTACCGGAATAACCTCCCGGCAACGCCTTACCTGAACTGGGACCTGGCCAAGTACGACCTGAAAAATCTGGACAATTACGAAGCTGTCATCAACGTTTTCGATCATTTTCGCAAAGACCCGCCAGACTACATTGTCGATCATGAGGACGTGATTGACAAGCTGTTCCAGCGCGCGCCGGCCCTGGCCGAACGTTACGAAAAAACGGCAACGGCCGGTATTTATAAGCGCAGATAACCACCGTTTTAACCCGTCACGTACCTATGCCCTCCTACTCATTCACGAACAAACGGACAAACCTCTACATCTTCCTCAGCGCGATCTTCCTGACCAACACGCTGATTGCCGAGATTATTGGGGTCAAGATTTTTTCGGTCGAAACGTTACTAGGTACACAACCCGCTCATATTCACCTCTTCGGCGATTTTGTGCTGGACTTTAACCTGACCGCCGGGGCCGTGATCTGGCCGTTCGTATTTGTTACGTCCGATATTATCAACGAGTATTTCGGCAAGGCGGGTGTCCGGCGGATTTCGTTTTTAACGGCGGGGTTCGTGGCTTACAGCTTCGTAGTCATCTTCGCCGTCACAACCTTACCACCCGCCCAGTTCTGGCTCGACGTGAATGCGACGGACGGCGCGGGGCAGCCCATCAACATCAATAATGCCTTTCAGCTGATTTTTCGGCAGGGGCTGGGCATTATAATTGGCTCGCTGACGGCTTTCCTGATCGGGCAGATTCTGGACGTATCGGTTTTTCACGCGCTGCGCCGGATTACGGGAAGTCAGAAAATATGGCTGCGGGCCACCGGCTCGACCTTAGTGTCACAACTGGTCGACTCGTTCGTGGTATTGGGGATTGCGTTCTATATTTTTGGCAACTGGTCGCTAACGCAGGTGCTGGCGGTTGGGATCATCAATTATATCTACAAAGCCGCCACTGCCATTCTACTGACGCCCCTGCTCTATGTGGCGCACTATTTCATCGACCGGTACCTGGGCAAGGAACATGCCGAAGAACTGGCCAATGAATCAGCAATGAACTCGTTTATGTAACGCTCGTTCCGGCAAAACTTTCCCTGTTCCCTATGATCCTGAAGTTTGTATTTCAACCTTTGCTACACCTACCGGTCCTGGTAGCAGCTTTGCTAAGCCCTTTGGTTGGCCGGCAGGCGTGCGCTCAGTCAACAGATCGTCCCAACGTAATTTTTATCTTTTCGGACGACCACGCGTATCAGGCGATCAGCGCCTACGGCAGTAAACTGACAAAAACTCCCAGTATCGACCGGATTGCGAACGAAGGAGCTATTCTGCTCAATAACGTCGTTACGAACTCAATCTGCGGCCCCAGCCGGGCGACGTTACTGACGGGAAAATACAGCCATCTGAACGGCTACAAGCTGAACGAAAAGAAGTTTGACATAAACCAGCCCGTCTTCCCGGAACAGCTACAGAAGAACGGCTATCAGACAGCCTGGATCGGCAAAATGCACCTGGGTAGTCTGCCCCACGGCTTCGACTATCTGGACGTGCTCCCCGGTCAGGGGCATTATTACAGCCCGGACTTTGTCAATGGGTCGGGCGACACGGTGCGGCATAAGGGATACGTCAGCAACGTAATTACTGACCTTTCGCTCGACTGGCTCAAGAAACGCGACGCCGGCAAGCCCTTTTTTATGGTTGTCGGGCACAAGGCGACCCACCGCGAATGGTTGCCCGACCTGCAGGACCTGGGTGCCTATGATGACGTTACCTTTCCGGTGCCCCCTACGTTCCGCGACACCTACCAGAATCGGGAAGCGGCTGCCAGGCAGGACATGACCATCGATAAAACGATGCGCCTGAAAGAGGACCTGAAAGTCCATGCCGACTACGAACACAGCGGTACCTACAACCGATTTTCGCCTGAGGAGAAAAAGCAGTTCATGGCGTATTACGAAGGAAAAGTCAGCAAAGAGTTTGATCAGAAGAAGCTCAGTGGTGACGCACTGGTGCAGTGGAAATACCAGCGTTACCTGCGTGATTACCTGGCCACCGCCCGCTCCCTCGACCGCAACATCGGTAGACTGCTGGACTACCTCGATCAGTCGGGCCTGGCGAAGAATACGGTTGTCATTTATGCGTCCGATCAGGGCTTTTACATGGGTGAGCACGGCTGGTTCGACAAGCGGTTTATTTACGAAGAATCGCTGAAAACACCATTCGTAATACGTTATCCCGGCGTTATCAAACCTGGCACCCGGGTTGAGCAGATCGTGTCGAACATCGACTGGGCACCAACCCTGCTCGACATGACCAAAACCGCAATTCCAGGCGACATTCAGGGAAAATCGTTTGCTCCCCTGCTGGCAGGCAAAGATACGCCCTGGCGTAAGGCGGCTTATTACCACTATTACGAGTTTCCCGAACCGCACCACGTTTACCCGCATTTCGGCGTCCGCACCGATCAGTATACGCTGGTGCATTTCTACGGTGGGCTGGATACCTGGGAATTGTACGATCTTAAAAAAGATCCGCAGCAGGTAACCAATCTGTTTGGGAAACCCGGTTACGAAAAAATCACGACCGACCTGAAAGCCCAGCTGAAAGCCCTGATGGTTGACTACAAAGACGACGAAGCGCTTCAGTTGCTGGCGAAGAGTAAGTAAGGCAAATGCATTGATTCCATGATACGAAACCGATTTATCGCCCATTCGCTGCTTGCTGCGTTTGCCGGCCTGTTTTCTGGTTGTCAACATCAGCAATCGGCCGAGCAACAGGCGCAACGTACCGCCGACAGCCTTGCGCACTGTGCCGCCAACGGGATGCCGTCCCGGCAGATGGCCATTCAGCAGGCGGCCTCGGTCACGCCCGCGGGCGATGGCAGCACGGACGGCATGGCCTGGATACCGGGTGGTACGTTCCAGATGGGGTCCGATGAGTTTGTCGACACCCGGCCGGTTCATGCCGTTACGGTGGCTGGTTTCTGGATGGACGAGCATGAGGTGACGAACGCGCAGTTCGCTGAATTTGTGAAAGCTACCGGCTACGTTACCGTGGCCGAGCGTCCCCTGAATCCCAACGATTACCCGGGCGTTCCGGCCGATAAGCTCGTGCCTGGTTCGGCGGTGTTTACGCCCCCCAGTCAGGCCGTTTCGCTGAACAATCCCCTCCAGTGGTGGAACTACCAGGAGGGTGCTAGCTGGAAACAGCCTTTTGGTCCAGGCAAATCGTTGCCCGGCAACGATCTGAAAGGCCACGCCAACGAGCCTGTCGTCCACGTTTCTTACGAGGATGCGGCTGCCTACGCTACATGGGCGGGCAAACGCCTGCCCACCGAAGCCGAGTGGGAGTTTGCTGCCCGGGCTGGCAAAGATAACCAGACGTATTACTGGGGTCAGGCGCAGAAGCCAAATGGCAAATGGGTTGCGAACATCCATCAGGGGCACTTCCCGGACAAAAATACCCGGGAGGATGGGTATGAGGGGGTGGCGCCGGTTAAGTCGTTCCCAGCCAACGCCTACGGTCTGTTCGATATGGAAGGCAACGTCTGGGAGTGGTGCCAGGACTACTACCGACCCGATTATTACGCAGTCAGTGCCAGCCAGAATCCCCAGGGTCCGGCCGATAGCTACGACCCCGAAGAGCCCGGTGCGGTGAAACGCGTGCAGCGGGGCGGGTCGTTCCTGTGCAGCGATCAGTACTGCATCCGGTACAAAGCCGGTAGCCGGGGCAAAGGAGAAGTCACCAGCGGCAGCAACAACCTGGGATTTCGCTGCGTGAAGGAGAAGTAAGTATGTTTTTGGACAGGATTACAGAATTTTTTAGATTACTTGTCAAATAAAATCCTGCAATCCTGTCCTAGAAAGCAATCGTCTATGAAAACGTACCAAGTTTTGCTCTTTATCACAGCGGGATTAGTAGCATTGACGCCCCTCAATGCACTTGCCCTGCCTGAAGTGTGCTTTTTACTGACCAAAAGTCTGGCGATGGGTCTTGCTCTCTATTCGGCTTACGCTCACTGGCACGAATCGCGGCTTACGGCCGCAGGTATGTTTTTTCTGGCGCTCTTTATTGCCCCCTGGAATCCCTTCTTATTTGACGCTGCAGCAACGCATTATATATCATTGATGGTTGGCGCAACATTCATTCGGCTTGCCATTAATCTCCGGCCGACCGTAGATAAAAAGGAATAAGCGATGTCTGACGCATCTTAACCAAAGCGTAGATGATCCTGCTTGGCGACACGTATTACTGGACCCGGCAACTGCTGGCAGAGCAGTTAAACGCATTGGGTGTCCGAACGGGCGACGCCGTCATGGTGCATGCCGGGATGCGATCAGTAGGCCCGCTTGTCAATGGTCCTGATACGCTGATCGATGCCCTGCTTGATAGTCTTGGCCCCGACGGAACATTACTCTGTTACGTCAACTGGGAGCAGCAGTACGAAGACGCACTTGACGAACAGGGAGGGCTTCCCAACTTTCTGAAACCTGCCATTCCGCCTTTTGATCCGGCCCGCTCCCGAGCCAGCCGCGACCATGGAGCGTTTGCTGAAAGTGTTCGAACAACGCCCGGTGCCGAACGAAGCCATAATCCGGGTGCATCTGTTGCCGCTATAGGTGGTAAGGCTGCGTGGTTTACAGCCGATCATCCGCTTGATTACGGGTACGGGCCTGGCTCCCCGTTTGCGAAATTCGTTGCCACATCAGGCAAAGTTCTGATGATCGGTGCCCCATTGGATACGATCAGTCTACTGCACCATGCTGAGCACCTGGCACAGATTCCGGGAAAACACGTTCGCCGAATGGAAGTACCGCTACTCCTGAACGGTCAGGTTGTCTGGCGAATGATTGAAGAATTCGACACGGCCGATCCGGTCGTCGATGGACTGGACGACGACTATTTTGGAGCAATTGCCAACGACTTTCTGGCAACGGGGCAAGGACAGCAAGGACTCATCGGTCATGCGCCGTCAGCTATTTTCCCGGCTGCCGGCCTGGTTGACTTCGCGGTACGCTGGCTGGACGAGCAGTGCGGCCAGTTCCCTTCTGCTCGGTAATGACCCAGGCCCATAACCAGGCCAGACGCTAGGTCGAATATTATCTCATCCGTATGCGTATCTTTTGGCTGGATCCGCCTTTGTCTTTTGATGAAACGTATTTCTCTTGTTGCTCTTTTCGGGGCAGTCGTTCTTCTTTCCGCCAGTCAGTTAATCAGCGTCGATACCCCTATAGTCACTTCCGATGAGTGGCCGGAGTACCTGGGCGGGGGCGACCGTAACCACTACTCCACACTCACGCAGATCACGCCCGATAACGTTCAGAAGCTTCAGGTTGCCTGGTCGTATGCCGCCCCCGATACGGGACAGATGCAGGTCAATCCAATTGTTGTTGATGGGATTCTGTACGGCGTTACGTCGGCGGTGCGGGCGTTTGCGCTCGATGCCGCTACGGGGAAAGAGATCTGGCGATTCGGCGATAGCCAGAAAAGTTCGATGAGTACCAGCCGGGGCGTAGTGTACTGGAGCAACGGTAGCGACAAACGAATTCTGCACACAATCGGCTCGTATCTCTACGCGCTGGACGCCAAAACCGGCCTGCCGATTTCCTCCTTCGGCAACAACGGCCGGATCGACCTGCACACCGGGCTTCCCGAAGCCGCAAAGGATAAATTCGTTATCTCCAACACACCCGGTACCATCTTCGAGAACCTGATTGTCATGCCGGTACGCCTGTCGGAAGGAGCCGATGCCGCACCGGGCGATCTGCGTGCGTTCGATGTCCGGACGGGAAAACTGGTCTGGTCCTTTCACACCATCCCTCACCCCGGCGAACTAGGTTATACTACCTGGCCGAAAGATGCTTACCAGAATAAATACGTCGGGGGCGCCAACAACTGGGCAGGTATGTCCGTCGACCGAAACCGGGGCATTCTTTACGTTCCTACCGGCTCAGCCGCGTTTGATTTCTGGGGTGGTAACCGACCCGGTCAGAACCTTTACGCCAACTGTCTGCTGGCGCTGGACGCCCGGACGGGCAAGCGACTCTGGCATTACCAGTTCATTCATCACGACATCTGGGACCGTGACCTACCGGCTCCACCGAATCTGGTGACGATCAAACAGAACGGCAAATCGATTGACGCCGTAGCACAGGTGACCAAACACGGCTACGTTTTCGTCTTCGACCGCGTTACGGGAAAGCCTTTGTTTCCCATCAATGAAGTACCCGTTCCAACGGCCGGTCTGGGCAGCGAAAAACCCTGGCCAACCCAGCCTATTCCGACCAAACCGCTGCCCTTCGCCCGGCAGGCCAATACGCTGACGGAAAACGACATCAGTCCCTATGCCGACAATCGGGATACGCTCATCGCCCGCTTCCGGCAGCAGCATCGGCAGCGGTTTGCGCCACCCAGCAAAGCCGGTACGCTCATCTTTCCCGGATTCGACGGCGGGGCCGAGTGGGGCGGGGCCGCAGCCGACCCGGATGGAATTTTGTACGTCAACAGTAATGAAATGGCGTGGGTATTAACAATGGTCGATACGCCCAAACAGGACGAGCTGGCTCACCTGACAACGGGCGAAAAACTCTATACCCTTAACTGTACACCCTGCCACGGTGCCAACCGGAAAGGCAACGTCAAAAGCGGCTACCCTTCACTGGTGAACATCGAAGCCCGGCGCGACCGGGCCTTTGTTACGCAGATAATCAGCAGCGGCAAAGGTATGATGCCGGGCTTTACTACCCTTACCGCCGATGAAAAGCAGGCGCTGGTTGCTTTTTTATTTGGTGATGAGAAAAAAGAAGTGAGTGCATCGGCAGGCAGTAAACAACCATACGTACCGTATCGCAACACGGGCTACAACAAGTTTCTGGATAGCAAGGGGCTACCTGCCATTTCGCCCCCGTGGGGAACGCTCAACGCCATCAATCTGAACACGGGCGAATACGTCTGGAAGATCCCGTTTGGCGAGGAGAAGTCACTGAAAGAGAAAGGCGTACCCACTACGGGGAGCGAAAACTACGGAGGTCCGGTTATCACCGCCAGCGGGCTGCTGTTCATTGCCGCTACCAAGGACGGTATGTTCCGCGCCTACGCTAAGAAAACCGGGAAGCTTCTCTGGGAAGTGGAATTACCAGCCGCTGGCTTTGCTACACCCAGTACGTACCAGGTTAATGGTAAACAGTACGTCGTCGTGGCCTGCGGGGGCACCAAGCTGGGCACAAAAAAAGGGAATCAGTACGTAACGTTCGCGTTGGGGGATTGATCTTATTGCTTAACTCCACTTATGGTTGAATAATCGCCCAGAACAATTCCTTTTTTAACGACTACCGGACTACCTATGACGAATCCGCCAGTCTTGAACTCCCACTTTTTAGTTCCGGTCAAGGCATCTACAGCGTACAGATAGTTGTCGTTGCTGCCAATGTAAATAAGCCCGTTTGCTACAACAGGGCTTCCGGCAGAAATACTACCCCTAGATCTGAATGCCCATTTTATCTGCCCCGACTGCTCGTCTACGGCATAGAGATGACCATCAAAACTGCCGACATAAACCAGTTTATCAGCTGCTACAGGACTAGAGCCAACGGTCTGGCCAAACTCAACGGCCCAGCGTTGGGTGCCGGTTTTAGCGTTCAGCGCGTAAAGTTTGTGATCATAGCTTCCTACAAATAAGACACCGTCTTTTACGAAGGGACTCGACACGACGGCTCCCTTGGTTTTGAATTCCCATTTTTGTTCTCCGGTTAACGCATCCAGAGCATAAACAGAATAATCTGTGTTCCCGACGTAAACCTGCCCACCACTTACCTGACAGGAGGTAAATCCGCCCTGATTTTCGTACACCCAACGTTGAACGCCCGTTAGTGCATCCAGGGCATATAGAGAACCGTATCCAGAACTGACATAAATCCGTTGGTTCGCAATGGTTGGCGTCGACCGTACAGCGCCTTCAAGCTGCACGACCCATTTCTGGACGCCTGTTTCAGCATCCAAAGCATAAAAATGGCCATCTGTGCAACCGACGTACAGAATTCCTTTGACAAGGGCAGGAGATGATTGAATACTTTCAGCAGCGGTGAATACCCATTTCAGTTTACCGGACTTCGTATGTAGGGCATATAGCTTCCCGTTGTAGCTGCCGAAGTACACCTTGTCATCATCGACAATAGGACTGGCATTGATGGATGATCCTGCCGAAAATTCCCATCTTTTTTTCCCCGTTTCAGCATTGAGAGCATAGAATTTCCCATCAATACTGCCAAAAAAAATCAATGTGGAGGCTTTAGCGCAAGTGCTATAATGCAAAAACAGAAATAAGCAGAACGTTTGACAAAGGAATTTGGGCATAAGCTCCGTGAAGGTTTATCTGGAGTCATTAAGCTAAACAACAGTCAAATAGCCAGCTTAAAGTTTTTGTATTTTAATCGAATTATTCTTGATCAAGCCTGGTGCGTGTTCGGGTACATTACCGGCAATCATCTATACCTTCACTTATTCCAGATGTAGGTTTCCAGTATTCACCAATCAGGTACTTCTACGTATTAACCGGTCAGAAATACCATAATACTCTTTAACATAATGTACTGATTACCAGAACTATATCTGCAGAATACAACCAGCCGTAGTTTCCCGATCATACATTTATCCGATTGATTGACGCTGGGTCCGCCAGTAGTTTTGACACAAGTTCTTCGAGGCTAGTGCCAAACGCGGGTCCAGGTATGAAAACACAGTTACGGCTTCTCCTTTTCGGGTTTTGGTTGCTTTTTCCGGCATGGCTTTGCCTGGCATGGACCTCCCCGGTACAGGCGCAGGACAATCTCCCCAAAAAGCCTTCCCCTGTCAAGGTATCAGGCGGACTAAACGCCTACGCGGGTGCTTATAGGGCCAGTGGTATTGCCGCCCGGAATCAGACTTCGCCCTTTGGCCTGAGCGGTTCGGTTACGGTGGCATTACCTGGTGGTATCTCGCTTCCCTTCTCGGCAGTACTCGGCAATCAGGGCAGTAGTTTTCGACAACCCTTCAACCAGTTCGGCGTGTCCCCTACGTACAAATGGGCTACGGTTCATGCGGGGTACCGGAACGTTAGCTTCTCGCCTTTCACGCTGGCCGGGCATACGTTTTTGGGCGGGGGCATTGAGCTCAATCCCGGTAATCTACGACTGGGTGCCGTGTACGGTCGATTTAACAAAGCCATCTCGAGTAATCTCGCCGAACCCGACATTATTCCGGCTTACCAGCGCACGGGTTACGCCCTGAAAGTAGGCTACGGTAAACCGGGTAATTACGTCGACCTGATCATGCTCCGCGCCCGCGACGATTCGTCGTCTATCGCATCAGTGCCTCAATCCGTTACACAAACCGTCGTCCCGGCCGAAAACCTGGTCGTTGGGCTTACGAGCCGCCTACTGCTGATCAAGCGTATCACGGTCGAACTGGACGCGGCTGTGAGCGCCTTCACTCGCGACATACGCAGTACGCTGGTATCGGCGGAGGGCAGCAATCCGGTTGTCCGGCTGTTTGGCAAATTCTTTACGCCCCGCCTGTCGACTCAACTCACTCAGGCTACACAGGCCGCCATTGGCTACCGGGGCCAGAACGCAGGCATCAAACTCCAGTACAAACGCATTGACCCCAATTTTCAAACGATGGGGGCCTACTATTTCCAGTCGGACATTGAGAGTTACGCCATTGCGCCCAACCTGACCCTGCTTGAAGGGAAACTCCGGCTGTCGGGCAGTTATGGCTACCAGTTCGACAACCTGGCGGGCAACAAAAACGCCCGGACGGGGCGCTCTATCGGCTCACTGGTCGTGTCGTATAATCCGGCCACAGCCTTTGGTCTTGATGTACAGCTATCGAATTACGGCATTAGTCAGCAGGCTGGGCTGCGGCCGGTGATTGATACGTTACGGCTGTCGCAGAATAACCTGTCGGCAACAATCAACGGTCGGTACACGCTACAGAAAGATGCTATCCTCCAGGTTTTCACGCTGACCACGACCTACCAGCAACTCAGCGATCTGAACACCAAGACCGCCAACCAGACCGAGAATACCAATACGAACCTCAACCTCGGTTATTTCTACCAGCAGACCGAAACGGGCTGGGGTATCAACGGTATGCTGTCGTACACCCAGACGCAGCTACCCATTGTCGTTGGTGATAGCAGCCGGGCGGTACGGTTCTTCGGCCCAACGCTGGGAGCAACCCAGTCCTTCTTCGACAAAAAACTGACTACCTCGTTCAACGCCAGTTACCTTGTCAACCAGCAGTCGGGCGTAACGGGGCAGGTCCTGACAGTATCGTTCAACGGCGGCTACCAGCTTGCCAAGCGGCAGACGCTTACGCTATCGGCTAATTACCTGAACTCGAATACGGGTATTCAGACCCAATCTTTCAACGAACTCAGAGGTACTCTCGGCTATGGCATCTCGTTCTAACCACACCCATTCATTCTGGCTGATCCGTAGTGGCTTATTTCTGCTGTTGCTTCTGGTAACAGCAGGCAGTTGGGCGCAGACTTTTCCCTTGCAAATTCAGGTTAGCGTCATGCCGCCCTACAGTGCCTACCTCCAGGATTATCCCGGTACGGGGCAGCAAGTGCGCGTCTTTCTCATCAACACCAGCCGCCAGACGTATCAGGTACGGCTATCGGGGCAACTCACCGGCGATAACGGTATCGAGATTCGCACCTCACCGAACTACCGTCCCCCCCGCCCGCTGACCGTCCCTCCCGGCCAGACGCTACTTACCCGCAATGATATCGAGGGGCTGTTTGATCTGAATCAGATCGAGGTCGTCGGTATTGACAAAAACCTGCTGGCACGGGGATTTCCCCTGCCCGACGGTACGTATCAACTCTGCGTGCGGGCCTACAACGAAACGGCAGCGAATACTACGGGTGTTACGTTCGGGCAGGCCCTGTCGCCCGAGTTTCCGCTGGGCTGCTCGGCTCCGATCGTAGTTCGCTCGGTTGAGCCACCCATCCTGATTTCGCCCCTCTGCGACGCCGAAGTCTCAGCCACCACGCCCCAGGCCGTCGTGTTTACCTGGACCCCACCGGCCGGTGTCTCGCCCGCGCAGGTTGATTATACGTTACGTATCGTTGAGTTACCCCAGGCCGACGTAGACCCGAACGTATTTATCGATGCCATAGCCCTGCCGAAATCAGGCGTTGAGGTACGCGGACTACGGACCAGTACCTTTCTGTATGGTCCTACCCAACCACCGCTCCAGTTGGGTAAACGATACGCCTGGCGGGTGCAGGCCATCGACCGCTCGCGTCGAATCAATTTCATGAACGATGGCAAAGCCCCCGTCTGCGTCTTTACGTACGGCGCTGGTCTGCCGCCCCTGGCCAAAACACCGGGCTTGGAACTGGTGCAGACACCCATTAAGCTACTCCCCGTTCCCGGCCTGATTCCTGGTCAGGATACGCCACCAGCGGGGGCCACGGCGATTGCCACCAAATACACACCCTACAAACAGACGCTTGGCGTTAAATGCTCCTGCATGGTCGACGTACCGGAAAACCAGCCAGTAGACAACACCAAGGTATTAGCGAGCAAGACAGCCACCATTGCGGGTTTCCAGCTTAGCCTGCTCGACAACGTCAAGGAATCGGAGGGCGGGATGCTGAACGGCGACGGTATGATTCCGATTCCCATTGTCAATAGCTCCCTGGCTAAGTTACGCGTGCGTCTGTACGACGTACAGTGCAATGCCAGCGGGCAGGTTATCAGCGGTATTGTTCGGGCACGGCTGAGCGATTCGCCGGGTGCGGCTTCACTCATGCCCGGCTACGATAAGCCCAATTACTCCCCACCCACGTTAACGAGCGATCAGATTAGCAAATTCAGCGAGTTTTTCTCAACGCAGCAGGATCAACTGGTGTCGGCGCTCAAAAATTCGGCGAACAGCGTGGGTTTTGGCGTGCCCTTCGGCATCGATAAAACCATTGGTCCCGTGCAGACGGTCATTTCGATTACTGACGTAACGTTTACCCCCGAAAACGCTTATTTCAACGCCAATACCTGGATAAAAGCCCCCGGCGAGCCCGGTGGGTTCAACGGCATTCCGCTCAGTGGATATAACCTGTGCCTGTCGCCCGACAAACCCTGTGGCGATGGTATTCTGTATCTGGCCAGCGAGATGAAGCTAACCAATTATCTGTCGCTAAAGGGCCTGGACGCAGCCCCGCCCGCCGGGCCTTTTACGCTCCCCGACACGACGCAGATTACGTACGCTTTGTTCGATCAGAACGGCTACCGGCAGATGCGGGTGCATGCCGCCCTGAAACCACCCAAGCTGCTTGATGTTGCGACTAACAGTCAGCTCGCAATAAGCCTGAACTTTGGCATGACCGGTGCCGATTTCACCGACTGGACCGCCCAAGTGTTCTTCCCGGAATTTTACGTACAGGGGCTTAAAGACATTACGTTCGCGATGCAGCCCGGCAAACCGGCGCTCTACGACCATTCCGAAACGGCGACGCCCGGCAAACTCCCGGTGAATTACGATGGATATCAGCCGGGTGAAGAGAACCTGTGGAAAGGGCTGTTCTTCCCCGAAATACAGGTCAAACTGGGCGGTTTCTTCTCGAAACTCTCTCAGAGCGGCACAACGCTGACCGGCGGGGTACAGGATCTGATTTACGACGATAACGGCCTGACCGGTAAGGCCTATCTGGTGCATCCGCTTGGGCTGGGTGACGGGAACCTGGCCAGTTGGTACGCGTCAATTGATACGGTGGCCATCGATTTTCTGAAGAGCGATTTTCAGAGTTCGCACATGAACGGTCAGGTTGTTCTACCCATTTTCAAGTACAAAGATAAGATGGACGAAAGCGCGGTCTGGCCCTGGACCTGTACGCTGAAGAAAGACGAAAAAGGGGGCGACATGGCCTACCAGTTTCTGATTTCACCCAAGCAGGATGCTGCCGTGGAGGTATGGCGAGCAACGCTCGCGCTAAACAAAGACCTTACGTACATCTCCGTGGGCAACAAGTCCGGGAAGTTCGTGGCCGAAGCGGTGCTGGATGGCAAGATAAGCATCAATACCGGGACGTTCATTTCCCCCGGCATGACGTTTAAGGGCCTAACACTCACCTCCGAAGATCCGTACATCAAACTTGAGGGCTTCACTACTTCGTTTGCCTCTCCCCAAAAAGATCTGGCGGGTATGCCGTTTACGCTGACGGATGTGAACCTGAAAAAAGCGTTGGCACCGGCCCCGCTCGGTCAGTTCGACTTTAGCTTTACCGGGGGGCTGGAACTGGCCGAAGCGGCCAGCCTGACGGCAACAGCAACGACCCGCTTGCGTTTCTCGGCGGGCCTGACTGGCGGACGACCCGATTGGAAATACGTCGATACGTACGTGGATAAGGTTACCGGCGACGGTCACATTGGCCCACTAACGGCAAAGGTCGATCTGGATTTTTACCATGATGACGCGAAATACGGCAACGGATTCAGCGGAAAAGCGACGCTGGGTCTGGGTTTCGTGGGTGGACTGGCCGTCAAAGCCAAATTCGGCAAAACGATGGGCAACGACGGTTATCGCTACTGGTACGTCGGCGGAACGGCCATCCTACCGGCGGGGGGCATTCCCATCGGAACGACGCCGGTAGCGTTCAAGGGCTTCGGCGGTGGGGCGTTCAGCCGGATGACCCAGGTTACCGACAAACAGGGGCAGATCGATTATGAGCCCAGCAGCGGTACGAAGTTTGCACTAGAGGCAAAGGTTATCCTGGGCACCACCGGATCTAATCTACTGAATGTGGATGCCGGGCTAACGATGGCCTTCAGTAATAACATGGCCCCGTCGTTTGTCGGTATTCACGGCGACGCCTACCTGTTGGCCAGTGATCCGCCTAACTACGGAAGCGCCCTGGCTAAGGGAACCGTCGATATTGCCTACGACATTGCTCAGGACGTATTCGATACGAAAGGCAGTCTGACGGCCAGTTATGGCGTCGAAGGCTTCAAGGTCGAGGCTGTAGCCCGCGAGGTTGGTCTACGAATTAAGCCCAGCGAGGGAAAATGGTTTTTCAGTCTGGGCGTCCCCAACGACCGATTGAATCTGAACATCTATGTTGCCAGTACTGATCCGCTCTTTACGTTCGGATCCTACCTGCTGACGGGCAATGATATCCCCGGCAATCTGGGCAACATCCCCCCTGACCCCTACAAGCTGTCAGCCAAGACTAAAAACGACCTGCATTATAAATCGCAGGACATTACTCCTCTGATTGCCAGTAAAACGCCCCTGCTGGCGTTTGGTGCTGGTTACCACGTTGGTCATGAATACAAGGTCGGACCATTCTTCCTGAATTTTACGGGTGACATGGGGTACGACCTGGCGCTGTACAATACCGATCAGGCCTGTGGCGGTACCCTACCGGGCATCAATGGCTGGTACGCCACCGGGCAGCTCTACGCCTATCTCTACTTCGCGCTTGGTATCGACGTTGACTTATGGGTGTACTCCGGCCGGATTACGGCAGTTGAACTGGAAGCCGGAGCCTTGTTACAGGGGGGGCTGGTTAACCCAATCTGGTTTCACGGTAACGTGTTCCTGCGCTACAGCGTCCTGAGTGGTGCTGTCAAGGGCAAAATGAACATGGATTTCTGGTACAATAAGGACGGTCAGTGCAAACCGGCCTACACGCCCCCTAATCCGTTCGCCGACCAGCCTCTTATCTCCCGCATTGCGCCCAGTACGTCTGCCAACGATCAGGTTTCAACGCTCACCCCCTTGTACGCCGAGTTTAATTACCCGGTCAACTCGGAGATGATCGTCGACGCCGTCACACCGGAAGGAAAAACGCTGCATCGTCGCTTCAACATTCACTTTAAGAAAGGTGAATCGTTCGAAACCGGATTGGCGCGAAAAAGCGGCCCGGGCGGCTATGAGCAGTGCGTCAGCGATCCGACGGGTAAGATTAAGTACGGCCAGGAAGGCTCCGAAGAAGAAGGCGAAACCTATACCGCTACGTTCTACCGGACGTGGGCGATGGCACCCCTCTCGCAGTACGACTTAAATCTAGGGGTTGAAGTCTGGCACGAATACACGCCGGATGATAACGACCCTGATTATAAGTCAGGCTGGCACCCGTACCGCTATAAAAAATCACCCGTCGAGCAATCTGTTACGGCCTCTTTCAAAACGGGTGCCTGTCTGACTGGCCTCACCCGCGAGGGGGGCGTGAGCGCTACTGTACTGTTCTCCTACCCCTTCGAAGGGCAACGGTATTTTACGCGTAAAGATGGGAGCAGTTTCGGAGTGGTCATGCTGTCGGCTAAGATGTGCTGCATGGATAACCTGGCCAGCGACAAATATTTCTCGCTTCAGGTACGCATGACACCTTACCAGAATGGCGCCATCAATCCGACCAAAGCTGGCGGGGCGCTGTATGCCGATGCGACATTCAAAGACAACAACCGCGCTCAGTACAACTTGCCACTGGGCCTACAGGCCAACACGCTCTATGCCCTCGATCTGGTCCGGGTACCGACCCAGGCCTATATCGAGGAGCAGGAAGCCCTCGCCAAATCCCTGAAGCAGAAAGCGGTTTCGGCCAGTTCGCTCAGCAAGAACAAGTTTTTAAACAGCTTATCGGTCGGTCCGAATCAATCGGTTGGTACAGCTACGTCCTCATCGGCTAGTGGGCCGATGGTGAATGCACAAACCAGCGTACAGCCGGTCGGCGTCGCAACGCCGGGCGCCGGCCTCGGGAACTTCGCACTGTCTATCAACCAGAAGGTCGTTACGCTGACGGAGGAAGAATACCTGAAACAGCTAACGGCAACGGGAACCCGCTCGGTCAAATACAACGAACGATTGTCTGATTTGAAGCAGTTCAGCATCAGTTACAAACAGCCGGATGATCCCGAGAGCTTGTCGCAGAAGTACGAGCAGATTCTCTACAGCTATTACTTCAAAACCAGCCGTTTTGACCGGATGGAAGACAAGCTCAAAGCGGTGACCATGCTGGCAACGAATCAGAAAGTCTATCCCGTCATGCGGAATGGCTACAGTCGCGACAACGCCTATGGCATTGGTTTCCAGTCACCCGAGCCCTTCGATACGTTCGAGCTGGAACCGCAGCCCGTACCCAATGGCTCGATCATGATTCAGCCACTGGTCAACTTCCGCGACAACAGCTACAACGACTGGGTGAGCAACTTTATGTTCTCCATGTTTGACGCCCTGATCCCGATGGGGACGGACAGCAAAGCGCTCAAATCGGTCTACGAAGCAAAGGATTATCTGCTCATGTACAACCGGACCGACTTTGTAGCTCCGGAGCCTCCGCTCTCGTCGAAAAAAATCAAATCCATCCTTAAAAACGCGAACCACAAATGAAAACGCTATGCTACTGGCTGCTCCTGGTCGCGGGAGGACTGGCCTGCGGTACAACACTGGCGCAGAAACCGGGCAGCCTGAATAAACCAGTACAGACGCCGGGCAAGTCAACGATCAAGAATCAGGTTAGTGGGGCATTGGGGAATGCGGATCAGAGCAACAAAACAGCATTTGCCAGTACCGCGCCGATAAGCAAGGAGCAGATGACACTGGTGGCCAACGGAGTACCACTCAACGATCTCGATATTAGCCCAGTCAGCAACAGTTTATTCCCCGAAAACAAAGATCCACTGGGCAATTACCTTAAGCAGGGGCAGTCGGCTACGCCGATGACCTATGGTGTAACGTACAAAAGCTGGGTCATCTTCGACGAATGGATGAACCGCATGGCCGTTTGTATGGACCGGTGCGAAGCGTTCTGGGATGCCTATCCTGCCACTCGAACAGCGACAACCAAAAAGCAGATGGTAGCGGCACTAGGCTACGGCGAAAATGAAACGAAGGCATTCATGGACGTGCTGAAAGCGAATGCTGATTTCTCATCAATTTTTCTGTTCTACGACGCCTTCGTGACCTACTACAACACGATGGATTACCAGCCCATGCGGAAGTATGCCGGTAAGGCAACCTTCCAGATCAGTTGGCTGGCGCTCGACCCGTACGACTTCTACATCGCGATCCTCCAGAACAACATGAGTATGATCGACGCCAAAGCGGGCTCCGGCCAGAACCGGGGTAACGTCCGTAAGACATCCACCTTTATCCCGGCCACAAAATGATACGTTCTCTCCTTTCAATTTTACTGCTCATGTGCCAGGTTCAACTTGCTACGGGCCAGGCAAAAACCCAGCGCCAGAACCTGGCTAACCAGCCATCGGACGATCAGTCTACTGGTCCCCAGCGTTACCACCTCGGCGCAGTGGCCCGCTCCTACGGTGATTCGATCCTTGTACGGTGGGCTCCCGAGCAGGCCTTACTGTTCAAAGCCGCCGTTCGTTCGGGAGGCTACAGGCTGACCCGCCGAACAGTCGGTGCCAATGAGGTCATCGATATAACAGTCAAACCCTGGACGGTGGAGGAATGGAAGCAGCGCGCCAATCGACGGGATACCATTGCGGGCGTCTGCTCGCAACTCCTATGGGGAAAAGCCGAACCTATGCCGTTTGACCAGAATGTGAACTTAAGTGGTATCCTTCAACAGCAGCAACAAAACAATTTCCGACTGATGCTGGCACTCCTGCTTGCCGACGAAGATCCACGACATGCAGCGGGTATGGGCCTGGGTTACATTGACAAAAACGTCCAACGGGGTAAGCGGTACGTGTATGCTATATCGGCCATCACCGATCGGACCGTATTGTACTCCGACACAGCCCGCACCCTGATCACGAACGATGGCCCGCATCCTCGCTCTGACATGATTGAAATCAAAACAGAAGCGGGTGATCGGGTTGCCAAAATCTCCTGGAACCGGGCGCTGGCTGAAACACAGTTTTCGGCCTACTACGTCGAAAAATCAGTGGATGGGGGACGAACGTTCCGGCGACTCAACAAGCGCCCCTGGCTACAGCCCCCCACGGGCAAGTTTGCTCAGGTCTATGAGTATACAGACTCACTAGCCCAGAATTACCGGCCTGCCCAGTACCGGGTCATTGGGCTAACAGCCTTCGGCGAGCTAAGCCAGCCATCGCCCGTAGTCACCGCGCAGGGAATTGACCGAACTGGCCCAGCCGCCGTGAGCAAACTCCAGGCCCTCCACCAATCCGGCGGGCGGGTTCGGCTGAGCTGGCAGTATCCCAAACCACCGGGCGACCTGGCAGGCTACGTAGTGGCCAAGAGTGCCGACTCGCAGGGACCGTTTCAACCCCTCACCGACCGACTGCTAGCCCCCAACCAGCGTGAATTCACAGACACAACAGCTGTCCCCTCGCAACCCGCCTATTACGTGGTTGTTCCCGTCGACACAGCCCGGAATGCGGGAGCATCGCTTCCAGCTTATTGTTTGTTCAAGGATACGAATGGCCCGTCCAAACCCAAAAACCTACAGGGTTACGTCGATTCCACGGGTTTTGTGCGCCTGGTCTGGGACCGTAATCCAGAAACCGATTTGCTGGGCTATATGGTCGTTTGGGCAAACGATCCAACGCATGTTTTCACGCCCAAAACAGCCGATTACCTGACCATCAGCGTCTTTAACGATCAGACGACGTTACGTACGCTTACCCGGAAAATCTACTACCGGGTAATTGCCTACGACAAAAACCGCAATCCGAGTGTGGCGTCAGACATTCTGGCCTTGACCCGCCCAGATCGAATTCCGCCGGTAGCTCCGGCCATCAGAACGTATACGGCAGCTGATACGGCCATTACAATCGCTTGGACCCCTAGCAGCAGTGAAGACGTAGACTATCAGATCCTGTTACGTCGGGAGGGCGATTCCCCGCGCTGGACCGAGCTCAAAAAAGCAGCCAAGCAGCAAACGACGTTTACAGACACGGACGTAAAACCTGGCGTTGACTACGCTTATGCTCTCATTGCCGTCGATTCAGCCGGTCTCCGTTCAGAGCGGTCATTCCCCCTGAACACCCGAACCTTACGAGCCTCTCCGAAATCCATTAGCAATCTTACCGTAACTGTTGATTCGCAACAGAAGCGGACATCGCTGGCCTGGTCTTACCCCCGCACGGATGTTCGATTTGTCGTATATCGAGGACTATCACCCAACGGGTTGCGGAGTTATGAGGCCGTAAACCGCCAAACAACGTTTGCTGATACACGTGTACCAGCTGGGCAGTATGAGTATGCCGTGCGCGTGATCTACCCCGACGGTACCCAGTCGGGCCTGTCGAACCGGGTTAAAATTGAGGTCAAATAGCCATGAAATCATCCACACGCTACTGGTTGCTGGGCCTGTTTCTGGCAACGGCCTCCCGACTGCTGGCCCAGTCGAATGCACCAACGAGTCTGACCGGTACGGCGCCAGCCTATAACCAGGTAGTACTGACCTGGAAAGACAATTCAATGGGAGAAACCAAGTTCGAGATCGAGCGAAACAATTTCACTACGTTCACGAAAATTGGTGAAGTGGTGGGTAACGTAACGACCTATACCGACAATACCGTTGGGGGGGGCACGTACCGCGTCCGGGCGATTCTGGCGACCGGTGCCCCAACGACGTACTCCAATGAGTTTACCATTTCTACCCCACCCCAACCACCCACGACACCAACTAGTCTGGCGGCTACGGCCGAAAGCAGCAACAGCATCAAACTCACCTGGAACAATGGCTCAGGGGGGACGCCAACGGATTACCAGATCGAGCGGGGTACGGCATCCGGTGGGCCATTCAGTCTGCTCCAGACGGTGACCTACAGCCGGACGCCCACCTTTACCGATAATAGTGCCGTAGGGGGTACGCAGTACTGCTACCGGATTCGGGCGCGTAACAGCGGTGGGTCATCCAACTATACGACACCGGTCTGCGCAACGCCCCCCCTCGCTCCAACGAGCGTCAACAATTTGAAGGCGGCAGCGATCAGCAGCAGTTCCATCAAACTAACCTGGGATCGGTACGGCAAAGAAATCAGCTTATCCATAGAGCGACGAATGGGGCAAACCGGTAGCTGGTCGCGGGTGGGGGCGGCCACATCGGATGGTGGCGAATACACGGACAATGGTCTGAGTGGCGGTACGGAGTATTGCTATCGGATTGCCGAAGAAGGCCACAACTACTCCGGCATTGCCTGCGCCACTACTGGCGCCAGCGCTCCCAACGCTCCCGCCCGATTGACAGCCACGGCGGTATCAAGTAGTCAGATTAATCTGCAGTGGGCCGACATATCAGATAACGAAACGGGTTTCCAGATCGAGCGAGCCAGCAGCGTCACGGGTACGTTCTCAAAGATTGCCGACGTAGGGGCTAATACAACTATGTTCAGCGATCAGAACTTAACGGCCAGCACCCAGTACTGCTACCGCATCCGGACGGTGAATGCAGCCGGAACCAGTGGTTACACAGATGTGCAGTGCGCCACCACACCAGCCCCACCGGTAGGCGCTCCACAAAACCTGGTCGCTACGGCCGCATCGACAACGCAGATCAACCTGACCTGGACGGGCGTGACAGGGGCCAATAGTTACCAGCTCGAACGGAGTCCGAACGGCAATGACAACTGGTCGAAGATTACCGATCCGGCGGGCAGCGCTACCAGTTACAGCGATCCAAACCTGACACCGAATACGCGTTATTACTACCGTATTCGGGCGGTCATTAGCGGTACAGCCGGGCCGTACTCCAACGTAACGAACGCGCTGACGCCCGATGCGCCACCGGCCGCACCGGCCCGGCTGACGGCAACAGCGGCCTCGTTCAGCCAGATCACTTTGAGCTGGGCCGACCTATCCGCGAACGAAACCGGATTTCAATTGGAACGCTCAACCGACGGAACAACCTTCTCGAAAGTAGCTGACCTTGCGGCCAACATCACAACCTACAGCGATCAAAACCTGAGTCCACAAACGCGCTATTACTATCGCATTCGGGCGGTTAACGCAGCTGGTAACTCTGACTACTCCAACGTAGCAGACGCCACTACGCCTGTCGGGCCACCAGCGGCACCACAGAGCCTCAGCGCCGTTGCTACGTCGACGACTCAGATTAACCTAACCTGGAACGCGGTTGCCACGGCAACGAATATCCTGATCGAACGCAGCCCAAACGGAACGGACGGCTGGAGTCAGATCGCCAGCGTGGCGGGTAACGTAACAACCTACGCTGATCAGGGACTGAACCAGAACACCCGCTATTACTACCGTATACGGGCAGTCAACGCCAGCGGTAATGGTCCGTACTCAACCGTTGCCAGCGCAGTGACGCCTGACGCCCCGCCGACCGCTCCAGCCCGGCTGACGGCCACGCCTGCGTCATTCAGTCAGATCAATCTGAGCTGGGCTGATCTGTCAGCGAACGAAAGCGGGTTCCAAATAGAACGTAGTGCCAATGGCACCGATGGCTGGAACAAAATTGCGGACGTGGCCGCCAACGTAACAACGTATGCGGATCAGAATCTAAGCCCCCGAACGCGCTACTACTATCGCATCCGGGCCGTCAACGCGGCTGGTAATTCAAGTTACTCGAACGCGGCCGATGCCACTACGCCCGATGCACCGCCAGCCGCGCCAACCCGCCTGACGGCGACAGCGGTATCAAACAGCCAGATCAACTTAAGCTGGACAGACGGATCGGACAACGAAACGGGTTTCGAGCTGGAACGCTCGCCTGATGGCACGACCTGGACAAAGGTCGCTGATCTACCCGCTAACGCTACCACATATCAGAATACGGGCCTGACACCCAACGTCTGGTATTACTATCGCGTTAGGGCGGTCAACGCTGTGGGCCAATCGGCCTATTCTAACATAGCGGATACGTCTACGCCCGACGTACCACCAGCCGCTCCGGCGCGTCTGACGGCTACTACTACCTCCCCGACTCAGGTAACCCTGGCCTGGGCCGACCTGTCGAACAATGAAAGCGGTTTTGATATCGAACGAGGAAGCAGCGCTACTGGTACGTTCACTAAAGTTGCTGACGTACCGGCCAACGCCACCACGTACACGGATCAGAATCTGGCTGATAATACGGCCTATTGCTATCGTGTCCGGGCGAAAAACGCGGCCGGGAACTCAGCTTATACAGATGTGATCTGCGTAACAACGCCCCTGGCTCCTCCGGCAATGCCTGTCAACCTGACAGCGCAGGTGTTTGACTACGATCAGATCCAGTTGAACTGGTCGCTGCCAAGTGCGTCAACAAATCTGGTGCTCATTGAGCGGTCGACCAACCCAACCTCCGGCTTTGTCGAAATCGGCCAGCGGCCCGCTTCCCAGACGAGCTACATCGACGCAGGCTTGCAGGAATACACAACGTACTATTACCGGATTCGGGCAACCAATGCGGCTGGTAATTCGGGCTACTCCAACGTAGCGTCGGCACGGGTCGAAGAAGTCATCATTGCCATTGAGGATGAATTCATTGCGCAGACAGCACTGATCGTTCACAACCAGAACCTGATCATTAACACCAGCTGGCAGCGCGTATCCGACGCTTCTCTCCAGTTACTGACGGCATCCGGTCAGACCGTTTTAACCGATCAGCGCCGGATCAAATCCGAAGACAGCTGGCAGTATAACCTGAGCGCCCGGCCAGCGGGTGTGTACATTCTTCGTATCGTGGCCGACGGCCGTGTTTTCGCCAAACGTTTTCTACTGCCATGAAAAAGCTTTATGCCCTGCTGATTCTGATTCTGATCGGCTGCCAGCCCAAACTCATTACGCCTATTACCAGCCAGCTCAGCAAAGTCTGGAAAGCCAACACGGTTAAGGAAGGCGATGTGCTGGTGTTTACCCTGGGGGCCAGCAACAATATCAAACCCGGTTATACGGGCTACCGCCTGGATTTAAGTCAGGTTGACAAGGCTACGCTAAAGGACATCGATGGCCGGTTGCTGACCGGTACCTGGCGGGTCTCGACGGACAACAAGCGTCTGATCCTGGACAACCTGGTTCCCAAACCGACCAAAACGAGCGGTCTTATCGAATTCACGATTCTTAATACGCCCGATGGTTCCAGCCTCAATCTCCAGCGTCTGGACGAAAGCCGCAAAACCGGCAATACGCTCAATCAGTACGGGCTGATCCCGGAGTGAGATTCACCCAGTCAGATAGGTTTACCAACGTTTTACGCTCGCTTCTTTCCGGGCTAAATGCAAGAAGGGAGGTATTAGCGGTCAGTCAAGTCCGCTAATACCTCCCTTCTACTATCTTTTCTCTTCCTTCCTACGTCAGAGCATCGTCATCGCTTCTTCGTTACCCTGCTGAACAGCCTGCTCAAAGGCCGTCATACCGCGGTTGTCCTTAACAAACTTATCGGCACCGGCCTCTACCAGCAGTTTCACCATATTATTTTGGCCGAACATGACGGCAAACATCAGCGCCGTGCTGCCATTACTGTTTCGTATATTCAGGTCGGCCCCATGCTCGATCAACAGCGAGGCAATGTCGGCATAGCCCTTGAACGATACACCCATCAGCGCCGTATTGTCGCTGACGTCCTGCGCGTCAACATCGGCACCGGCTTCCAGTAAAGCCCGCGTAGCATCCAGGTGGCCACCATAAGCGGTTAGAACCAGCGGGGTAAATCCGCGGCCGTCCTGATCATCGACCGGCGACCCGGCCGCAATAAAATCCCGGAGTGCAGCCGTGTCGCCCCGGCGGGCTGCGTCAAACAGTGTATCCTTGGGCTGATCGGCGTAAAAAGACATCAGAATCAGAATTGAATGGTTTCTAATATATCAGGTAACGTAACAACCAAAATGCACTTTTTCTCCTGCGTTACCCACATCTTCTGATTTACTGGCGAGGCTTTAGTAACCGGCGCTTAAAAAAATTGGCGGTGGCATTGCCAACGGTCAGCGAGTTAACGTGCTTCATCCAGTGGTGCGTATCGTTCACAATGACCAGCGTTTCCATCGGTACATTCTGTTTTTCCAGCCGCTGCACCAGGTCGGTGCTTTGATTAAACTGTACGTTCCGATCATCGTCGCCATGAATGATCAGTACGGGCGAGGTCCAGCCTTTCACCGACGAAACCGGCGATGACTCCCAGCCTATTTTACCAGCCAGTTCCAGGTCCGGCGCTCTCTCAAATCGACCAGCAGCTTTATCGCTGGCCCGGCGGGCGGTCCAGTCATGAACCCCGTGAATGTCGACGCCGGCCGCGAACAGTTTGGAGTCCCGCGCCAGGGCCATAGCGGTCAGGTAGCCGCCATAGGAACCGCCGTAAATACCAATCTGGTCAGCCTGTATCTGGGGTTGCTGCGCCAGCCAGACCGCTGCGGCTTTTACGTCCTGGTATTCGGATGCGCCATCTTCGCCCCCAGCTGGTGCCATGTGAAAATCATAGCCGTAGCCAATCCCCAGCCGGTAATTGACCGATAAGACGGCAAAACCCATACTCACCAGATGTTGATTGATGGCGTAGGCGTTGGCGTAGTAATCGGAATAATTCCAGCCCAGCAGCATCTGGCGGGATGGCCCACCGTGTACGTATATGATCGCCGGTTTCTTCCCGGTCCCGCCTGCTGGTTCAAACAGTTGCGCGTGAATGGTCATCCCATCCGGCGATTTAAACGTAACGGGTTTTGGTGTAACGAGCTGGCCCTGGGGAAACTCCGCCGGAATCAGATTTTGCCCCAGCACCTTAGGCGTTCCTTTGCCAAAGGGCATCACGGTAGGCAGCGGTGGTCGCTGACTTGTGGCACTGATCAGGGCCAGCGTGGCCCCGTCGCCGGTAATGGCGGGTGTCCATTCCAGACCCGCCCCCGGTGTCAGCACTTCCATAGCCGCTTTGTCGACGGGCACACGCACGACATGCCGCCGGTTCAGATCATCTTTATCCGGCCCGGTATTAGCACTGAACAGCAGCCAGTTACCGTCGTGACTCAGCGAAATATGCTCCGCCATGAACGAGCCGGGTGTCAGCAAAAGTGGCGTCCCCCCGGTTGCGGGAATTGAATACAAGTGCGGCCAATTGTCGTGGCTGGACAAAAACGTGATCCGGTCTTTGCCCGCCCAGTGCAGGTTAAACCCACCGTTTGTAGCCGGCGTTGAGCCACGTAACGTTTTGGGCGCGGTCCAGAGTTTCCTGGTTGCTCCGGAGGATACATCGACCGTCCAGACGGCCCAGGGGGTATGGACGCGCGTCAGCAATGAGTCGGGTGCGCCACCGCTGCCCGCCGTGCGGACAAATACCAGCTGCTTCCCATCGGGCGACCACTTTGGCGAGCGATCTTTCGAAAACGAAGGAGCCAGCCAGCGGATGGGTGTTTCGGCGCTGGTATATACACCAATAAAGGAATGATCCCCCCGGTCGCAGACAAAGGCCAGCTGCGAGCCGTCCGGCGACCAGGAAATCGAGCCATTCGAGCCCCGTGCCTGAAATAACGCTTTGGCTGGTCCGCTGCCGCTGATGGGTGCTGTCCAGATTTGTCCGCCTTTCACGAAGGCTACATTATCGCTTTTCGGCGAGATAACCGGCTCGTCGGCCTCGGCCACTGCTTTGGGTTCCCCCCCGGCAAATGGCACACTCCAGATCTGAACGACGGGGGGCGTAGGCGACGAGTTTACGTTGACGGCTACGTTATCGTCCCAGTTAGAACCGTGGTCGCCACCGCGCACGTAGACCACCCATTTACCATCGTCGGAAATCGACAGACTGCTAATTTCCTGACCATCATCCTGCATGTAGCTGGTCAGTCGGCGGGGCGTAAATTCGGGTCCTTCGGCAACGTACACATTCCGTTTTCCCTGTTCATTGAATACCCAGGCAATACGCGCACCCTGCGCCGAGCTGGTCATATCTGACGGAAACGGATACGTCTTGACGGCCTCCAGTGAGAAACTTTGCGCCTGCATCGGCACCTGCCGAATAAACAGGCAGGCGCTGAGCAACCCTAGTAACGTAATCTTTTTCATGCAAGCCATAAGAGGAATAGCAGAATAATTCAAAAAGCAATCTATTTATCCCCAAAGAAGGTCTTTTATTCCCCTAATTACCAGTCCAGCAGAATAATATTTCACCTGTCCATTAAATTATACAAAACCGTCTGACTGATCGCCCTGCCTAGCACGGCGATCAGTCAGACGGTCAGCACTACGCTTCGTAAAGCGGGTTAAATCTCTGAGTAAGTTGTCGGGTGCAGGAGATAGATATCCGCCCGCATGAAATTGTGGGCATATTCGGGCTTCGCGTTGAGGGCCTTCCAGCCGGGATCACTGCCGAAGGACTTCCAGTGCGCGTCCCGCTCGGCCTTGCTTTCGAAGGCAGTCATGTACATGATATCCGGCATTTTCTTGCCGGCAATTACCTGCCCGCAGAAAACCGTGTTGAAACCCAACCGCTCGAAGATGTCTAGCTCGCCGTTGTTGAACTGATGGATCTTGTTCTCACTAAGTTTTTCGGTAGCTGCTTCGTAGTCGCGCAATTCATAAATACGTTCCGATGGTCCCGCCTGGATTTTTGGTGGACGCACCGTCGGCATGGTCGCAAAGGCCTGCATCAGCACCGATTCGAAACGGCTGTACACAGGTTTGTCGAAGTCCGTATTGGTGTACTCCTGCGCGGCTGCTACATACTGTTTGTCTTTCGTCAGCGTTTCCGACATACCCGAAAACTGATCCAGCGACTTGAACGGAATCAGCACAAATACCAGTGAGTCGACATCGACTTGCGAGAATACGCCAACTTTACCAACGCCCGCCCGGTGCAGGGCTGGTAGATACGCCTGTCTGAGGTACGTTTCCAGCCGTTCCCGCTGGTTTTTGTCTTTCAGATGGTACGTTTTTAACTGGTAAAATTCGCGTTTGGGAGCAAGGGTGAACGCCGTAATGGCTACAGCCAGCAGTCCGCAGGCCAGCATGCCAATGAGTTTCTTTGTCAACATGGTTGTATAAAAAGATAAAGCTTTTTCAATAGAAGAAAGCCGGAGTAAAAAACTCCCTATTGTAGCATAAAAAAGCCGAACAGTATTTCTGTTTGGCTTTAATTCAGTTACGGTCCCTTACAACATGACCGGCTGCCCCGTCCGTACTGATTCGTCGCAGGCGAAGGCAATCTGCAGACTGTTGACGGCATCCTGCATGTGGTCGGTCAGGTCGATGTTTTCCGTAATGGCTTTCAGGAAATACCGCTGCTCCCGATTGCAGAGCTCCTGGTGGTCGGGCTCGTCCTGCATATCGATCCAGGTGTCTTCTTTCGTAAAATGGTCGTTGGCGTCCAGGTCGGCGTAGTGCACCCGCAACGACTCGGTTTTGGTGTGCGAATCGACGTTGTCCGATTTGCCGGCGCCACCCGCATTTTTGGCCACAATCGACACGCAGCCCTTCGGACCAATAACGTCTTTCACGAAGAAAGCCGTTTCGCTCATCATCGGCCCCCAACCCGCTTCGTACCAGCCCACCGAGCCATCCTCGAAACGAATCTGCAACTGACCGTAATTGTAGTTATCAACCGGAATATCGTCGGTCATGCGCGCGCCGATGGCGTTCACCTGCACAGGTTTAGACCGGGTCATCTGGCACATCACGTCGATGTAATGTACCCCACAATCCACGATCGGACTCAGGCTTTTCATCAGGTTCCGGTGAACGGTCCACATGGTGCCGTTACTCTGCTGATTCAGGTTCATGCGCATTACCAGCGGTTTGCCCATCGTCTGCGCGACTTCCACGAACTTCTCCCAGGACGGATGATGCCGCAGAATGTAGCCAACAACCAGTTTCTTACCGGCTTTATTGGCGGCTGCGATTACCCGTTTGGCCCCTTCAACCGTATCGGCCACGGGTTTTTCGATAAACACATGACAACCCTGTTCAAACGCCTGAATGGCAAAGGCCTCATGCGTATCGGGGTAAGTCGAGATGCAGACCGCGTCGGGTTTGGTTTCCGTCAGGGCTGTCGTATAGTCAGAGAAAAGGGCGTAACCGCCCCCGAGCCGCTCGTTGAGCACGTCTTTACTTTTGCCCGTCGATACAATCCCGCAGATCTCGAATCCATCCAGCAGTTGATAAGCCTGGGCGTGCGACGAACCCATATTTCCGCATCCGACAACAAGAACCCGAAGCGGTGTAGTTGGTACTGACATGAGAAGTTGATTTTGACCGGCCGGGCCAGTCTGATTAGTAATAAGTAAGCAAAAAACTCTGATTAAGCTGCGATTCGTTTCAGCTTGGTTACCAGAACTACCAGCTTCACCAGAGTTCAGCCGAAAGCTGCCTGGTTAATTAGTAGAGTTCGGCAACTACGTAAAGGTACGATAGCAAATCCGTTGCCTGCAACCTTAACGCGCCTGTCCCGCTTTACGAAGCAGGTCGACGACCCGCTCCACCGGCAGCTGTTCGACGGTATGCCCCTGATCGCCGGTGAGCGTCCGGGCGGCAAACATTGAATTGATGATGGCTTCGTTCGTTGCTTCGATGGCGGCCATAAACAGTGCGGATGTGTTATCGTTACGCAGGAGCTTCACCTCATCGAAGGCGCTGGCCGACTCATGCGGAATTTTGTACGCTGTCGACACCGCAATGACGTAATCGCCACTTCCGTTAGAGGCAATGCCGCCCGTCTGCGCCAGGCCCATAAACGCTCGTTTGGCGAGCCGTTTGAGGTTACGGGCATCCAGCGGGGCATCGGTGACAACCACCATCATGCACGAACCATCCAGTTTTTCCTTGAACGAGTACTTACCCAGCGCAACGCCAACCGGCACCCCAGCAATCTGGAGAACGCCCCCAAAGTTGGTTTGCACCAGCACGCCGACGGTATAACCATCCAGCGACGCGGGCAGTTTCCGGGACGCCGTGCCGATGCCGCCTTTGAAGCCGAAACAAACCGTTCCGGTCCCGGCACCTACGTTCCCCTCCGCCACCGGGCCGGTTTTCGCCTGAGCAATGGCATCCAGTACGTGCTGTTTTTTGACGTGGCGCCCCCGAATGTCGTTCAGAAAGCCGTCGTTCGTTTCGCCGATGACCGGGTTAACGGAACGTACCTGCTCATTGCCAGGCTGAGCCAGGGTGTAGTCAATAACGGCATCGGCCGCGGTGGCTACGTTCAACGTATTGGTGAGTACAATGGGGCTTTCGAGCGTACCGAGTTCCTCGACCTGGCTGTAGCCCATCAATTTACCGAACCCGTTTCCAATGTACATGGCCGCCGGAAGTTTCTGCTGAAACAGATTACCGGTATGCGGCAGAATGGCCGTTACACCCGTTCGTACGCTGCTGCCTTCTTTCAGCGTCACCTGCCCTATCCGGACGCCGGGCACATCGGTAATCGCGTTGTACGCCCCGGTTGGCAGTACGCCAAAATGGATCCCGTAATCGCGGGGACGTTTGGCAGACTGAGCCAGCATCGTGGTCGACATACTAAGACAAACGAACAAACCTGAAATAAAAGCGTGAGGAACAAAGCGCATGCAGAGAGCCGTTTACGATTGACAGCACCAGCCGGGACCGATGCCTTTTCGACGTAAATATAGAGCACGCTACGTTGTTCTTTCGTCCCGGCTTACGGGGAGATTCATCGTTTCCGGGTCAGTTGCAGGGAACTGTCGTTAATTTCGAACGCTTTTTTATTCAGCAGATTGATTACCTCAGCCCCGGCCAGCAGCACCGGCCCGTAGCCGTGCGCAGCATACACATTTACCGGGCGGTGATAGTAAAACGCCGGATCGAAGCCCATTCCTGTTCCCACACATACCCCTTCAACCTGTCCCTGCTGCGTGACTTTTGTGGATACAGCGTTCCAGCCGAGCAGGGCCATTGGTGCATAGGCAAGCGGATCGATCCAGCCCCTGTTGATCGACCGGGCGATAGCATAGACATAAATGGCCGTCGCCGATGTTTCCAGGTACGAATCATTTCGGTCGAGCAGCTGGTGCCAGAAGCCCGACCCCGACTGGTAAGCCGCCAGCCCCCGAATGTGCGCGTTCAACTGAGCCAGCACCGCCGGACGATCTGCGTGACTTTCGGGTAATACGTCCAGCAGTTCGACCATCGTCATAACGGCCCAGCCATTCGCCCGCGCCCAGTGAAACTCGGGATGTGTCGCCATGCCTTCGACCCAGCCGTGCATGTACAGCCCTTTCTCTTTGTTAAACATGCGCTTCGAAAACTGGAGCACCTGCTTCGTGGCCTCATCGTAATAGTGTTTGTCGCCCGTGAGTTTTCCCATCTGCGCCAGCGCGGGTACACTCATAAACAGGTCATCGAGCCAGAGCGTATTGGGCTGCGGCCGATTCCGGGCTAATGTCCCATCCGCCAGCCGGTATTCCTGCGTCATGATGTAGTTGATGTA
The DNA here is from genome assembly GCF_013375035.1 of Spirosoma sp. KUDC1026. Lineage (NCBI taxonomy): Bacteria > Pseudomonadati > Bacteroidota > Cytophagia > Cytophagales > Cytophagaceae > Spirosoma > Spirosoma sp. KUDC1026. The sequence goes on along the minus strand of NZ_CP056032.1, from coordinate 2,610,031 downwards.
CGTGTCGATCTGCGGCCGTAGATCGACGGGCAGTTTTTTAATGAGCGACGCCCGGATCATAGCCGCGCACATGGCCCCGGCATCGTCGAGCGCGTGGGGGGCCAGCATAGGCCGCAGGGACGTATTAGCGTGCGGATCTTTCGTTACCTGCTCCTGAAAGTAGGTTCGTAAACCCGCCAGAAAGGCCAGCCGTTTGTTGCTGTATTCGGCGTAACGCGGATCGCCGGTGGCTTCGCTGGCCAGCAGCATTCCCGCGTACGTAACACCCCACTCGTAGCTGGTCAGCCGGAAATCGCCGGGCTTAATAACGGCATTGGGTTGGAACCGGGCGAAATCCGTGATCTCTTTTCCCGTCTCTTTGTCGATAACCTGGGTGGGGGTTACCTTATCCAGATACGTATACACGCGGTCCAGCACCGCCGTTACGTCGGCTACTTTTGGTTGTCCATACGGCACCGGGTAATCCGGCTGGAGCAGGTGCAGTGGGGTTGTCGAATCATTTACTTTAGCTGGTTTCGTCTGCCCCAGAACGGGTAAAGCAATCGTGGCAGACCATAGCAGAACGGCAGATAGAGTAGCGCTTTTACGCATATAAAACAGGGTTGAGGTAGGTTAAGGCTATGTATCTAAAGCCGGACCGAGCGCGCTAATACTGAGATAGCTCTGGTTTATCACCTATTTCAGCACCTCCATAGTATTGAGTTCGGGGCCACCACCGTGGTTAGCCGATCCGGCGACGATATAAATCAGGCCGTTGTATACGACCGCCTGCGTACCATGCCGCCCCTGTTTCAACGTCGGCCCAGCCGACCAGCGGTTCGTTTTGGGATCGAGAGTTTCGGCTTCGTTATGTGCCTGCAACTGCTGCGTTTCGCCCCCAATAATCCAGACTTTGCCGCCCTGGGTTACCGCCGTACTCCCCGCCCGCTGCGTAGGCATATTCGATGCGGCAGGCAGGGTTGTCCAGCTGCTGCGCCTGAAATCGTACACGTCGACCTCGGGCAGCGTCGTTTCCAGCACCTTACCAATCCGCGCCGTCGATTGGCGCCCACCCGCTACGTACAGTTTGCCATCGGCCACCGTCGCCTGAAAGTGATCGCGGGGCCGGGGTGCGTCGGCCAGCCGTTTCCAGGTATTCGTCTTCGGATCGTACTCATCCAGCCAGGCCACGTGTCCGTCGTAATGTCCGTCAATAATTCCGCAGACCAGGTAAATTTTGTCGTTATAGACAACCGTTCCCGCCGAGCCACGAAGCCGCTCTGCCGGGATAGCTGGGCCTTGTCGCCAAGCCCCCGTCTTGGGCGAGTAGATATAGATAGTTGGCAGAGGAGTTTCGTGGGGGTAACTTCCCTTGAACGCACCGATTACGTAGATTTCACCGTTGTAGTTCACCGCCTGAAAATGGTTCATCTCGACAGGTGGCGTTGGTAGCCGCTGCCAGACCATCGTTTTCAGATTGAGGGCTTCGAGCGGCTTTGTTCCCCGACCACCAATGGCGTACAAACTATCACCAATCAGCGTAGCCGCGTTTTCGTGGCGCACTTCGCAGGTATTTTTCGTTTCCACCGGTTGCCATTGCTGGGCTTTCGCCAGGCTTATACTAAGCAGTAAACCAGCACAGATGAGTACAAGCTTTTTCATGAGGGAGAGGGATTCGGTTTAAAGAGCTCCTGATAGGTCTGATTTACTTACTCTATCCGAATCATCTTAAAAAAAGCCCTAGTTCGCTTTCACAAACTTGAGCAGATCCCGGTAAATCTGGTTGCGTTTCCAGTACAGTTGCAGCACCATACCCACGTGTTTTTTACCAGCAATTACCGTGAACGTGTGCTGGACGCCATTCTGCATTAGCCGCTGCCGGAATTTTTCGCTGCTGTTCCGGATGCTCGGATACGTTCGCTCCCCAACATAAATCAGCATGGGCGGGCTGCCTTTATGCACGTAGTACAAGGGTGAGGCCGCACGCCAGACCGCCGGATCGCGGCCAAAAGGCACCAGATACTGCTCGTCGTTGGGGTACTCCATTTTCTTCAGATAGTCGTACATATCCAGGCCCGCCGGATCGTCCAGAATAACGCCTTTGACCGGATTTTCGGACAGACCTACTTTTGTGAACAGGGTATTGTCGGTAGCGAGCAAAGCCGCCAGTCCGCCCCCGGCTGAGTGACCCATCACGAAGATTCGTTCGGGGTCACCTCCGTACTCTGCTATGTGCAGTTTCACCCACAGGGCCGCCCTCGCACAATCATCGGCCATAGCAGGCACCTGAACGTTAGGAGCCAGCCGGTAATTGATGATCACTGCTACACAACCCTGCTTAGCCAGTCGGCGACCAATAAACGTATAGATGTTTTTACTGCCACTATCCCAGTTTCCCCCATGAATAAAGATGACAACCGGACGTAGCGTAGCTGATTTGTGGCGGGGTATATAGAGGTCCAGCCGGTGCCGCTCGGTGTCGAAGCCCGAGGTACCCGGCGTTACGTAAGCAACATCCTTAATTCGTTTACTAGGACGGGCGATTGCGTATTCATTGCCAATAATGAACAGTAGAAACAAGAGAAAAATAATGGCCGGAAGCTGCCAGGCTAAGCGAATAAACGACATAGGAAGAACGTAAAATACCCATTTTGTGCGGGCGTACTACCTAACTCCTACGGTCCGGCAGTGTTTCTGGTTTGGACTACCCATTTTGCTTACCAGTATTTTTCGCCGTCCGATTGCTTACTTACCTGATCACTTTCTGAACGTATCTCTTTACGCATGGTATCCTTCTCTTTTAAACTAACCTACCTGTTAACTGCGCTGACGGGCCTTACCACCGCAAACGCACATTACGGCGACGAACAGCCTATTGCCAGTCGCAAGCCTGTCGATCCCGTAACCATTAAATTGCCCAGTGGCTTTTCGGCGACCGTTGTTGCCGAAGATCTCGGCGCTGCCCGTCATATTGTCGTCAGTAAAACCGGCGACATCTACATCAAGCTGGCCAAACTGAAAGATGGCAAGGGCATCATCCGGCTGCGGGATACCAACAATGACGGCACACCAGATCAACGTACCAGTTTCGGCGATTATCCAGGAACCGGCATTTTCCTAAAAAATGGCTATCTCTACACCTCGTCAAACAGCAGCATCTACCGGTATAAGCTCAACGACAAGGAAGAAGTCATTAATCCTGAACAACCCGAGAAACTGGTTTCGGGTCTACGCGTGAAGGAACGCGACCAGTCCAAATCCATTGCGGTCGACAACCAAAATAATATCTACGTCAATATCGCATCGGATAACGATGCCTGCCGGGAACCGGGTACGGGAAAAGGTATGATGCCCTGCCCCCTGCTGGACTCGGCGGCTGGTATCTGGAAGTTCAAAGCGAATGTCGCCGATCAGAAATTCAGTGACGGCAGTCGTTACGCAACCGGACTGAAAAACGTGGTGGGGCTGGACTGGAACACCAAAACGAATTCACTGTTTGTGATGCAGCACGGCCGGGGGCAATTCCATGATTTTTACCCCCAGTATTATACCCCTGACCAGAGCGCGAAACTCCCCGCCGAAACGATGTATGAAGTCCACCAGGGGGACAATGCCGGCTGGCCATACACGTATTACGACCATATTCAGAAAAAACAGTTCCTGGCTCCCGAATACGGTGGCGACGGCAAGAAAACCGGCGACCCCTCCTACATCAAGCCAACGGCAGCTTTCCCGGCCCACCTCGGTCCGAACGGCTTGCTGTTCTATACCGGCACCGCTTTCCCAGAAAAATATCGCAATGGGGCTTTTGTTGCGTTCCATAGCCAGTCCGCCGAACTGAAGAAAGGCTATTTTGTGGCTTTTGTTCCGTTCAAAAATGGTAAGCCATCGGGCAACTGGGAAATCTTCGCCGACAATTTTGCCGGCACAGATCTCGCGAAACCAACCGGTCCTGTGCAGCACCGCCCCTGTGGCCTGGCCCAGGGACCGGACGGGTCGTTGTACGTCACCGACGATATGAACGGAACCCTATTCCGGATTAGCTACAATGGCGCAGCCCGACCCACAAAAACCGCTACGTCCTCAACTAAAAAGTAAGGTTATGGTGTTGTTACGCCAGACGGGTTTTCCGTACGTAACAACACCATTTTTATGTCCTCTGAGTCCACGGACTTATCCATTCTCTTCAAATCAGCGGATTTAGTCGCCATCAACAAGCCCCACGGCCTGCTCGTTCATCGCTCTCCCATAGCTAGTGACGCCAGCGAGTTTGCGGTTCAGCTACTACGCGATCAACTAGGCCAGCGGGTTTTCCCGGTGCATCGCCTGGATCGAAAAACGGGCGGTGTGCTTCTGTTTGCGCTGGACGAAACAATGAATTCGCTCATGCAGCAGCAATTCGCGGCTGGTACCGTGAGCAAAACCTATCTGGCTCTTGTGCGGGGTTATACGCCCGACCAGCAGACGATTGATTATCCCCTCCGACGCGATGATGGTACAGTACAGGAGGCATTAACTTCGTTGAAAACAGTGCAGCGGACCGAGGTACCGATTCCGTTTGGCAAACACGCAACCTCCCGCTATTCCTTGGTTGAGCTGACTCCTGCTACGGGCCGGATGCACCAGTTGCGTAAGCATATGGCTCATATCCTGCACCCTATCATCGGCGATCGTCCGCACGGTTGCAACAAACAGAATCGACTCTTTCTGGAGCAGTTCGGCATGAATACCATGTTGCTTCATGCCACTCAAATCCAGTTCATTCACCCTCTCACGAATGAAAGCGTCACGATCCAGGCCCCCTTACAGGCCGAGTTTATACGCATGCTGAGCCAATTGTTCGGCGCCCACAGTTTGACCGTACCCGAAACGCACTGAGTCACATGAATATTATTTCGACACTGGTTGGCACCTGGTTTATCTGTAGCACCAATTTCCCGATGTGGCTCAAAGGCGATAAACTCGACCCGACGTTTACGTATTCACTAACAGATAAAAAGGCGGATGTACCGGTTCTGCTGGATGAGGTCAAGTACAGAAAGAAAGGTAAACAGAAAACTCTGACTGGCTACGATTATCAGGACAAGCACAACCCAGCGGCATTTGTGTGGCGTGGCAAAGGATTACTCAGTCTGGTCCGTAGCAATTGGCGTGTTGCTATGCTGGACCCCGAAGGGCAATGGGCGGTCATCTGGTTTTCAAAAACGTTGTTCACACCCGAAGGCGTCGATGTGATTAGCCGAAAGTCAAGCCTGACAGCTGAACAGTTGAACCAGATAAAGGCGCAGATGACGAATGAATCGTTGCTGAAAAAACACCTGCAGACCCTGCATGATCTGAACCGATAGTTTATACAGTAGTACGTTAACCACATAGCACCATACCACAAAAAAAGAAAGCCGGGAGCGTTTGCTCCCGGCTTTCTTTTTTCTATTCGATCAACGCTCGTCTCTTAGCGACGACGGGTTGCCCGTTTTTTCACTGGTGCAGGCGGAGCCAGCATTTTCGCTTTTTGCTCATCCGTCAGCGGCTTCAGATCAGTGATCGAGTAAGTATTGTCGCTGATGGTTGTGTTGAAGCTACCAACTGATTGCTCAGGCTGACCGTTGCAAGGCAGTTTCGTAACCGAGAACACAGCGCGGAAGTACTGAACTTGTGGGCGTACCCGACGGCCTTTGTAGCGCGTTGCGGCACCGCTTTCAATTTTCGACTTCTCAGCCTGCAGCTGTTGAGCCAGATCGCCTGGCAGATCACGCAGGTTCAGGATAACCGTGTTCGTATCGAATTCGATAGCGCTGGTTGCCAGACGGCGGTTCAGGCTGCGGTAGCGCAGGCGGGTAACCGTATCGCCAACCGAGGTGATGGTACCGTTACAGTAACATACGTTAGCAACTTCGCGAGTGTATGGCGTGCGGTAGTACACTTCCAGACGTTCCAGACGGTGACGGTATTCGCACTCAGCCGTAGCTTTTGGCCGGATGCTGGCAAAGCTCGTCGTAGCGACTTCACTCATACAGGTACCACATTTCGCCGTTTGCTGATTGTGAACCGTGACGTAGTAGAACCCTGGAACGATCTGACCACCCGAGAAATATTCAGCAGGGAATGGCAGGGACGTGTCAGTTGTGTTTTCCACCTGAGCAATAACCTGATCGTTAGCAGTAGCACCAGCTACGACCGAGTCAGCACGGTAGTACAGGCGGGCCGTGAACGTTTCGTTCTTTGGATTCGGAGTCGTGCTGCGCCAGCTGATCATTGGAGCTGTAGCGGCTGTGTTGACCGGAGCCGACTGGGCTGCGTTCGTTTCGTCAACATAAGCCAGTGACGTGCCTTTCAGCGATGCGTTGTTGAACATTACGTTCAGCTCGGGAATCGAATCGCAGGTTGGGCAGACCGTTGGTGCTTTTGGAATCAGCTTTTTCTGGATGAAGCCTTTGCGAACGGCGATACCAGCACTGAAACCACCATGTTTCCGGCTGAATTCATACAGTTGATCCTGAAGACCGTTAACGATCAGGTAGTTCAGACGAGTGTAGAACCCTTGTGCCTGCACACCGATGTTCCAGTTGTTACCTACTGGGAAGAATACGCCCAGCGACAGGATTCCACCTGGATGGTAGAGGTTTGAGCTTGGGTTAACTGTACGTACCAGGCGATCTGATTGTGACGGAACAGATGCCGAAATCGTTGCAGCTTCGGTACGGAACAGACCGCCCCGGAGGCCCAGTTCGATGAAAGTCGTTGCGTCTGGGTTTCGGCGGCTACGTGCAACCGTGAACGCCAGAACAGGTCCGACCGTCAGGAACATATCTTCAGAAGCACGTTGCCGGATAGTTACCTGACCCTGGCTTGCACCCAGCGAATTCTGAGCTAATCCATACAGGTAATCCCGATAAACGCCCCGGGTGATGTAGTTCTGGTAACCAAAGGCTGTTCCTACCCCGAAACGCAACCGACGGGTAGCCGGCGTAAAGTAGTAATCGATGTTAGCAGTGATGTTGAAACCAGCTCCGTTGTAGAGCGAGTTGTCACGCCGAACGGGCCCGAAGGTGTTTTCCCAGGTACCGCAATACGCAAAGTTGGGTCCCGCGAACAGACCAACCCGCCAGGGTGACAGCCGCCGAACAAGAATAAATGTCTGGAAAGTCGTGTCGCAGTCATCAAGTTCGGCAACGTCACTTGCCTGAGCCTTGAATTCGTCCCGACGTAACGTGTCGGTGTAAACGCCTTTTCCTAACCGGTAAATGTTTTCCCGTTGCCCGGTTGAGCGTGAGGCAGGTTGAACTGTACTCTGCCGGACGGTGTCAGCCTCTTGTGCAAGGCTAACGGAAGGCATTGCAAAACCTAGCAACACGAGTCCAGCCAGCATCCGCATGCGGTGTTGTTGGATAAATGTTCGCATATTCATTGAGTTAATTTGGACGCAATTTTTCTAACTAAACTTTTATTCTCCCAAGGTCAGGCACGGAAACTTAGGGAACGGTCAATCCACTAAAACAGTAGATTTTCTTTCTTCTTTCCGCTAATTGGTTTCTTTTCAGATACGTATTGCTGAAAAACCGGATTACAGTCGTGTAATTGGGCTTGCCAGTTTTTTTTTTCGATTCTGAAAAACTCATAATAACACTTGTCAAATTCTGCCTGATTGGGTAATCGGTTCTTCGGTAGAGCCAGATCAGAAAGTAACATCGGTCAGCTTACTTCGTTTGCGGTGCTTTTCTCGATGGCTCCCGCAAATTACTCTAGTCAACCGACCTTCCCCATTTTTGTTTGCAATCAACGGTTATTGCCTATAAGCAAACAAACCTCTCGATTGTTTCGAGACCCCGATTAATAGTTCACCGTTGGAATTTTCCCGGTTAGTATTGGTCTCTGCGGCATGCTAAAGTGCCTTTCAGCGGCCAATTATAGGCATAATGCATTTATTTGAAAACAAATTTTAAGCATATGATAAATTTCAATCTACATTGTTCGTTTTACACTATTTAATCAGACATTAATCCTAAATTATTGTCTAAAAATTCTTCGTTTTGCTATATTTCCTGATTTACAGCCTCTTCCAATGACTGTGTTGTTTCTCTCAAAGAAGCCGTCTTTTTTTAAGGAAAATATTCTTTAAAAAATTTTCTACTGATTCACCAGCTGTATACTCTGCTTTATGGCCTAGTTCCGGCCCCGCATGAAGTCACCAGCCGAACTTTTCAGCATACCAGCCAACGAATTCAGGCAAAACAGTACCCCGCGCTCTACCAGCACTCTTGCCTGATCGCCCGTAGCCGCTGTGGTACCCACGACAAGACCCGCTTTTTTGATTTTGTCAACGGCATTACCGATTGTTTTCTTTACCTCATCGTGACCCGGCCCGTCGTAATGTCCCATTGCAATGGCCAGATCGCGGGGCATAATAATGAAGCCGTCAATCCCCGGCGAGGCCAGCAGGCTGTCCAGATTCTCAATGGCTTCCACTGTTTCAAGCTGGGGCAGGATCAGCAGCTGCTCGTTGGCAAAATTCATATAATCACCCTGGCTCATGTCTCCCTGTAGATAATCGGCCGCCCGCACGGGACCTAATTCCCGGAAGCCAACGGGCGGATAGTTAACCGCATTAACCAGCGCTTCTACATCGGCAACGGTACGTACCCCCGGCAGTAATAGTCCCATAACTCCAGCATCCAGAAACTGGGCGATTAATTTAGGTTCGTTTCCGCGAACCCGCACGAGTGGCGTGATGCCGCTCACTTCGCAGGCCCGAACAATATCTGGCACCTGGGCCGTGGTGACTGGGCTATGTTCGGCGTCAATAACGTAGAAATCCAGCCCCGAAAAGCCGCAGAGTTCGGCAATGGTTGGGTCAGCACTATTGGATAGAATTCCCAATACGGGTTGATTATTCTGAAGGCGGGTTTTGATAATGTTCTGCTTCATTGTTTACTGATTCATTCGCGGATTAACAGAATTGGCTATTTCAGCCGTAAACGTACTAGGTTTATAAGCAGGTTAATCAAATCTACCTACTCGAAACTACCAACTAGATTACTACCAATAGGTTATCTGCCGCAAAATACTACGTTCTCAGCTGTCATAAATTCATCTGAGCAAGTACCTTTAAGTTTTTAAGCGCTATCAGATCTAACTCATGCGGTGGCTTATCCTTTTACTGTTGAGTCCAATTCTCACTTCAGGGCAGGCAGTTTTCTCGATTCGCCACCTCACTACCCACGATGGACTGTCGCAGGGTTCCTGTTATTATATTCTGAAAGATTCGCGCGGTTTCGTCTGGATGAGCAGCCAGAATGGCCTGAATCGCTTTGATGGCAGCCACTTCGCAGTATACCGGTTCGATGAGCAGGACTCCACGACAATTGGCAAGGGTGAAGTCCGGGGCCTGGTCGAAACGCCACAGGGCGATCTATGGGTAGGTACCGAAGAGTGCCTTAGTCAGTACATCCGCCGAACGAATTCCTTCCGACGTTTTTACGCGACCAATGCAAAAGGCCAGCGGATTCCGAGTTTACAGGCCCCTTTTTACGCCGACGATTCGACGGTCTGGTACGGCAGCAACTACGAAGGCGTGGTCAGACTGAATTTTCGAACCGGTCGGAAAACCAGTATCGAACCGACGATAAAACCCAAATTCAGTATTGCCCTCCAGTGGATCATTCACCAGCCCGAGCAGCATACGCTGACGTATCTGTTACCCTCCGGATTAGTTCAGTATGATTATAAGACGCGCCAGTCCCGATCATTTTTCACCGGTAGCCCAGCCGATCAATTAGTTAAATCATCGACCACGGTTACGCTCCCTAAACAACAGACCTTTCAATGCCTTTTCAAGAGTCGTCGTACGGGACACTACTGCCTGGCGGGGTCACAGGGCGTTTTGGAGTTTGATCAGCACCTCACCCAACTGGTGCGTTACCACCCCCTCCCCCTCGACCGGAATAGTTACCGCATAGCCAGTGTCGACGAAGACCAGCAGGGGAACTGGTGGCTGGGCGTAGAGGGCGCCGGTTTGTGGCAGTATTCGCCCCACCAGCAAAAAGTATTGCAAACGATCTCTCCCGGTAACGGACAAGTGACAGCAACTTCGCTCCTGACGAATCAGATTGCCCGTGTCTATGTCGATGATCTGGGACTGGTCTGGGTAAACGCGGACCCGTTCGGGGTCGACATTCTCTACCCCACTTCCCGTACGGTCTCTACCATTTCGGACAACCCCTTCAACGTTTCTGACCTGAATACCCACCCGATCCGGGGTTTGTGCGAAGACCGGCAAGGCTACCTCTGGATCGGCACCACCGATGGGGGTATTCGTCGATATGAACCCAGAACGGGCATTTTTAAAGCTTACCTGGCGGATAAAGGCGTCAGAAACCAGGGAAACGTACGACAGATCACCATGACCCGCGACGGGCGGCTTTTGGTTACCAGCCTACAGGGGTTACTGCAATACAGCCCGGAGCAGGATCGATTCATCGAATTACCCGATCCACTCTGTAAGGATGAGGATTGTCAGTATAATCGTGGCATCTGCGAACTACCCGACGGGCATTTCGTGCTGGCTTCCTACGGCGGGCTCTTCCTGCTCAATGCAGCCCTGAAGCAACTTAGCCGGTTTGACTCAGGTAATACGTACTTCGGGACTTTGTACTTCGATCCAGCCACCAGTTTGCTCTACGCGTCCCGGCGCGATCAGGATCTGGTCGTGTATAAATACGAACCAGGCCGGTTGAGCCAGCAATACGTAACACTGGCGGGATATAATATCATGGCCGTCCATCCCGACCCGAGTCGGCACTGCCTGTGGCTCTGCAGCGACCGTGGTCTGGTTCAGTTCGATCCCAAAACCCGCCGGGTATTACGTACCTATACTGTACATGATGGCCTCCCCGATGACGTAGTCTATAACCTCCTGCCCGATAAACAGGGAATTTTCTGGTTGAGCACGAACAATGGTCTGGCTAAGTTCTCCCCCGATAGGCAAGTGATCCGGCCTGTGGTGGCAACCAAAGGCCGCGAGTATAATAGCGTAGCTGCCCTCAGCAGCCGACGGGGAATCTTTTATTTCGGAGGTGTGCACGGGCTGGATTATTTTTCACCGGAGCTGCTGACCAGCGATCAGGCAGTAACTCCGGTGCGTATCGTTGATTTTCGGGTAAACGATCAGCCCTATAAAAATGGAGCGGTTCCGGGCGAGACGAAGCAGATCACGCTTGACTACAACCAGCGAACAATCTCCATTAGTCTCGCGGCTCTGGATTATTACAGCAATGGGCAGAACCAGCTATTCTACAAATTATCGGGCGTTAATCCCGACTGGGTTCCGCTCAGCGAAGGAAACGTAGTTCGTTACGCCAATCTACCGCCGGACACCTATACGTTTCAGGCCCGGGCGCTCGATGCCTACGGCCGGTTTACGCCTGCTACGCACTTTCAGATTCTTATAGAGCCGCCGTTCTGGCAGCGGTGGTGGTTCTGGGCATTGCTGCTCCTGCTGCTGTTAGGTACGGTTGCCTTTGGCGTCAATTACTACGACCGTAAAGAGCTGGCGCAGCAGCAGCAACTCCTGCAAAATACGCTCGCTACGCAGGAAGACGAACGTAAACGTATTGCGCGCGATCTGCACGACGATGTGGGCAATACGCTGGCAGCCGCCAAGGGGATTCTGGAACGTGCGCAGACACAGGTCAGTGAACCAGCCGAGCTGGCGAACGTGACCCACGCTTATTCGCTCGTTGATAAAGCCAGCAGTGACCTGCGTACCATTACGCACGATCTGATGCCCGTTGAGTTCGACAAATATTCGCTGTCGGATGTCGTCGCCCAGCGGGTCGACGAGGTCAATCGGTCGGGAAAAATCTATTTTGAGTTTATCCTCTTCGGCACCGTCAGGCGACTCACGCCCGAACGGGAACTGGTTGCTTACCGGATCATTGCCGAGCTGATGCAGAACGCCCAGAAACACGCAGGCACTGGAATTGCTTATATCCAGTTAGGGTATCACGCCCGGGAACTGATGATTGAAGTACAGACACCCCTTGGTGGTGAACCAATTATTACACAAGCTACAGTTACCACACCGGCGGGAATTGGTCAAAAAAATATAACCTACAGAGCCGAGTACCTGCAGGCTGAGCTGACCATCGACAGCAATGCTGACAGTTACACGGTAGTACTCAATATTCCATACGATGCAACCAGTACCGCTCCCGATCCGCATTCTGATCATTGACGACCATCGTCTATTCAACGATGGGCTGCGGCTGATGCTCAATGAAGCGCCCGATATTGAGGTGGTCGGGCAGATTTATTATAGCCGCGAGGCTATGAAGCAGATTACCGAACTGCGTCCCGATGTTCTGGTGATTGACTTTAACATGCCCGAACTGGATGGGCTTGCCCTGACCCGTCAGATCACCGCCGAATTTGCGGATCAGGGCATCCTGATTCTGAGCATGTACGGTGAGCAACGGTACATTGATGATTTTAAGCGAGCGGGCGCTTTGGGGTATATGCTGAAAACAGCCACCCGTTCGGAGTTACTGACCGCCATACGCGCCGTGGCAATACGCCAGCCTTATTTCGACCCAAAACTGTCGGATTTAAAGCAGTATGCCAATCATACTGATGACGTATTCCTGCGTAAGCACCGCTTGACCCCGCGCGAGGTGGACATTATTCGGCTATTGAAGGAGGGGTTTACCAGCATACAAATTGCTGAACGGCTGAATTTGAGCGCGCACACGATCGATACCCACCGGAAGAACATTCACGCAAAACTGGGTATTAGCACTATTGCCGAGCTGGTTCGTTTTGCGATAGAGGCCGGTATTTGATTATATCCACTCAATATACCCGGATCCGGGTATTGTCGTCCTCGCTTTTTGGGTGAAACTTTGTCATGCTTCTCTCCACACTACTGCCTCTTCGAGGCAACGAAAGCCGATTGCTCTGACCTGGTCTGGCAATCGGCTTTTCGTTTTAGTTAAATCTCAGAAATACAGGCTATTCGCAACACGAAATGTATTGCAGTGTGCTTCGACGATGTCAACTAGCCGGGGCGAATAACCGCCCCCCATCGACACGGTGATTGGCAGATCATATTTTCTCGCCTGCTCAAATACGAACGTATCCCGCTGAAGGCACCCTTCCCGACTTACAGACATTTTTCCCAGTCGGTCTGACCCCAGAATGTCGACACCCGATACAAAAAACAAAAAGTCCGGTGCTTCCCGCCGGATTAGGCCGGGCAGCGTATCATATAACGTATTGAGATAAACTTCATCCGCCGTCCCCGTAGCCAGCTCTATGTCCAGATCCGACTGCTCTTTTTTCAGCGGGTAGTTATCCTTGCCGTGCATACTGAACGTAAACACCCGCGGTTCCTGCTGAAACATAACGGCAGTTCCATTGCCCTGGTGCACATCCAGATCGATGACCAGGATCCGTTTCGACTGACCCGTTTCGAGCAGATAATGAGCAGCGACGCCCACGTCGTTGAGCATACAGAAACCTTCGCCCCGATCCGGAAAGGCGTGATGTGTCCCGCCCGCTACATTCATGGCAACGCCGTCCTGACGGGCCTTCCGGGTGCAGTCGATGGTGCCCTGCGTAATGATCCACTCCCGATGAATAAGCTCGGCTGTTAACGGAAAGCCGATCCGGCGCATCATGGCGGGGTCGATTGTGCGGGTTTTAAGCTGGTGAACGTACTCCGCCGTGTGGACACCCAGCACCCAGTGGTCATCGACGGGGGCGGGATGGAAGAAATTAGCTTCCGAGCAGGTCCCTTCGTAAAGCAACTGCTCGTAAATCAACTCGTATTTCAGCATCGGAAACCGATGGCCTTCCGGTAATCGAAGCCGGTATTCCGGCGAAAACGCAATCTGAAGCATGGAGCAAGCAAAGTCCGTTCGATAAAGTTACGGCTTACCTAACCTGATAACGAAGGCTTGTGTTAGTATTTGCTGTTTTTTGCGCGATTATATAGCCTGCTCAATCGTATGAAAACCGCAATTATTACCGGAGGTGGCCAGGGCATCGGCCGCGTCACGGCGCATTACCTCCTGACCCATGGGTTCCGGGTCGCCATCTGGGAATCGGACAAAGAAGCGCTTGCCGAAGCAAAGAAAACTTTCGACGCTACCCCCGGTCAGCTTCTTTTTGTAGCCTGCGACGTCTCCAGCGAGGCCGATGTTCAGCAAGCCGTTGAACAGACTGTCGGCCACTTTGGGCAGCTTGACGTCCTGATCAACAACGCAGCCGTTATGGACGAAAAGCCTCTCGAAGAGTTTACATTCGACGACTGGAGCCATGGCATTGGCGTTAACCTGACGGGTTCCTTTTTATGCGCTAAATACACGGCTCCGTACCTGAAAGATCAGCAGGGCTGCATCATTAATATGTGTTCGACCCGGGCGTTCCAGTCCGAGCCCAATACGTTTGCTTACTCGGCTTCCAAAGGAGGGATTTTTGCTCTGACGCATTCGCTCGCCATGAGCCTGGGCCCCGATATTCGGGTCAACTGCATTAGCCCCGGCTGGATCGACGTATCGGCCTTTAAGAAAAAGGGCAAACCCGAAGAACTTCGCCCCGAAGATCATGAGCAACATCCCGCCGGCCGGGTAGGTCAGCCGGACGACATTGCCCGTGTGATTTTATTCCTGACCGCACCGGAAAATAACTTCATTACCGGTCAGAACTTTACCGTTGACGGGGGCATGACCCGCAAAATGATTTACGTCTAAATTAGAAACATCGTCTCTTTCCAACTGGTTTATACACTACGTTTAATATCCCCATAACATGAATATTGATTTTGCTGCTGCTCCGGAAGCAGCTCCGCTGGAAATTATTGATCTACAGGTTACCACCAAGCGACTGGCCGATAAGTCGCTGCTTTCCGTTCATTTTTTCTTCCGGAAAGATCGCAAAGACCGGCGTTACCAGATGCCGCCTTTATCGTGGTTTGATGCAGGTCAGTTTCAGCGTTTTTCGGAAGAGCTGGCAGCCGCCAACTACCCGGATACAGTACAGGTTGATTTGGTCGACGCGGGTATTCGCCTGACGGGCTACGTACGCCGGCTGGCTGGTCGATGGAACGCAGGTCGTACGATTCAGGTAGAACCGCTGCCAACGGCCGAGAACCAATTCAAGCCATTTTCGCTCTATGCGTCGCACAATGACGTAAAGACGCACGCTCAAAAACTTTACAGCCGTTTATGGGAAGTATTTACTCGCGGATAAACTAAATCCTAGTATCAAATTTTAATCACTCAACATTATGGAAAGCACTAATCAGGATGCCATGCTTAATCAGAACACGCCAACGTACCGCCCCGAAACCGGTGGACCGGCGCAAACGCCTGATGAAAGCATCATGATCAACGAAGATTACAACCCCACCGATCTGTCAGGGGATGCCCATACGGTACCAACAACGCCAACCGACGAAGCCGAGAAACGGGCGAATATGGATGGCACGGGTGCCGTTTCCGACAGCCCCAACATGCAAGCCGATACCGATAACTACGGTAACGGCGACGCGTTGGGTAATAACGACGGCACGGAGCCTGACCCCGAGTTAAGCGATAACGCATAACTGAAGGGTTCTGTATAAACTAAAAGCCTTCCGGTCAGACCGGAAGGCTTTTAGTTTATACACGATTTGCCTACGCTTACACGCCCAGTGGTCCGCCCGCCGTTACGTCCATCTGCGGATCAACGATCGGCTCCCGGCTGGCGTGGTGGCTACCCGGATGGTTATCTTCATCTTTAGCCCGGCGATTCACGAAGGTTTCGGCCAGCGCCGTTAACTTGTGATCGGCTGCTTTTTCCTCTTCCAGCGTTTTAGCCAGCAGCTCGGCCGACTGATCAAAACCCAGTACGTCAGCCAGCGTCAGCAGCGAGCCGTAGGTTGCAATCTCGTAATGTTCGATTTTTTGCGCGGCAATAATCAGACCGGCATCCCGCGTCAGCGAGCCGGTTTCAGTAGTCGATATCAGTGACTCTGCGTCATCAATCAGGCCATTGATCGCAGCCGTAGTGTGCTCACTGGTGGCAATGCTGATAATCCGGAAGATTTCTTCCAGCCGTTCTACCTGCACCCGGCTTTCTTCCTGATGTTGCAGAAAGGCGTTACGTACTTCGTCGGTCGTACTGGCATCGGCCTGCTCACCCAGCGCGTCAACGATCTTTTTTTCGACGTAGTAAATGCTTTTCAGCTCACTAATAAATAAATCTCTTAGTCCTTCGTCCGAGGACGAATCATTGCCGCTGAAAAAATCGGCAATTCGATCAGTTAAGGATGCCATAACGTGTCTTGTTTATAGTTGTTTACTGCTAACGGGACGTGACAACAAGAAGAACTTATGCCACGACTCCCCGCCTGAAATACAACCATACAGACACTTTTAATGTTGTCGACTTTACTGGATAAATCGTCCGAATAGCTTTCAGAACCGGACGTAGTATGCTGATCAGTATTGATCTGGGCTTAAGCGAAACCACCTATTAGTTCTAGTAACGCTCGTACTCAAATCGAACCTCACCTGTTGACGAAGTGGCTTTCGTTGGCAAACCTTGTGTATTATACTCGTACGTGGTAATTGATTCTATATCAGGCCGACCCACATCAGCAAGGACAGATTTGATCACGTTGTTGCGGCTAGAACGCTGTACTTCCGTTATCCCGGGACCGATTAATCCGTAAAGTGGATTCAGCTTGTCGTCAAACTGATAGGTAGCAGTAGTTTCATAGCAACGTCCACAGTTAGAGACTTTCTCTGTTACTATATTATCTCCTAGATAAGCATACGATGACGAACGAACATCTTGTCCGCCTAAAATAGGACCGGTGTTGTACTGCCCTAAAGGCTTACTTTGCCCATCTAACGTATAATTATAAATACGCCGAGTGAATTCACGGTCTGGCAAATATCGTCCGGCCAATGCAACTAAAGTATTACTGATAATTCTAAGCGCAGTAGGCGAGTCATAGATGAACTCATTACGTTCGCCTTCGTAGTTCGTGTAGCCATTTACAACACTGATTACGGGACCAGCATTGATGTACGTCGCGACTTGTCCCCGAATATTATAAGTAAAGCTCCCTTTAAAATTACCGTACGTAAATCCTGATTCGCGGCCCAAACTATCGTAAGAAAATTCAGTGGTGCCAGGGAAATTAGCATACGTACTGATAGAACGTTTGAGCCGTAAGCGATTGGGAGCCAGCTCCCCTTGACGGTGATCAGTACAAGCACCAAAGACGGCACTCAGCCCAACAAGAAGTATAAGAGACTTGATAAAATTGGTTGACATAATGGAATGGTTAATCATGTTCGGCCCAAAGTACATAAACTCATACGACCTTTGCATCATCCATTTGATAACTTTCCCTGCCACTCCCAACCACTTAACTATCTAATTTTCATTACCTAATATTCACTTAGCAGTACTAAAATGAATAGCACCAAAAACACAAATGCCTGCAAATCAAAAATTTACAGGCATTTGATAAGTGACCACGGGGAGACTCGAACTCCCATGCCGTGAAGCACCACCCCCTCAAGATGGCGTGTCTACCAGTTTCACCACGTGGCCAAGAGTGTTTTTGCGGGTGCAAACATAGTCATTTGCGTTCCTTATCACAAATTCGAGCGCTAATCTTTTTTTCCTTTTCCTCGAAAAAATGCCCGAAACCAGGCATTTTTTCGTACTTTTATCTTTCCAAATCAATGACAAAAGACCACTAGATTATGGCACTGGAATTAGTCGGAAAACTTATAAAAGTATTGCCCGAAGTTACGGGACAAGGTAAGAATGGCCCCTGGAACAAGCAGGATTTCGTGATCGAAACCATGGACAGCCAATACCCTAAAAAGGTATGTATGACCGCCTGGGGCGAAAAAGCCAACGACCTGAAACAGTTTGCGGATGGCGATACGCTCAAGGCGACGTTCAGTGCCGAATCGCGGGAATACAACGAACGCTGGTACACCGAACTCCGGGCCTTCCGGATCGAAGCTACCGACGATAATGGCGGTGTCGGCTATAGCGCTCCGGCTCGGCCTGCGCAACAGCCTCAGTCGCGCCCAGCTGCCCAGAGCCAGCCATCGGGTGCGCAGCAGTTCAACTCTGCCTTTGACGACGAAAGCAATGATCTGCCGTTCTAAACCGAACGATATTAAACGAGAAAAGCCGCTGATTAGCGGCTTTTTTTGTGATCCGGCTGGGATTCGAACCCAGGACCCATACATTAAAAGTGTATTGCTCTACCAGCTGAGCTACCAGATCGATTAACGTGCTACCTTTATATGATGAAAAGCGCTTTCGTTAATTGTGGTGCAAAAGTATAGCCTTGTTTTTATCAATGCAAGCATTCACCCTTAAAATAAGTCTATTTTTTTTGTTTCTGTTCGGTAGCTCTCCCCTTCGGGCAGCCTCGCCAACGTTGATCAGCCAGGCCGATTCGCTGTTTGCCACTGGCGATCAGGCCCGTGCCGCGCAGCTGTACGAAAAGGTGCTGGCCGCTGGCTACGAAGCAACCAATACCATGTTGCTGAAATTAGCCAGTGCTTATGAACAGCAGGATAATATCCCCCGCCTGCTTTATTTCCTGCAGGTCTATCTGGACCGACAGCCCGACGATGCTGTGCTGCACAAAATGAACGACATTGCCAGAAACAACAACCTGGCGGGTTACGAAACTGACGACCTCAACTATTTTTTCCTGTTTTACCGAAAGTACGGCGTTTACATTCTTGTTTTTCTGCTTTTACCGGCTGGCTACGTGTTCACTGTACTCATCCTAAAAGGACTCCGCCGTCAGCCCGCGCCACTGCGTCAGAAATGGGTTTTGTTCTTTTACCTGCTGGTGCTGCTGGCCTTTGTGAACTTACCCGCCAACGTTCAGTCCGGCATCACGAATACCGACCGGGTTATCATTCGCACAGCCCCCTCAGCCGCGGCACCCGTCGTTGACGTCATTGGGCAGGGGCATAAAGTCAATATTCTGGGTAGCCGGGATGTGTATCTTAGGGTACTGTGGCACAACAAGTTATACTTTATCCGGCGCGATAACCTCTGGGTCATCTAGGCTGTTACCGGATTAGCGTTACTGGGCCTTTAAAGGTTCGCTTGTCAGTTCGGATCAGGTAATAGTAGGTACCAACCGGCGTATCGGTGCCGTACCAGCGAAATTTCGGGTCGGTGGACGTAAAAATGACTTTGCCCCAACGATTAGAAACTTCCACTGACCTGAACTGTTCCGCACAGACGTTATCCGGTAGGTCTTTCACACCGAAATAATCATTGATGCCATCCCCGTTGGGCGTAAATACGTTCGGTACGGTGATTTCGGCGCTGACGGACGGATCACGCAGTCGGAATATAACGGTCGTGGTATCGGTATGTTTCGGCTGGCAGGACCGATCATCCACCACAAAATCGACGACAAACGAGGCTTCTGACTGGCCATTCATCAGCGCGCAGGTAGGTTTCCAGGCAAAGGCCGATTGAAGCGTTGGGCGGCCGGTTTTGTTCGTGAATGTCATGCCCAGTGCCTTCATATCGAAACCACGGCCGATTCCCGAGAGCAGTAAGGTGTCCCGGTCGGGATCGTTGCCCAGCACGTCGAATACCGAGCGTCCTGACGAATCGTTCGGACTGACAACCAGATCGACGACCGGCCCGCTCAGCGTTGTACGGATGCTGGGCGGTTGACTGGGCAGTCCGTCGGCACGTAGTGTTACGGTAATGGTGTCGCTGAGGTTTCGACTACAGCGAGCATCGGTTACGATAAAATCCACTAGGTAGCTCGACTGCGTGGCCTGCGCGCAGGTGGGCTTCCAGGTAAACGGTTGCGACACACGCCCCACCCCTACCGCGTTTCCGAAACTCATACCGGCCTGCGCCAGCGTAAACCCGCGCCCTACGGCCCGTAACGTGATGTTGTCATTGTCCATATCGGTACCGAAGGCCGTAAACGACATGGACGTACCAACCGTAGCCCGTCCCTGGCCATTTGTCAGGTTTGTACTTGCTTTTGGCTTGTTATTGACCGAGGGAATGATATTCAGCCGGATCGTTAACGTATCACTCAGCCCCTGCGGACACCCGTCGTCCGTTACGCGCACCATCAGCGTAACGGGTCGGCCATCGCCCACGCAACGGCCGAAGCAAAATTTCGTTTGTAGCGTGTCATTCGCTGTTCGGGTCAGCAGTTCGCCGGGAGCCAGGGTCAGGTTAGGCAGCGAACCACTCATGTTAATGACCCGAATTCGCTGATTCGCGTTCGGGTCGGTCATGTACAGGTTCAGACAGTTGGTATCTTTTTCGGCCATGGTCAGGACCGTTCCTTCCTGATAAAAACTCTTGGCTCCATCGGCCTTAAGCAGCAGTTTCGGCGGATCATTACGGGGGCAGTCAATGACGTTTAACTGGAAATCCCGACGTACCAGCCCAATCTGTTTACCCCGCCGGAACTCACGCACCTCCACTGAAAACACGAAAAGCCCCTCCCGATCGGCGGTTACCTGTAACAGTCCGGTACGCGCGTTGACCCGTAACGGAACCGAGCCCGGGATCTGGTTCGATTCAGAAATACCGTTTATCCACTGAATCGGGCGGTACGGGCCCGGATCGGTAATAGGGAGATCGGCCTGACCGGTCCGCGTGTTCGTGCTGAAGCCGTTATAGGGTGTTAGCAGTTGATACGTCAGGCTGTCACCATCCGGGTCTTTGGCGCTGAAATCGAACGTGAACGGCCGGTTGACGCAGATGTAGTCGCCCTTGGCTACGCTGAATACGGGCGACGAGTTGTTGATGGCCGTTGTTCCCGACCATAGCGCCGGAAATTCCAGGTAAAAGACAGACCCGGCCTCGCCCGGCTTTAGGATGTTGGTGATCGTCCCATTCCGGCAGCAGCGCTCCCAGCTCATGTAATAGCCATCGGGGTCGCTGAACGCCTGCCCCAGCGTAACATCAAGACCGTACCGGATTAACCGCGTCTCGACCCGGGCCGCAGTGGCACAGGTTGGGTTAGTATATTGCACCCACTCGGTGCTCAGGCGGAGCAGCATCAAAGACCCGATATACAAGTTATCGCGTTTTCTGTATATGCCAACATACGAATATGGATCGTCCGACCGGGGATCGCCGTTAATATTGTCGAAGTAAAGATTAAGGTTAACCCGGTGCGTATAGATGCCGGTTGAGCTCAATTTCTGCAGTTCCAGCTCCCCGCCAACGATATGCGTGGCGTGAACAAACGGGACTTCTGCCAGCAGCAGACCCACCGTCAACACCATCAACCACAAGTTCCGGTACAGTTTCTCCATATAGAGTTTATTTCAGAAATAAGGCTATCCAAAAATAGCTGTCTAAATTAGCGTTTTTTTTAGAGACTCATGCGCAGAAGAAGTCATAAAGCCCCCGAACGTTTATACGCGGTTTCGATCGATGCCGTGGCAGCCGAGGGGAAGTGTATTGTCCGCACCGACGAGGGCGTCATTTTTGTAGAAAACCCAACGGGCGGCCCCGGCGTAGCACCGGGCGATGTTGTGGATCTGCGAATTACGAATAAGAAAAAACAATACCGTGAAGCCGTTGCCGAGCAGGTTCTTGAACGTTCAGCCGTTCGCGCCGATCCATTCTGTGAGCACTTTGGCACCTGTGGCGGCTGCAAGTGGCAGCACATCCGCTACGAGGAGCAGCTGCGGTTCAAGCACCAGCAGGTGCTCGATCATCTGAGCCGGATTGGTAAAGTAGCCCTGCCCGATTTTCACCCCATCATGGCCGCCGAGCCGACCCGCTATTACCGGAATAAGCTTGAATACACCTGCGCCGAAGGCCGCTGGCTGACCTCCGCCGAAGTGCATACGGGCGAAGCGATGGACCCACGCGCGGTTGGTTTTCACATTCCAGGGCGTTTCGACAAGGTACTGCCCATTCACCAGTGTTATCTGCAGCCTGATCCCTCCAACGCGATCCGATTGGCGGTGGCGGAGTACGCGCGGGTGAATGACGTCAGTATGTACAATCTGAAACACCACACGGGCTTTCTTCGTACGCTAATTATCCGGACGGCTTCGTCGGGACAGCTGATGGTTACGGTTCAGGTGGCGCAGGATCAACCGGAGATGTTGACTGCGTTGCTGGGCTTTCTGCAGACAAACTTCCCCGAGATTACGTCGCTGAACTACATCATCAATACCAAGAAAAACGACAGTTACCAGGATCAGGAAGTCATCAACTGGGCCGGAAATCCGTACATCGAGGAAATCATGGACGATGGCAGTGGTAAACCACTGGTGTTCCGCGTTGGGCCGAAATCATTTTATCAGACCAACGCTCAGCAGGCGTTCAATCTCTACAAAGTTACCCGCGACTGGGCGGGCCTGACCGGTAACGAACGAGTGTATGACCTCTACACCGGAACCGGCACAATTGCTTTATTCGTGGCCCGCCGGGCGCAGCACGTAGTGGGTGTTGAGTACGTTGAAGCGTCGGTGGCCGATGCGCGGATCAATGCGCAGGTAAACGACATTCATAATACGACCTTTGTGGCTGGCGATATGCGTAACATTCTCGTTGACTCGTTCTTCGATCAGCACGGCCGCCCCGATGTAGTTATCACCGATCCACCCCGCGCCGGCATGGATGAGGAAGTAACCCGCCAGCTCCTGAAAGCGGGTCCACAACGGATTGTGTACGTCAGCTGCAATACGGCGACTCAAGCCCGCGACCTGGGTATTCTTGACGAGGGGTACAGCGTGGCAAGCGTCCAGCCCGTCGACATGTTCCCCCATACGCACCACGTCGAGAACGTAGTGCTGCTCCAGAAACGATAAGTTTTTTTGACAGGATTACAGGACCTTATGGATAATCCTGTAATCCTGTCAAACCTACCCTGCAGTTTTAAAAGCTGATGTAAGGTGTCAGTTTCTCGATGGTTTTCGCGTCCAGCAGCCGGATCGGCTTCAGGGCGTCGGCAGAGGTGTAAGCGCCATGCTGTTCCCGGTAGCTCACGATAGTCTGCGCCTGCCGACGCGATAGAAAGGGGAACCGGTCGAGTTCTTCGGCACTGGCCGTATTGATCGCCACCTTCCGGGCCGCTGTCTGAATTTTACCGAACTTAGTTAATTCCCCCAACGCCAGCGAGTCCAGGCCATACACTTCCCGAAACTGTTCGGTCGAGTAGAATCCGCCCAGGGCATCGCGGTATTTAACAATCCGGCTGGCTAACGTAACACCAATGCCTTTCAGGGCAATCAACTGAGCCGTGTCGGCAGTGTTGATGTCGAAGGGTTGAAGGGCAGGCTTAACGTAGCGTTCCGTGTAGGCGGGTCGATTAGCAACCCGTTCTTCGTCCCTATCGAACGCTGGCCGACGGCCCGTGTGAGCGTTTCCGTAATCGGCCGGTGATGCCGATTTCAGCGTGATGTACGGCTCCAGTTGGTCATACAGTTCAGCGGGGAAATCATAAATCTTGAGCAGATCTTCTTTCCGGCGAAAAGTACCGCCTTTGTTTCGGTATTTCTCGATACGTTCGGCCATCCAGCGCGGCAGGCCCAGTTGCTGCCAGTCGGCTACGCTGGCCGTGTTCGGATCAAAGGCGAAAAGTTTAGGTTCGCTGAACCGTTCGGTGGTTGTTTTCTCCTGCTCACGGGCGCCGAAAGCGGGTTGTTTTGCCTCCTCCGTTTTCATCAACGCGACCAAGCTATCCAGCTTGCGCTGATCGGTCAGCGACGTGTCGGCGGGCTCTGAAGTCACCAGAAACCGGTACGCGAACGGAATCAGCAGACAGAAAACAATGAGCAGGAGTAAGACGAGAAAGCCACGCACCTCCCGGTGCGACAGGCCAAAATAGTCGCGTACCAGCGATTGAAAACGAGAAAGCATTTGATTTTGAGGATGTAGTTACGGTTGGCCGGTAAACTACATCCGGCTTCTTCATCTGTCAACTAATCACCATAATTCGTTACGTTACATTTCGTAAGCGGTAGAAAAAGCAGGAGTCGGACAAAAATGCCCGACTCCTGTTCTCTACTAATTATATGTGTTCTATCAGGCTTTATAAAAGAGCCATTTCGATAATTCACGGTACGTAATCTTTTTGCCGTACATCAGAATACCAACGCGGTAAATACGTCCTGCCAGCCAGATGGTTCCTACAAAGCCCAGCACCAGCAAGAGCATCGACAGTGCTAACTCCCAGACGGGTACACCAAACGGAATCCGAACCATCATCACGATGGGCGACGTCAGCGGGACCATCGACGTCCAAAACGCCAGCGGTCCGTCGGGGTCGCGCACGACAAACTGCGAGAAAGCAATGGCGGCAATGATCGGAATTGTAATCGGAAACATAAACTGCTGGGTCTCCGTCTCGTTATCGACGGCCGCCCCTACCGCCCCAAACAGGGCACTGTAAAGCAGGTACCCACCTAAGAAATAGAACAGAAAGCAGCCAACGATCAACGGCACGTTGAGGGTTTCGACCGCCTGAAAGAAGTCGGCAATGGGGTTGTCGGCCGTCGCCAGCTTCTGCTGTACGTCAGCCTGCCCGGGCATGCCACCCATCCGGGTCGCCATGGCTGACTGGGCAGACTGGGTTTGCCCCATCAACTGCGACCCGACAGTCATCAGGCCAACGGTCAGCACAATCCAGAGCAAAAACTGTGTCAGGCCCACCAGAGCAACCCCGATAATTTTGCCCATCATCAGCTGAAATGGCTTCACCGACGAAATGATGACCTCTACAATCCGGTTGCTTTTTTCCTCCATAACTCCCCGCATCACCTGTGTACCGTAAATCAGCACCGAGATATAAATCAACATAGCGCAGACGCCCCCAATAATAGTCGTTGCCGTAGCGTTGCTGTTCCGTTCGCCCTCAGCGCTCATGCTGATCGTCTGTGCGTCGACGTTGATCTTGGCGTCTTCGATAATCTTCTGCGTAATACCGGCTTCCCGCAGTTTGATCTGCTCGATTTCTTTTGAAATAGCCCGCTCAATCTTGTTCTGCAGTGATAAACTCACGCTTTTTTCGGCGAAGATCTGTACGGACTTAGGCTTTTCGATCACGTTCGCCGGGATGTAGACCAGCGCGTCGAAGCCGTCTTTCACGAATGTTTTCTTAGCCGACGGCAGCGGATTTTTCGGGTATGTATAGATCGTTTCGTCATCGTTTTTGAACTGATTGACGAACCGGCCGCTTTCGTCCAGCACGGCTACTTTCTTCTGATTGACGGAGCTGATGGCGGCCCAAAAGATCGTCGCGTAAAAACCGAAAATCAACAGCGGCCCCAGAATCGTCATAATAATGAACGACTTCTTCCGTACCCGGACCAGATATTCGCGTTTGATAATAAGAAAAATTGTTCTCATTGTGAGGAGCCGGATAGACCGGTTTGATTGGGTTTAGGTAGTAGGCACTTCGCCAACGGCTTGAATGAAAATGTCATTCATGCTCGGAATATTCTCACCAAACGAACGAATGGCTACCCGGTCGAGCAGGTGCCGGATCAGGTCGTTGACGGCCGCGTCAGCGGGAATGCGAATGTCGGAACGTAAGAACGTTGGGTCTTCTGTTGGTACGGTTTTTAGCACCTCGAAGGCTGGCGGGAGCATCGCCAGTGAGCCTTGGTATTCAACGTGATACGTGTGCGTTTTGAACTGCTCCTTAATTGTGCGCTTGGGTCCGTCCAGTACTTTGTGAGATCGGTTGATGAGCGCGATGTGATCGCAGAGTTCCTCAACAGACTCCATGCGGTGGGTTGAGAAAATAATCGTTTTCCCCTTGGCGCGGAGTTCCAGAATCTCGTCTTTGATCAGGTTGGCGTTGATCGGGTCAAAGCCGGAAAAAGGTTCGTCCAGAATCACCAGATCAGGCTCGTGCATCACCGTGGCCACGAACTGCACCTTCTGCTGCATCCCCTTCGACAGGTCTTCGACGTTTTTCGACCACCAGGTCTTGATGTCGAATTTGACAAACCAGATTTTCAGTTTGTCCATCGCCTGTTTTTCGGTCAGCCCTTTCAACTGCGCCAGATAGAGCAGTTGCTCCCCAACTTTCATTTTCTTGTATAGCCCTCGCTCTTCGGGCAGGTAGCCAATACGCTTGATATGACCGGGATTCAGACGTTCGCCCGCCAGCAAAACATCGCCCGAATCAGGAGCGGTGATCTGGTTAATAATCCGGATAAGCGACGTTTTACCGGCACCGTTGGGACCAAGCAAACCAAAAATACTGCCCTGCGGTACGGACAGGCTCACATTGTCCAGCGCCCGGTGCTCGGCATACTGTTTGACAATGTGATGCGTTTCAAGAATATTCATTCTAGAGAGGTGTTAGTTTGAGCGTTTAGGCGAGCCCAAACCTACGGGTTTTGTTGGTGTCGTGCCAACCAAATTTCGGATGAGCAGCCCCCGGCGTCCATAAATGGCAAAAAGCCATGACAGGTTGGCCATGGCTTTTTTGTTTGTTCGTTCTTTAGAGCTTGCTACGTCAGACAACTGCATCTTCCGTCTCGACGGGCTCGGTCCGGAACTCGCCTTCCCACTTGGAAATAACGCAGGTAGCCACGGCATTACCAGCTACGCTGGTTGCACTACGTCCCATGTCGAGCACCTGGTCAATCCCCAGCAGCAACGCCAGCCCTTCGATCGGCAGGTTGAACATCGACATCGTACCGGCAATGATCACCAGTGAAGCCCGGGGAACGCCCGCTACACCTTTCGAGGTAATCATCAGTGTTAGCATCATGGTTATCTGCTGCTCAAAGCTGAGTGGTACGTGGTAGGCCTGGGCGATGAACGCCGTAGCGAAGGTCATGTACAGCATCGAACCATCGAGGTTGAACGAATACCCCAGCGGCAGTACAAAAGAGATAATCCGCTCCGAACAGCCAAAACGGCGTAACGCTTCAATCGTCTGGGGAAACGACGCTTCGGAACTGGCGGTGCTGAACGACAGGACTACCGCGTCCTTAATCTCCCGAAGTAAGGCCATGTAAGGGATTCCAACTACCAGACAAATGGCTGACAGAACGGCGAACAAAAAGAAAAGCAGACCACCGAAGAAGCAGAGAATCAGGTACGCGTAGCCAGTCAGGATACCGAGTCCCTGCTGCGCTACCACGGCTGCAATAGCACCTAGTACGCCAAATGGAGCAAAACCCATGACGTAGCTGGTCACTTTGAACATCACGTGCGACAGGGCGTCCAGCGCTTTAATCATGACTTTTCCCTGGGCGCCGATAGCGCCAACGGCCACCCCGAAGAAAATACTAAAAACGACGATCTGAAGAATTTCGTTAGTAGCCAGTGATTCGGCAAAGCTGGTCGGGAAAATGTGCGCAATGAAGTTTTCGAAGGACATTTTCTTGACTTCGATACCCGTGTCGGTGCCAGCGGCTGGAAGCGGCAGACTCATGACCTCACCGGGTTTCATGATGTTGACAACCAGCAAACCAACGATGAGTGACAGAATGGTGGCGAAGTAGAAATACGCCAATGTTTTCAGGCCAATACGACCCACGGCTCCAAAATCGCCGAGTTTAGCAATCCCAACAACAAGCGTTGAAAACACCAGCGGTCCAATAATCATTTTGATCAGCCGCAAAAAGATCTTGGACAGGATGTTCAGATCGGTCCCGGAAAAGCCCGAGTCGGTAGCCGGAAAAAAGTATCCGATGAGGATACCGAGCACCATGCCCAGGAAAATTCGAGTTGTCAGGTTGGGAAGTTTCATGCAGTCAGATTAAGTGACGGTACTGACAAAAGTAACGTAAAGTGATCACTTCAAAAAGCACCCTCCTGCAGACTTGCTGTACTGTCCACACGACCTCTGGCAAAATATAGTGCTGGCCCAAACTGCTCAGGCGTTCGTCTGGCCCATCAAACAGAGCAAGAAATCACGAGTCTATCAGCGAATTTTCCCCGATCTGGCTGGCCAGGTTGTTCCAGCATACCAACCCGGCTGCTCTCGCCTTTAGGTATTTCCAGTTTATCTCCGCAGAAGTAAGCTAAAATCCTTTTTTCAAGAGACTTCGTCACTTAGCTGCTCCACACGTATAGTCCCCGATGAATCAAAAAACGAAAGTTCCTACCCCCACTATCCTTCGACCCATACCTCACACTCCTCCCCGTACCATTACTTTTTTACGTGTTGCTAGTCTATAGGAAACCTGTTCGTATTTTTACTTAAATATTCGACGGTAAACTGGCTTGCGGTACGCAAACAGCAGCCACATAATCGGGTAGAACAGGAAATCGGCGAGCAAGAAGGGAGTGCGGAAGTGAATATCGTCCACGATGACGGTGGTGCCCGATGGGTCGCGTAACAGCCGGTGCCGATGGTGCCAGCGGGCCAGAAAAAAGGGCAAACGAACACCCTGGTCGACAAAGTAAATTTCGGAATCGGTTGTTTGCTGATCAACGATTTGGCTCACCCAATCCTGTCGAAAAAGAAGAAAGTTAAGTTCTATCTGCACAATATCGCCCTGCTGACAACCATCAAACCGCTTCACCTTAACGGGCGGAAACGGTGGATTAAGCTGGCCGAACAACGTCCGGTCGAAACCCGCCCAGACAACAGGAAGCGGTTGGTTAACCTTTGTTTTTAGAACGAGATGCATAGGAAAGGCGGCTTGCGAACGAATGAAATAAATGCATAGGTCAATAAGAGAGACAACTATTGAACGCTTCCTATGTTCCTGCTCAGGTACATGGCGGACGCAGTATGTGAGACAGGTCAGCCGGTTTGTTGGCCTGCTTGCTCTTGTCTTCTCCTGCCAGATTACGCCGACTCTGGCAACTGTTCCCAGTCCTGAATACATTACTGTCCGCAATGGTCTACCCCAGGGGACGGTGAACGCGATCGTACAGGACCGGCAGGGATTTATCTGGATGGCCACCCGCGACGGACTCTGCCGGTACGATGGCACTCGGTTCCAGATTTTCACGCATGATCCGCAGCAGACCTCATCTATTTCGTTCAGCAGCATTTCCAGTATCAAAGAAGATCAGGTGGGGCAACTCTGGATACAAACCGAAACAAACAGCATTGATCGTTTTGATCCGGTCACGACCCAGGCCACGCGGGTGTCTAACTCAGTCGCCTTCCGGAAAGCACTGGACCGGGCCGCCATTGTTAGCATTCAGCCCGATCAGCAGGGGAATGTCTGGGTAGCCACACAAACGAACGGGTTTTTTCGGCTGCATCCAAATGGTCAGATCAGCCAGCATTTCTGGCCAGGCCAGGGAGATGTCGCCCAGCGGGTATTACATAAACTTCTGCTCGACAAACAGGGTGACCTCTGGCTGGCGGCCAACGATGGTCTGTTTCGGTACGAACCTAAATCGGGCAAGTTTACCGGCTACCGAATTGCACAGGGACTGCCGCAAAATAACGTATTGACCCTGCACGAGCGGGCCAATGGAGAACTCCTGCTGGGTTTCCCGACGCAGGTTGCCGTTTTTGACCCATCGTTGGGGCGGGTAAGACGGAACATCCCGCTTCCTGTCTCGTCCAGATCACCGATCGTTTTTACCCGAGACTCACAGGGGGTCGACTACGTCAATCAGTATAAGTACACCGATGAAGAGGGGCTCAGCCTGCTTCCAGCCGACCCAAAACTCGCTCGTTTTTCTATTCTCTCCCTCCTGGTTGACCGCTCTAACGTACGCTGGATTGGTCTGAACGGCGACGGTATCGTGAAGTATGACATGACGAAACGGCCGTTTGCGTCCTGGGCGTACGAAACGAACTTCCAGACGACCTGGCTCACACAGCAGTTTGGCGTTCCCATCAGTAGCATCCCCGTTGCGATTCGGCAACAGAATCCGTTCCTGACCCGGTACCAGTTTGACCGACAAAATACGCTCTGGATTGGCGGACCCGATACGCATCCCTATCGCTACAATGCCAGCCGAAAAACGTTTGAGCCGGTGAAGCCCGCCGGGATTGAAGCTCGCTGGTTAGCGAACAGTACGTTCCGGCTGACCATGCTGGCTTCCGACCCCCAGGGTGACATCTGGGGGCTGGTTGGCTCAGAAAACCAGGCCGTTGCTCGTTACAACCCCGATCGGCAAGCGTTTACTACGTTCCCGTTGCCCCTGCCTGCCAACAATCCGTACGTTGTGCAGGCAATGGTGGCCGACGGCGGCCGGATCTATCTGGCTACCAAAAACCATGGTTTGCTGCAGGCGGAGCTGTCTACCAAACGACTAAGCAACTGGTCAGCTACCGATGCTGGTGCGCGCTCACTACCCAGCAATGCGCTTCTGTGTCTGGCCCAGGACCCGGTAAAATATAATCACCTCTGGATCGGTACGTTTGGCGGAGGGCTCTGCCGTCTGGATAAACTCACGGGGCAAATTACCCGATTTGGCGTAAAAGAAGGGCTACCCGGCAACGTTATTTACGGTATTCGTCCCGACCGGAAAGGGAACCTCTGGCTCAGCACCAACCGGGGACTTTGCCGCTTTATGACCCAGACGTCGGCTTCCTGCACCTACACAGTTGATGATGGACTGCCGAGCGATGAGTTTAATCAGTTTCATGACATCGCCTTACCCGACGGTAAGCTGATTTTTGGCGGCCTTGACGGTTATACGAGTTTCCATCCGGAGCGTATTCAGGAAGATACCTTTGCTCCCAATGTTGTGCTGACAGGTCTGCACATCAACAATCAGCTGGTTCGGGCAACGAACCCGGATTCTCCCATCCGGGAAGATATCAATGCCGTTACGAACATTAGTCTGGCTCACTGGCAGAACTTTCTGGCTTTTGACTTTGCGGCCCTTCAGTTTAATCAACCCGGTAAAATCCAGTATCGCTACCGGCTCATTGGGCTTGATAAGGACTGGGTGTACGGCAGCAATTATCCGACGGCTACGTACACCAATTTGTCGCCTAATACCTACACATTCGTCGTCAACGCGTCTAATACATCCGGTATCTGGAGCCCGGTTACCCATAAACTGGCTATTGACCTCCATCCGCCTTTCTGGGCAACCTGGTGGGCATTTGCAGGCTACACCCTTCTGCTGATCGGTGCTATTTATCTCTACCTCCGCATCCGGCTGAACCGGATCCGACTCAGGAGTCAGATTGAACTGCGCGAGCAGGAAGCCCTGCAGCTCAAGAATCTGAACGAGGTTAAGAACCGCTTTTTCGCCAACATTACGCATGAATTTCGCACCCCGCTTACATTAATCCTGGCCCCGCTGGAGGAGGTGATGAACCAAATTGGCGACGAAACACACCGCAACCGGCTCCGCTTGGTTCACCGAAACGCCAATCGCCTTCTCCGGCTAATCAACGAACTCCTCGATCTGGCAAAACTGGACGCTGGAACTCTGGCCGTTACCAATACTGTCGGCAATCTACCGGAGTTCGTCGATCGGATTGTCCAGTCGTTTCAGGAAACTGCCCGACGACAGGCAATTGATTTATGGGTTCAAAACCAGCTTACCCATGAGCAGTACTGGTTTGATGCAAGCAAGCTGGACAAGATCCTCACCAACCTGGTTTCCAATGCACTGAAATTTACGGAAGCGGGCGGTTCCATCGCCGTAACACTGAGCAAAATTGCCTCGAATTCATCTCAAGAACCGTCTGGCCCTGTAGACGAACGAATTCTGTTACGTATTCAGGATACAGGCGTGGGAATTTCCGAAAAAGAACTGGTTCAAATCTTCAACCGATTTTATCAGGGTAAACCGGCCAGTGCGAACCATCCGGGCGGATCGGGTATCGGGCTGGCGCTGGTTAAGGAGCTAGTGGATGTGCTGCACGGGTCCATCCGCGTCGATAGCGTTCCCGGTACGGGCACTACTTTCTTTATTGAACTTCCATATCGTCCGGCGCAGTCCACGGATACTACGTCTCTTCCCTTGCCCGATGCGGTCCAGCCTCCGGTACCAAAGTCTGGTTCAGAAGCCAGCTTCAGTATTCTGCTCGTTGAGGACAACAACGATATTGCCGAGTACGTACAGAGTATTCTCAAAACCGACTGGTCGGTAAACCGGGTCACCAATGGACGAGAAGGTATGGAAGCGGCTCTCAGCACAGCGCCGGATCTGGTTATCAGCGACGTGTTGATGCCGGAAATGAACGGTTACGAGCTCTGTACTGCGCTCAAGGCAAACCCGGCTACCAGTCATATTCCTGTTATACTGCTAACGGCCCGCACCGCCGAAGAAAGTCGGCTGGAAGGGTTTCAGGCGGGGGCAGATGATTACATCGAAAAACCATTCCGGGCCGAGGAATTACGGAGTCGGGTTCTTAACCGACTGAATCAGCAGCAACGGGCGCAGCAATACTATCGGAGCCAGCTCCTGCGCGAAGGGCATTTACCCATTGTCGGTACTTCGCCGGAAGACGAGTTCGTAAATCGGATGTACGCCATTCTGGAAAATAAGCTCGACGATTCCAGCTTCGGGGTCGAGTCACTGGCGAGCGAACTGGGCATTAGTCGAATGCACCTGAACCGGAAAGTAAAGACCATGACGGGCATTACGCCTAACGAACTAATCCGCGTTGTCCGGCTGCACCGGGCAGCCGACTTGCTAATGACCGGGGCTCCTATTGCTGAAGTGGCCGACCGGGTTGGTTTCGATACCCCGGCTTATTTCTCCAAAGTCTTCAAGGACTATTACCGTATGACGCCCTCTGAATTTATCGAACAGCGTCGTCGGGAAATGGCTTGATCCTTCCCTTTTCATTTTTTAATGTAGCTATAAAACGAGTATCATACATCGTTTGTAAGCTCCTCCATTCGCATCGCTGTAGAGCGCATTCACCTACCCAATAGATTCATTCACAACTAATGTTACAAATTTTATAGCCATTGTTACACCAGAGAAAGACCATAAAATATATTATTTCCACTATTGTATTGACAAAATGATCAACTAGCTCATTGGGTTCTTTCCTCATAACTACATCTTAAATTAAGCACCATGACCTACTTTTCTTCTGCCAGTTCATCGGACAGGACTACACCGGTTGACTGGCCCCCACTCAAACTTTATCTGCGCGAGAGTGGACGGCAGTCGTTTCCGGTTGAGGACCTGGTTTACCTCCAGGCAGTCGCCAACTACAGCTGGTTAAACTGGGTCGATGGCCGCCGTATGCTGATGCCTCGCACGTTGAAATATTACGCACCCAAACTACCCTCCGAGTGGTTCATCCGATTACACCGTAACTGCGTTGTCAATCGCCAGTACGTAGAGCGGCTGGAGCGTACAGACACGGGTGGCCTAGTTCACCTGTCCAACGGCGAAGTGCTGCCGGTGTCGCGTCGGCGCTGGAGCACGGTTCGTCGGCAATTGGCCCACAACATGCCCCATCTTAATTAACCGATATACCCTACTTCTTATAGCTCAAATTTACGCCCGTATTCAAAAGCCCTGACCAGTCGACTGGTCAGGGCTTTTCATGTTATATCTGTCTTATTCTTACTCACTTTCTAATGACAAAATACAGATAGGTTGTAGCTTTGCTGATAAATAACTAATCCTATTTTTCATGAATCAACAACTACGTTTAGCCAACTTCTGGTCCTGGCTCACTGCGGCTTTTCTGGTGTCGTTCGGCACGGCGCAGGCGCAGCTACTGACCGAAGATTTTGGCGCGACCACATTGCCCTACTCGCTTACGCTGCAGGGCTGGGCGGCCCACAGTGGAGCCGGCACAAACACAATCAACGCGTCCGCACCCAACCTGACCTACTCCGGGTTGAGCACATCGGGCGGTTCGGCGTCGCTCACTACATCGGGAGAAGACGTCAACCGGGCGTTTACCCCACAGACGAGTGGATCGGTTTATGCGTCGATGCTTGTTAACGTATCGGCCGCGCAGGCAACCGGTGATTATTTCTTCCATTTTGGGGGGGCCACCATCGGCAGCACATTTGCTTCCCGACTGTACGTCAAAAGCGCAACGGGCGGTTTTCAGTTTGGCATCAGCAAAACCAATGATGCACCAACGTACGCGACAACTCCCTATAGTTTTAACACGACGTACCTGGTTGTCCTGAAATACACTATTGTTGCGGGTAGCAATAACGATACGGCGGAGCTGTTCATTCAACCAGTCGTCGGCCAAACCGAACCCACGGCTACCGTGACGCAAACATCTACTACGGCCAGCGACCTGTCGACCGTAGGTACTATTGCGCTCCGCCAGGGGGGCGGGACGGCAGCCCCAACCGTTCGCGTAGATTATATTCGCGTAGGCACAACCTGGAGCGACGTAACCAGCGGCACTGCCGGTCCGAACCAAGCACCAACGGTAGCCAATGCCATTCCCGGTCAGTCGGCTACGGTAGGTCTGCCTTTTTCGTACACTGTTCCAGCTAATACGTTTACCGATCCGGAAAACGAAACCCTGACGCTCACCGCATCGGGTTTGCCAGCCGGTATTACGTTTACCAACGGCACATTTGGTGGAACGCCTACCATGGCTGGCGTTTCGTCCGTAACGGTAACGGCGACGGATCCGGGTAATGCGTCTGTCAGCACGGCCTTCTCGTTTACGGTTAATCCGGCTCCAACAACAAATCAGCCGCCAACGGTGGCCAACGCCATTCCAAACCAGACGGCAGTAGAAGGACAGGCGTTCAGTTATACGATTCCTGCTAATACGTTCAGCGATCCGAACGGTGATGTTCTGACACTGACCGCATCCGGATTGCCAGCCGGTCTCACATTTACGAACGGAACGGTAAGTGGTGCCGTGAGTACGACGGGCGTGTATCCGATCACAATTACGGCTACCGACCCTGGCAGTCTGTCGATCAGCACTAGCTTTACCCTGACTGTTAATTCGCGCTTTACGCCCATCGCTGCAGCCCGGCTGGGCATTGGCCAGATCTTTACCATTATGGGTCGGGTAACCGTAACGAATCAGCTTGGTTCGCGGCAATTCTACGTGCAGGATGAAACCGGTGGGATTCTGGTGTACAGCGGGGCTTCCGGAACCGACTATTCAGGAGTTGTTCAACTGGGCGATCTGGTGCAGGTCAGCGGACCAATTTCAGTCTTTAACGGGGCTCTTGAGGTTAACGGCGTAACCGGATTTACGGCTGTGTCGGGCGGGGATGTACCAGCCCCCAAAGTTATTACGCTGGATCAGCTGCCCAACTACCAGGGGCAGTTGGTTAGGGTTTCTGACGCCACCATCAGCGGCACAGGCGCTACGTTTACGGGCGGCACGAACTACACGATCACCGCCGGAGGGCAGTCGGGAACGCTACGTATCAGCGCAAACTCGCCACTGGCTAACGCCGGTCGCCCAGCGAATCCGGTAAGTGTAACGGGAATCAGCGACCGGTTCGTGTCGGGCGCAACGACAGCAGGCGCGAATGGTCTGCAACTGCAACCGCGTATTCTGTCCGACATTTCGGGTGCTACGGCGGCTACAGATCAATTGTGCGGAGGTACCGGCGGTACGGAACTGAACCGCGATCAGACGCTGGACATTGCGGCCTGGAACATGGAATTCTTCGGGGCCAATGCCGGAGTCATCGCTTGTCCGCAGGGGAACCTGCCCTACAACAATTTCGGCCCGACCAACGAAGAGTTACAACAAACCAACGCGACAACCGTACTAGGTAAACTATCAGCCGATATTATTGCCGTTGAAGAAGTAAGTGACATAAACCGGTTACAGGCCGCTGTGGCAGCCATACCTGGCAGTTACAGTTACATCTGTTCGAACCGTTTCTCGTACTACTTCCAGAACGAATGCGATCAGACCCCATCAAATGGTACCGTTTTCGGTCCAACGTCGCTGGCGCAGAAAGTTTGTGTAGTGTATAACACGGCAACCGTTACGCCAATTCTGGCCGAAACCAAACCGCTGCTGGACGGGAAATACAACTACCCAGCAGACAACAACTGGTCGTCGGGACGTCTGCCATTCATGTTTGTAGCCAACGTAACGATCAACGGCATTACGCGGAAAATTCACACGGTTGCCATTCACGCAAAATCGGGCAGCGCGGTGGCTGACTATAACCGTCGGAAACAGGATATCGATGACCTGAAAGCAGAACTCGACGCAAATTATTCGACCGAGAACCTGGTCATCTTGGGTGATTACAACGACCAGATCAACACCTCGATTGCGGCCGGTCGCCCATCGTCGTACACGTCGATCATTGCCGATGCAACGAACTACAGCGTTCTGACCCAGCCTCTCGAAACGCAGGGTTGCAACACCTTTGCCTCGTCAGCCAGCTTCATTGACCATCTGACCGTATCGAATGAACTGAACGCGGCATACGTAGGCAACTCAGCTTATGTACTGCAACCCGGCACAATTCCGAACTACGTTAATACGACTTCAGATCACTACCCAATCGCGGCCCGGTTCAACCTGGCAAGTCTGGTAGGCCCTGTTACGCCATTAGCGCTGACGCTGACGGCAGTGCCAACCCAGGTAACAGCGGCTGGCTCGGTGAACCTGCTGGCAACGGTCACGGGCGGGACGGCTCCCTTCAGCTACACCTTCAGCGGACCAGGTACCATCACCGTCAGTGGCAACAGCGCCACCATCACCGGTCTGCCCACGGGTCTGCAGACCTTCACCGTCACCGTGGCTGATGCCACTACGCCAACCCCGCAGACCATCACCCAGACGGCCAGCGTGAGCGTATCGGCCAACCCAACGGCACCCTTTGCCATCACGGGGGTAACCACCATCAGCTGCGCTACCCTGACGGCGGGTTCGCGGCAGTTGACCTTCACCCCCCAGTATACGGGTCTGACGGGGCAGCCGGTTACCTTCGCAGTGCAGAATGAGCTATCGCCAACCACCAGTGCTGGTCCCTACTCGCTGCGGTTATACACCGACAACCCGGTCGTCACCCTGCGTGCCAGTCAGGCCGGAACAGAAACCAGCTTCGTCTACAACTGGCTAGCCATCTGCAACGGCACGACCCCGCCGGCCAGTCAGCCACTGGCCTTGACGCTGACGGCAGTACCGACGCAGGTAACAGCGACTGGCTCGGTGAACCTGCTGGCAACGGTCACGGGCGGGACGGCTCCCTTCAGCTACACCTTCAGCGGACCAGGAACCATCACTGTCAGTGGCAACAGCGCCACCGTCACCGGCCTGCCCACGGGCCTGCAGACCTTCACCGTCACCGTGGCTGATGCCACCTCACCAACCCGTCAGACCATCACCCAGACGGCCAGCGTGAGCGTATCGGCAACGTCAACGGCACCCTTTGCCATCACGGGGGTGACTACCATCAGCTGCGCTACCCTGACGGCGGGTTCGCGGCAGTTAACCTTCACCCCCCAGTATACGGGCCTGACGGGTCAGCCGGTTACCTTCGCAGTGCAGAACGAGCTATCGCCAACCACCAGTGCTGGTCCTTACTCGTTGCGGTTATACACCGACAACCCGGTCGTCACCCTGCGCGCCAGTCAGGCCGGAACAGAAACCAGCTTCGTCTACAACTGGCTGGCTGCCTGCAACGGAACGACTCCGCCGGTCAATCAGCCATTAGCCTTGACGCTGACGGCAGTACCGACCCAGGTAACAGCGGCTGGGTCGGTGAACCTGCTGGCAACGGTCACGGGCGGGACGGCTCCTTTCAGCTACACCTTCAGCGGACCAGGTACTATCACCGTCAGTGGCAACAGCGCCACCGTCACCGGCCTGCCCACGGGTCTGCAGACCTTCACCGTCACCGTGGCTGATGCCACTACGCCAACCCCGCAGACCATCACCCAGACGGCCAGTGTGAGCGTATCGGCCAACCCAACGGCACCCTTTGCTATCACGGGGGTGACCACCATCAGCTGCGCTACCCTGACGGCGGGCTCACGGCAGTTGACCTTCACCCCCCAGTACACGGGCCTAACGGGTCAGCCGGTTACCTTCGCAGTGCAGAACGAGCTATCGCCAACCACCAGCGCTGGTCCTTACTCGCTGCGGTTATACACCGACAACCCGGTCGTCACCCTGCGTGCCAGTCAGGCCGGAACAGAAACCAGCTTCGTCTACAACTGGCTGGCCGCTTGTTCAACCCCGAACGCGCGTGTTGCCGTTAAGGAGGAGACACTGCAGGTAAATCTGCTAGGTAACCCATCGGCCAACGGCCAGGTTTCGGTTGAAGTTCGTGGTGCAGTTGATCAGGTATTACATCTGCAACTAACGGACATGAGCGGCCGGGTAATCGACACCCGCCAGATTGAGCAGGCGGGTTCGGTTGAACGGCATACGTTCGATGTGAACCGTCAGCAACGTGGTATTCTGTTGCTACGGGCTACGACGCCAACGCAGGCCCAAACGGTGAAAGTGATCAAAGCCGATTAATTCGGATTACTCAACTAACAGAAACGCCCGACCAGATTTGGTCGGGCGTTTCTGTTATGTAAAGGCTGATATTTTCTTAGCGAAGCCGGAACACCAGTACGTCTAAACTAGTACATCTGTTCCAGTACGCGCTCCATCGATACTTCCTGACCGATACGGGCTTTCAATTCGCTGATGGGGATACGTATCTGCTCAGTCGTATCACGGTAACGAATGGTGACGGTATCATCTTCCAGCGTCTGGTAATCAACGGCGATACAGAACGGCGTACCGATCAGGTCCTGACGGGTATAGCGTTTACCAATAGCGTCGCGCTCCTCATAAATCACCCGGAATTCCGACCGCAGACTCTTCACGATCTGCTCGGCTTTTTCGGGCAGTCCGTCTTTCCGCACCAGCGGGAATACGGCCGCTTTGATCGGTGCCAGCGCCGGATGTAGCTTTAGATACGTACGCTCCTTCTGCTGATCACCTTCACCCGGAACGCCGGACCGCACAACTTCCTTCGTGAACGCATTGCAGAATACCGCCAGGAACAACCGATCGGCTCCAACGGAGGTTTCTACAACGTACGGAATGTAGTTACCGTAAGGTTTACCCGTTGCCGGATCGACGTCATTGTCGAAATATTGTTGTTTTTTGCGGCTCAGCTCCTGGTGCGACTTCAGGTCAAAATCCGTCCGCGAGTGAATCCCTTCCATCTCGCGAAAACCAAAGGGAAACTGATACTCAATGTCCACAGCGGCATTGGCGTAGTGCGCCAGTTTCTCGTGGATGTGAAATTTGAGTTTTTCGGCGGGAAGACCCAGCGCCTGGTGGAACTTCATCCGCGTATCGCGCCAGCGTTCGTACCACTCCATCTCGGAACCAGGCCGTACGAAGAACTGCATTTCCATCTGTTCGAACTCGCGCATCCGGAACGTGAACTGACGGGCCACAATCTCGTTACGAAACGCCTTACCAATCTGAGCAATCCCAAACGGCACCTTCATCCGACCGGTTTTCTGGACGTTCAGGAAATTAACGAAAATACCCTGCGCCGTTTCAGGACGGAGATAAATCAGGCTGGCATCTTCTGCCACCGAACCTACCTGCGTTGAGAACATCAGGTTGAACTGACGAACTTCGGTCCAGTTATCAGTGCCTGAAATTGGGTCCTTAATGCCCTCAGCGATAATCAGGTTACGTAGCCCTTCCATATCGTCAGCGCTCTGCAACCGTCCCAGTTCGTTACGTAGTGCCTGCCCCCGTTCGGTATCGCCCGCCAGTTCATACTGTTCAGCTTTGCCTTCGATGAGTTGGTCAGCACGGTACCGTTTTTTCGAATCGCGGTTGTCAATCATCGGGTCGTTGAACGAGTCAACGTGCCCGGATGCTTTCCACGTCAGCGGGTGCATAAAGATGGATGCATCGATTCCAACGACATTATCGTTGAGTTGCGTCATGGCTTTCCACCACAGCGTTTTAAGGTTATTTTTCAGCTCAACGCCATTCTGACCGTAGTCGTACACGGCCTGTAGACCATCATAGATTTCAGATGACGGGAACACAAAGCCATATTCTTTGGCGTGGGAAATGATGTCCTGAAGCGAGGCTGCCGGAGTACCCGTAGCCGGTGTTTGAGTAGTATTCATACGTGAAGGCAAAAATACAATAGTGACCGGATTAACCGACACGTCAGTAGGTTACTGGCCTCAGAAGTTAGGGTGATCTTAAAAAAGAAGCGTTATTAATATCCTCCGTAAAACTTCCGCAGCGCCCATTCGATCGTTACGAAAGCCAGCACGACGAAGAATAGCCAGCGCCAGTTGATGATTTCGTTCATCTCTTCGGTACTGCTCAGCCGGGCAGGATGGGGCTTCGTCGTCAGGCTGTTTACCAGCGCGTCAAGGCGGTCGGCGCTGTAAAACTGACCACCCGTCTGCTGAGCCAGTTGACGGAGCAGACCATGATCGGCGGTTGTGTTCAGCGCTTCGAGCTGTAGATCACGGACCACAAACTGACCTGATGCCTGTTCGGCTTTTCCGCCGGGACTCGCAGCGATGCTGGCCTTGAACTGATACGCGCCCTGGGGCAGACGACTGATTTCAAAGCGGCTGTTTTCGGCGGTGGGGGTATAATTGAAGTTACGGATGATGCCGCGCTCATCGGTAATGTCAAGCCGGACGGGTTTGTCATACAACCGCTCGTAGATGTCGTTGTAGATTTCAGTTTCGAAAATCACCTTCTCGCCCGCTACAAACTCATTCCGGATTGGGTAGACCCGCAGCTTACGCCGGTCCTCCTTTACGGAAATCAGTTGGATAACTTTCTGGATTAGTTCGTCAACGACCTCCTGCTTTTCGGTCAGGGCAAATTCCTCCTGACGCCACGCCCATAGGCCTTCACCAGCCAGCACGGCTGTTTTTCGGGGGCTCGTTACGTTCAACGCAAGCAGCGGCTTGGTTGTGCGCACGCTACCGATCTGCTGCCACAAAACAACCTCACTCCCCGGTTGCAACCGATATTCGCCGTACGTAGCCAGCATAGGTGGCAGCTTGCTCAATATCTCAAATCGGGTCGGATCAAGGTTAAGTTGCTTGAAGGATGGATTTAATACACCCGTTACTTTGTCGCTCTGACCAGGCTGCCCGGCAATCTGAACGATGGAGTTTGACGCATTGAACGGGCCCAGCGCCGATTGATTTCCCAGTACGAACAGTATGGGCGTGTTCTTTGCCAGATAACGCTGTACCAGCGCCGAGCTGAGTCCACTATTGTCCGGAATCTGGTGCAGGATGATCAGGTCGTACGCTTTTTCGGCCGGAGGTGTTTGGTCGGAAGCACCGGTTATCGTCCGGACGTCCACCTCGTAGTTCTCGTTTTTCTCCAGAATACTACGTAGCGCTTTTACGTCGGGGTGCGGGGTCAGCGCCAGCAACAGCACTTTCTCTCGTCCGTCAATGACATCCAGGTACACGTCCTGGCGATTGTTTTGGGTGCTGAATTCGCCCGGCTGCGGCAGGATTTCGACGACGTAATGCTGAACGCCTTTCTGCGTCGCCGTGGTCTGGAAGGTTAGCTGGTTGAACGTATCGTTCTGACCAAAACTGACAGCTTGGCGACCCAGCTCTTTTCCATTCTGCCGTAATACGACGGTAGCTGTACGGCCCTGAAAACCGTTACTGATCACTTCCGCCTGCACCGGAAACTGGTTACCCAGGTAAGCAATCCGGTTGGCGATGACGCCTTTGAGTTGAATGTCTTTTTTAGGAATAGTGTCGCCTAATCCAATCGTCTGGACGGCGAATGGATACTGACCAAACGTGGGTGATACGCCCTGGTTAAAAATGCCGTCAGACACCAGGACCACGTCCGTCAGGTTGCGTCCTTCGTAATCCGACCGGATACGGGACAGAAGCCCTGACAAGTCTGTTGTTCGCTGGGTAAAGGGAATCTGAGTCAGATCGGCATTACTTAGCGAATCACCGAAGTTACGTACCGCTACGTCCAGTCCTTTTTCACTCAGTTTTTGCTGGAGCTGCTGCAGATTTGTCAGCGCCTTGTTTAACGCCGGACGTCCGGCAGCCGCTACGGACTCTGAATTATCAATCGCCAGTACAACCGTTGGTTTCTCGGTTAGTGTCTGAATACTGCGGATCAGCGGGTTCAGCAGCAGGAAACAGAGCAGACTGACGACAACAAACCGCAAGGCAGCCAGCCCGTAGGACGTTCGTTTATCGATGCCACCAACAGTATCTCCACTGCCGTTCGCCGACGACATGCCCGGTAACGGCAGCGGCTGATACATGATGTACGCATACAGCGCTCCGACCAGCAAACAAACCAGAATCCACCAGGGAGACGATTGAAAAATTATGTTCATAAAGACAAGGAGGAAGGAGGAGGGGAAGGAAAGGAGGAAAGGAAAACCAGCGGACAGTGCACTATTCAACGCCTTTCTCCTTCCCCCCTTTCCTCCTTTCTCCCTTCTAGGTTAACATTCCACCGTCTACCTGCAGTACCTGGCCGGTGATATAAGCCGACATGTCGGATGCGAGGAAAACAGCGCAGTTGGCTACGTCTTCGGGCAGGCCGCCCCGTTTCATCGGGATCGACTGTTTCCATTCTTCAACGGCTTTTTCGTTGACTTCGCCGGTCATTTCTGTTTCAATAAAACCAGGAGCGATGGCGTTGGAGCGAATATTCCGCGACCCCAGCTCCAGCGCCACGGATTTGGTAAAGCCAATAATACCAGCTTTCGACGCTGCGTAGTTCGCCTGACCCGCGTTACCCCGAATACCCACCACCGACGTCAGGTTAATGATCGATCCGGCCCGAGCTTTCATCATGGATTTCGTGGCTGCTTTCGTCAGGTTAAAGACCGACTTTAAGTTAACGTTAATAACCGAATCCCATTGTTCTTCGGTCATCCGCATCAAGAGCCCGTCTTTGGTAATCCCGGCGTTATTGATCAATACGTCCAGTTTACCAAAGTCAGTAATTACTTGGTTGATCAGTTCTTCGGCCGCTTTATAGTCCGACGCATCCGACCGGTAGCCTTTGGCTTCACCACCAAACGCCCGCAGTTCGTCTTCCAGCGCCTGGCCTTTCTCAACGCTCGACAGATACGTAAAAGCGACCGTCGCGCCCTCCTGCGCAAATTTCAGGGCCATTGCCCGACCGATGCCCCGCGATGCGCCCGTAATCAGCGCAACTTTTCCTTTTAATAAATCCATTGTTAGCTTATTGTCGGCCCTCTATATTGGCCGACTATTGATAAAAACTAGAAGCGTCAAAAATAACGCTTTAGGGCTAAACGACAAGGTATGCGTTTCTTTTGCTTTCGCCCCGAAGCTGTGTTACTTTGTCCAAAACTAAGCTCCCCATCATGCGCTATCTGGTCCTGCTTCTTTCATTCCTGTTTCCTTTTTCGGCGGCCGTTGCTCAGAAAATTCTGGCGCAGGACGATCATCGCCAGCCCAGACCATTCATAACAGCTTACGAACAGAAAGCCGATTTTATCGAAGCCGATGTCTGGCTGCAGAACGACAAACTTGTCATTTCGTCCACGAAACCGCAACCCGGTACGCCGGCTCCTACCCTTGACTCACTCTACCTTTCTCCCATTAGACGTTTGTTTGCCCAGCATGATGGCTACGTCAGCCCGGACCGGCGATACACGTTTGGTTTAGTACTCGACGTAAAAGACAACCAGGAAGCCGTTCTTACCGCCCTGGTCGATCAACTTCAGCAGAACGTAATGCTATTCAACCGAACCGCGAATCCCAACGCCGTTCAGATTATCATCAGCGGTAACCGACCAAAAATTGAATCCTTTCTCGATCAGTCGGCACTCCTGCAATTCGACGGACGTCCGAGTGAAATTTACGACGAGGAAACGCTGGTTAAAGTAGCTATGATCAGCGACAATTTTGACTCCTATTCCCAGTGGAACGGCGAAGGCAAAATGCCCGAAGCCGATCAGGACAAGCTCAAACGGGTACTCAAACGCGCCCACAGTTCCAACAAACCTTTCCGGCTGTCGAACGTCCCCCCTAACGCGAACGCCTTGAAACAGTTGAAAAAATTAGGCGTTGACATTATCGGAACGGATAAAGTATCTGAAGTTATGAAAGAGGGGAAATAACGATTACGCCGGGCCTGGTCCTCAGAAAAGTTGCTTTGCCCCCGGGCTCCGCACGATCAACGCAGCAAGTCCGTACGAGCCGAGTAGAGCCAGCGGGGCAGCTATTACTAGTTTGATAAGCGGTTCGAATGACAGGCTACTCAAGAGAAGCGTCAGCGAAATAACAACCAGTGGATGAAATACATACATAGCGAAGGCGTAACGGGAAGCCTTCGTCAGGCGGGGGGTTGTGTAGTTCCATTTCTGTTTTCCCGTCCAGAGCAGGGCTACAATAATCGAGATACCCGTCAGTTGCTCCCAGATACTATAGAGAAATGATTGAACGCTCCAGCCATCGCTCATACTGGTGGCGGTAATTTTGAACGCTACGGCGGCCAAAACCATCAGCGGAAAAACAAGAAATGCCAGCGTCACAGCAAGCCGACCAAAAAAACGACCCTGCTCCTGCGACAGTTGGTCGAACCAGTTATTCTGCTGCGCCAGTATTCCTACCCCAAACAGCGCAACGTATTGCGGGAAGTGCGCAAATTGAAAGCCAAAAGGCTCCCACACCCAACCTACCGGAAACACAATCCGGACTAAAAAGCTGATCAGGCCCAGCACTACCGCGCCCAGCAGAATGGTTCCGGTTCCGGGACATTTCAGGCTGAAACGTAGCAAAGACACTTGCCGTATCGCCACGTAAATCAGCGTAAACAACAGCAGCGCTTCCACAAACCACATGACACCCGGCGAAATCCAGCCATCGTAGCCATTTACGAATTGCCAGAACGTAACCTCATGGTGCTGGCCATATCGGTACACCAGAAAATTCATGATCGTCGCCAGCACGAACGAGTAAATCAGCAGCGGAATTCCCAGTCGTTTCAGCCGATCAATAACGAAGGTAGCCGCTCCTTTTCGC
This sequence comes from Spirosoma sp. KUDC1026, assembly GCF_013375035.1. Taxonomy (NCBI): domain Bacteria; kingdom Pseudomonadati; phylum Bacteroidota; class Cytophagia; order Cytophagales; family Cytophagaceae; genus Spirosoma; species Spirosoma sp. KUDC1026. Next base: position 2,565,175 of record NZ_CP056032.1, on the reverse strand, counting down.
TCGTAAGACGGCCCGACGAAATAGGCCGACAGCATAAAAAACATGCCCATAAAAAAGGACTGATTAGCGGCCACAAAAACCGTTAGCACCAATTTGGCGGGTAGACTAGCCGTTGACTCCTTGAAGTACCAGCCACCTGGTGCGCCATAGGCAATCATGGTATGATGCAGGATCACCAGTCCCGTAAGCAGGAGTTTGATCGTGTCGAGATAGTAAATTTTCTGCGATGGGATACGAGTAGACGTTAATTCGGAGGTCATAGTCGGAGAGGCAGGTATTCCTAAAAGTATCAACAAATAACGGAACAAAGCCAACTGAAATCTCAGGAACGCTTGGTATAATCCCTGCCTGCCTTATGGTAACAGTTCGTCAAATTTTTCGACGTTTAACCTATTTTTTGGGGCGAGCGGCACGAGTACGCACCATGCTGGACAACTCAGAAACCAAGCGAGACTCCTCACATTTAAACCCAATAAAGTCATTGAAGGTACTGCCCTCAATCAGCCACTCCTTGCCGGTCAGGGGACATTTCCAAGCCCTATCCTGGGTTTCGCTCCAGCTGCGCCGATTGTCTAAAAAGTAGTAGGTTGGTTTACCGGTAAGTTGCTCAATTTGCTGGCATAAGTTTCGCCCCTGCTGAGCAAAGGGCGAGCCTACTTGTTGAAGCTGCCTTAGGGCAAATCGCTCCCCATAGTCATAGAGCAGCCATAAATCATCCAGACTCTGATAAGCGTAATGCCAGTAGTTTAGGTCCTGATAAGAATTAGTCTCTGAATTCAGCGGGGGAAACAGGTATAGGGGAATGGGCCGATAGGTATCACCACATACAACCGGTGAAAAACCGCCCCCGTAAAGAATATAGTTACTTGAGTCAACCGGAACCTGATAATCTGACTTATCAGCGGCTCGACCGGTGGGCCGAATGTCCAGCGGGGCCTGTGTTTTGATTTGTAACTGTTCCAGGCAATGAAGAGCAAATCGATGGCTATACTGGGCAGCCAGGGAATTCTCTTGAGGGCAAGTAACTGGTATTCTCAGGCGATTGTCGTCCAGGATATATTGGTGCTTTTGCTCAATGATCTGGCTATTACTGCCTAAATAAATCAACAAATTCTCAATCTCATACTGAATGTTATCGAAGCTGAGGTTGGTTAGGTTGACAAGCAAATCAAACGTGAACATGGTCTGGCAATAGGGTCAATAGAAGGTAGCGATTCCCGGTTAATCAGGGTGATAATTAATTGAACGTTCATCACTGTGCAATGATTTAACCGGGTCAATATAGTGTAACCATTCTCTATACCACCATTCAGCTAAACGAAATGATTAGTTGACAGATGTATGTTATTTTCTTTCCCTTCCATTAGTATCACAGCTGATGTACGATAGACCAGCGATTGATGAGGTCGTTGGTGCTTGTAATATTGGAAATACTTGGCTAAACCTACCCGTAACTCGCCACCAGTTTGGTAGTTCCGCAGGTACACATCCTCGCATTTTAACGTCCGCCAGAAGCGTTCTGTACAATAGATGTTGTCTAAGGCTCGTTCCTTACTGTCCCAACTAATGGTAATTTGATGGCCTTATAGCACGGCAACAAAATCACACTGGAGAACTGGTTGCGGTAGCGGCCGCCCGGCCTGATCCGTATTGAAGACCTAGGCCTACCCCCCATTATTATAGACTTTTCTGTAATGTGGCTACGCACCAATCGGCTTCGATCGTGTTACTCAGCTCCCAATGCAAGACATAGCGGCTGCGCAACTTCAAGATGGCCATCTCATAAAAAAAGCCTCTGGGCATCGGAATATACGTAATATCGCTAGGCCACCTGTGCGGTGGCCTGGACCTGATGAACACTATGAATAACTAAGTCTCTCAGCGGATAAAAAAACGGTATCAGGGTACACCCGACTTCGACAAATTGGACTTAGGGATCGGATTGCCGAAGCGACTGCGTTTCCAGCCCCATCAAGGCTATTAACCGGCGTACACTTGCTATTTATTGCCCAGCCCTCCTGCTTCAGGAGTACCACAAGGTGCCGATGGCCCAGTTCAGGATGCTCTATATTATACCACTCATCGAGCCAACGCATGATCTGTAAGGTCTGTTCATCGGCCGTGACAGGCTCATAGGCTAGGCCTGCCCGGCTGACACTTAAAAGCCAGCATTGTCGTCGAGACTCAATTCAGGAGAAGGCTGCCCGATCATGCCAAGGATTGGTCTCCATTTTCTTGAGCCAGCTTAACTCCAGGGCACCGCGCCCGGCTGTAGCCGTCCAATCTGTTCGTAAATTAATAATCTCCGGTCACGTACGGCTGTAAGCAATACCCTGAAGAATGACGTGCAGTTCAGCCAGTTCCTCAGTAGTACCCTGTCCGGAGTCAAAATCGGCAAGGGTCCCATCCGGCAATATAAAACAGCCATAGACGGCCGTAAACTTTTCCCAGTTCTCAATTTTCACCAGAAAACTAGCGGGTCGAATCGCTTTTAATACGTCGCGCGAGCGTGTGTAACGGGGATAGCCGGTAACGGTGGTACGGTATCCTTTCCATATACGTAGTGCCATACCTGCGCGTCAATCCCGGTCATCTCGGCATCATTCGCCGGGTTCAGGGTCTCAATCTGGTCGATAATTGGCTGAGCGTTCGTCACTGTTTTCGCAATTTCAACCGGGCAAATAACTCAGATTTACCCGCCTGGCCGTAAGGTATACTCATTTTCAGTATTGCATTCGTTTTCGCTAGTATCCGGTTGGTACAGACCTGTCAATGAGCAATATATCATTCGATCAGTAGGTTAAACCAGCCTGCTACTTTTGAGCTATGTAGATTCGATACTCGTCCCGATGGAGATACCTCAATTGAAGAAAGCACCGGTCGTTTATGACGTAGCCATCGTTGGCTCAGGGGCGGGTGGTGGTATGGCAGCCTATATGCTGGCTAAAGCAGGAGCCAAAGTGGTGTTGCTCGAAGCGGGTGGTTACTACGATCCGGCCGATCCGAAATACATCACGCAGCTAAAATGGCCGTGGGAGTCACCCCGGCGCGGAGCCGCAACCGAATTCCGGTCGGGTGGTGATTTCGATGCAGCCTGGGGCGGGTGGCAGATCGACGGCGAACCTTACTCCGCTCAGGCCGGTACCGAGTTCAACTGGTTTCGGTCGCGCATGCTCGGCGGACGTACCAACCACTGGGGCCGAATTTCGATGCGCTTCGGCCCCGATGATTTCCGACGCCGTTCGCTATCGGGCGTGGGCGATGACTGGCCGGTCAGTTACGAAGATTTCAAACCCTATTACGACCGTGTCGATCGGCTCATTGGCGTGTTCGGCTCCGTCGAGAACCTGCCCAACGAGCCGGATGGTATTTTTCTGCCCCCGCCCAAACCCCGTCTTCACGAGCTGATGTTACGGAAGGCTGGGACGCAGATTGGTATTCCGGTTATTCCGTCGCGGCTAAGTATTCTGACGAAACCCATCAACAACGAGCGGGGCCAGTGTTTCTACTGCCGCCAGTGTAATCGGGGCTGTCAGGCATACGCTGATTTTTCGGCCTCATCGGTGCTCTGCATTCCCGCCGTCAAGACCGGTAACGTAACCCTCATCAACGGCGCGATGGCCCGCGAGATCCTGACGGACCCCAATACGGGATTAGCCACCGGCGTGAGCTACGTCGACAAGCAAAGTCTACAGGAAATTACGGTACGTGCCAAAGCGGTTATGGTGGGGGCCAGCACCTGCGAATCAGCCAGGCTGCTGCTCAACTCAAAATCAGCCCGTTTTCCGAACGGGCTTGCCAACGGCAGCGGGGTCATTGGTAAATACCTCAACGACTCAACTGGTGCCAGTCGTTCGGCGTTTGTACCAGCGTTGATGGACCGTAAGCGGTACAACGAAGATGGCGTAGGTGGCATGCACGTCTTTACCCCCTGGTGGCTGGATAACAAAAAACTGGATTTTCCACGGGGCTACCACATCGAATATGGCGGAGGGATGACGATGCCCGGTTACGGCTACGGGGCAGGCATCGAAGCTCAGAATGGCGTCATTCCCGATCGACAGGGCAAAATGAAGCCGGGAGGTGGATACGGCGCTGGGCTGAAAGACGATTATCGGCGCTTTTACGGTGCTTATATCAGCATGGCCGGTCGCGGTGAACCCGTGCCGCTCGAAAGCAACTATTGCGAAATCGATCCGAATAGCGTCGATAAATACGGTATTCCAACCCTACGTTTTCATTACAAATGGTCAGACTATGAAGTGAAGCAGGCCAAGCACATGCAGGACACCTTCGAGGAAATTATTCACGCGATGGGAGGTATTCCGTTAGGGGCTAAACCTGGTCCCAATACGGCTCATGGCTACGGCCTGGCTGCCCCTGGCCGAATTATTCATGAAGTGGGCACCGTACGCATGGGGAACGATCCTAAAACGTCGGCGCTGAATAAATACCAGCAGGCACACGAAGTCAAAAATCTGTTCGTCGTCGATGCCGCTCCTTTTGTTACACAGGGCGATAAGAACGTGACGTGGACTATTCTGGCAGCTTCTATGCGTACCTCGGACTATTTAATTGACCAAGTGAAGCAGAAAAATATCTAGTTTGGACGTAGCATCACGTACCGCGATGAACAATGATTGATAAGCTACCGCTTTCCTTATCTGGCTTCTTTATACTGACCGTTCTTCTGACACTTACCTTGTTTATCTGGACAATTCGAAAGGCCGATGCCAGCAGCATTCGCAACAAGGCAGTGCTCATACTTTCTGGCTTGGTTGTCTGGTTACTCATTCAGGCAACTATTACACTCAACGGCGTTTACTCGTCAAACCCGCAGGCCATTCCGCCCAGAATTATGCTGCTGGGCATCCTGCCAACTATCATCTGCATTTTGCTGCTGTTCGTTACGCAGCGGAGCAGACAATTTCTGGACAGTTTACCTTTATCGACGTTTACGTATTTACACACCGTGCGAATACCAGTCGAACTTACGTTATACTGGCTTTTTCTGCATGGGGCTGTCCCGGAAATCATGACATTTGAGGGGCATAATTTCGATATTCTCGCTGGCCTTACGGCTCCGCTTGTCGCATATTTCGGGTTTAAAAAGCGTAGTCTATCACCATCCTTGATCCTGTTATGGAACGTAGTGTGTCTTGGACTTTTAGGCAACATCGTTGCTACGGCTTTGCTATCAGCCCCATCACCACTACAGCGGTTGGCCTTCAACCAACCAAACATCGCCATTCTGCATTTTCCGTTTAGCTGGTTGCCATCACTTATTGTACCCCTTGTTTTGCTAACTCACCTGACCGCCATCAGACGATTTTTAATTGACAGACAGGCATAAAAAAAACCGGGCGTTACCACCCGGTCTTTTTTATTTATTGCTTCGGATTACTCCGTTACTTCTTCTTGCTTTTTCACCGTGATCGTCAGCGATTCACCTTCTCCACTGTAGTCGGCGTGGATCACATCGCCTTCTTTCAGTTCGCCTTTCAGGATCTCTTCAGCGATCGGATCTTCCAGGTAACGCTGGATTGCGCGGCTTAGCGGACGAGCACCGTACTGCTGGTCATATCCTTTTTCCGACAGGAAATCTTTTGCTTTTTCAGTCAGATCAACGGTATAACCCAGGCTCGTTACGCGGCCAAGTAATTTACCCAGCATGAGGTCAATGATTTTGTGAATGTCTTCGCGTTGCAGCGAGTTAAACACAATTACATCGTCCAAACGGTTGAGGAACTCCGGCGAGAACGCTTTGCGAAGCGCGCTCTGGATGGTGTTCTTCATGATCTCGTCCTGGCTTTCGCTCTTGCGGGTGGCAAAACCGATACCGGCACCGAAATCTTTCAGGTCACGAACCCCAATGTTCGAGGTCATGATAATGATCGTATTCCGGAAGTCAACCCGGCGACCCAGACCGTCAGTCAGGATACCATCGTCAAGCACCTGCAGTAGAATGTTAAACACATCTGGGTGCGCTTTTTCGATCTCATCCAACAGCACGACGCTGTAAGGTTTCCGGCGGATTTTCTCGGTTAACTGACCACCTTCTTCGTAACCTACGTAGCCTGGAGGAGCGCCGACCAGTCGGCTAACGCTGAACTTCTCCATGTACTCCGACATATCGATACGTACCAGCGCATCTTCTTTGTCGAACAGGTAACTAGCCAGGACTTTCGCCAGCTCCGTTTTACCTACCCCCGTTGGCCCGAGGAAGATAAACGAACCGATTGGTTTCTTCGGATCTTTCAAACCTACCCGTGTCCGCTGGATAGCCTTCACCAGCTTGTCAATGGCGGCCTGCTGACCGATTACTTTGCCTTTCAGCTCCTCGCCCATATTGACGAGTTTTTTGCCTTCGTCGTTCGATACGCTCGTCACCGGAATTCCCGTCATCATAGCCACGACTTCAGCTACGCTGTCTTCGTTAACCGTGTACCGACGTTTCTTGGTATCCTCTTCCCACGCTTGTTTAGCGCGGTCGAGCTGGTCGATCAGGCGCTTTTCTTTGTCGCGGAGCTGAGCAGCTTCTTCGTATTTCTGGCTTTTAACGACCTGGTTTTTCTCCTTCTTGATATTCTCAATCTGCTCTTCAAGCTTCAGAATATCTTCAGGAACGGTGATGTTCGATATGTGTACCCGAGCACCCACTTCGTCCATTACGTCAATCGCTTTATCAGGCAGAAAACGGTCAGAGATATAACGCTCTGATAGTTTCACCGCGGCTTCAATCGCTTCTGGCGTGTAATTAACGTGGTGGTGATCTTCGTACTTATCCTTGATATTGTTCAGGATTTCGATGGTTTCGTCAATCGACGTAGCATCGACCATCACCATCTGGAACCGACGGGCCAGCGCACCATCCTTCTCGATGTACTGACGATATTCGTCCAGCGTCGTAGCTCCGATGCATTGAATGTCACCGCGGGCCAGGGCTGGTTTGAACATGTTTGAGGCATCCAGCGAACCCGATGCGCCACCAGCACCAACGATGGTGTGCAGCTCATCGATAAACAGGATCACTTCTGGCGATTTTTCCAGCTCGTTCATCACGGCTTTCATCCGCTCTTCGAACTGACCCCGGTATTTCGTACCCGCCACCAGCGATGCCAGATCCAGGGTAACAACGCGTTTGCCGAACAGCACCCGCGATACCTTTTTCTGCACGATACGTAGCGCCAGTCCTTCGGCAATAGCGGTCTTACCGACGCCAGGTTCACCGATCAGGATTGGGTTATTTTTCTTACGGCGGCTCAATACCTGAGCAACACGCTCGATTTCTTTTTCACGACCAACAATTGGGTCCAGTTTGCCAACCTCGGCCAGCTTCGTCAGGTCGCGACCAAAGTTATCCAGTACGGGAGTCCGTGACTTTTCAGAACCTTTGGCTTCTTTGCCTGAACCGCTGCTGCCGCTGCCGCCAAACATACCCCGGTCGTTGTCGTCATCATCGGTCTCGGGGCCCATCACCGGACGGCTTCCCGAAGATTGGTATTCCAGCATCTCCTTAATGACTTCGTAATTAACATTGAACTTGTTCAGAATCTGCGTGGCGACATTGTCTTCATCGCGCAGAATCGATAGCAGCAGATGCTCGGTGCCAATGAGTGGGCTTTTGAAAATCTTGGCTTCCAGATACGTGATCTTCAGCGTTTTTTCCGACTGACGGGTCAGCGGGATATTCGCCAGGTTTTTCACGTTATTGGTCGCCGTACCTTTCGTTGCCTGTTCAATAGTGACCCGAAGTTCGTCGAGCGAGATGCCGAGCTTTTTCAATAACCCGACGGCTACACCCTCTCCTTCGCGGATCATTCCCAGCAACAGGTGTTCTGTACCGATGTAATCGTGGCCTAGGCGTAAGGCTTCCTCCCGGCTCAGCGAGATTACTTCCTTAACGCGGTTTGAGAATTTTGCTTCCATTCGCTTTGGGTCTCCTAAGGTAAGCGTACTATTGGCTTAACGTAGAGTTTTAAGGATTTGTTCACTCCCGAAGGCCAGCCGTCAACACGTCCAACGCGGCCGGTCCCTGGCAGAACAACAGGTCTATAACACTCATATTAGGTACAAAATCAGGGCCAAAGTTTTGCTGATACGGCACTGGCGAATAGAATAGAGGTAATCCCTGTCTATTTCGGGAATTCAGCGCCGATCGGGCGTCAAATACGCCGACTTCCGGACTTTTTGCGTAGCAATCTGTCAGGTTGACGGGTGTTCGAATGTTCAACAGTTTCAGACAAATTGTCAGCAATTCTTTATTCAGATCAAATAAAAACTCCCACTCTTTCTGGTAAACCGGCTCAAAATCAGGTGCGTAGTATTCGAAAAACGGAGCCTTTCCGTAAGCTGCCTGTAAACTTCTCCAATGACGAATGGCCCAGGGCTGGCTGTTATCAATCCGTACCCCGCGGATTGGATGGTGGTGCGTCCCCTGTTGTACCGGCACGGCCAGCGCGTCTACCTTATGGGCTGTCACAATGTAACAGCGATTTCTGTAGCTTTGCTTCTGGTAATGCTCATGCGCTTCCAGCCACACCTGATTAAACTTTAGAAAACCGGCTATAAAATCCAGAGTGGGCAGGTAATGCAGATCAATAAGTAATTCAGTTTGTTTTGACTGCTGGTATTTTTCCAATAAAGACTAATTATATCAGCAACAAGTAACGCAAAAAAGTAATATCAGAAACCGATTTTACAAATTTTTAATTGTTCGGGTAGAATCCCCTATCTGCTCTGCTCTCTGCTTATTTACTACTAGATGATAGTTTTTCGATTGCTGTCACGCTTACCCCTGACGGTGCTCTACGGTTTGTCGGACTTTTTGTATTTTTTGTTGCTTTACGTTGTCCGTTACAGGAAACGGGTCGTTCTGGAAAATCTCCGCCTTTCGTTTCCGGAAAAATCTCCAGCGGAGATAAAGAGTATTGCGCGAGGCTTCTATCGAAACCTGACTGACCTCATCGTTGAAACGATCAAAATGCCCGCTTTGTCGGCCGATGAACTGCGCAAGCGGGTTCAGTTTACGAATGCAGAAATTGTTAAACAACAGCTCCAGGCGGGGCAGGCGGTAGTAGGTATGGCGTCGCACAGCAGCAACTGGGAATGGATTCCGTCAAGTTCAGTGCTGCATGGAATGCCCGCCGATAGTATTTACAAGCCACTCAATAACCCATTTTTCGAGAAACTGATGCGGGAAATCCGGTCGACATTCGGAGCTGTGCCCGTGCCGATGCACACGCTTCCCCGGCGCATGGCCGCCCAAAAAGACTCCCCCCGGATCATCGCGCTGGTGGCTGATCAAGTACCGGATGTGCCGGAACAGGCCTTCTGGACCGATTTTTTGCACCACGATACGCCTTTCTATCCCGGTACGGAGCGACTGGCTCGTAGTCGGCAATTACCCGTCTTCTACACGCATATCAACCGAATTCGACGGGGCTATTATCAGGTCACGTTCACGGCCATCGGCCAGCCGCCTTATACCGATCTGCCCGAAGGCGCTATTCTGGAGCGTTACCGGGACCTGCTGGAAGAAACTATCCGGGCCTACCCTTCTGACTGGCTCTGGTCGCACAAGCGCTGGAAGCACTGGCGAGGAAAATATCCTAAAATAGCCACGAAGCTAACGTAGCGGAAACAAACAGAGCCGGGACGACCTGATCGTCCCGGCTCTGTTCCGTTTTGTTCCGGTGTATTACAACGTATCGCGCTTAGCCGCTCGTTTGGCGTCGCGTTTTGCTTTCCACTCTTCCGATTTTCGATCAATTTTATTGCCAACCTTGTCCGCTTCGGTGCTGATGGCCTGCCCCGCTACTTTGGCGTTACGTTTGGCACCCCGAGCAACTTCAGTAGCTGCATCGCCGACATTCTGACCAGCTTCTTTTAACTCAGATTTAACGCGAGCTTTCCGCGCGGTTATGTTGGTTGTATCCTGTGCGTAGGCGCCCGTTGTCAGAAAAGCAACCAGAGCAAGCGCATATAATCCTTTGATTTTCATAACGTTTTTAAGTTTTTACTTTTGTTTTGCCCATACCGTTCGGGTAGTTACGCCGACGGCATGTTGTAATTGACAAATTAACCCAGTTGAATAGCTTTTGTTTTGGTAGTTTCCTGCATTTGCTAACCTGTTAGCCGCCCTCTTTTTCTCTTTCCTGCTCGTCATTGAACAAGCGAACATTTTCCGATTGCTTACCGTTTTTCAGTAGCCGGGCACGTCGGTTGGCAAACTGCTTTTTCCGTACCTTTGTCTTTGTCAATTGGCCTGGCCAACTTTTGTATGCTCGACTCGCTGCTTACTCCGTCAATCTCGTCGGTTATTCCTGATCCGTCGGTTCATTATACCCCCTCACTTACTCAATACGTCCGTCGGAAAACGATTCCGGTATTCATCGGCGACGTGCCTATGGGCTCTGATTACCCCATTCGGGTCCAGTCGATGACGACGGTGGATACCATGGATACGCTGGGTTCGGTGGAGCAGTCTATCCGGATGATTGAAGCGGGCTGTGAATACATTCGGATTACAGCGCCGAGCGTGAAGGAAGCGCAGAACCTGGAAAATATCCGCCGGGAGTTGCGGGCGCGGGGCTACACAACCCCCCTCGTTGCCGACATTCACTTCACACCGAATGCGGCCGAATTAGCGGCCCGGGTAGTGGAGAAAGTCCGGATCAACCCCGGCAACTACGCCGATCGCAAACGATTTGAATACATTGATTATACCGAAGCAGCCTACGCAGCCGAACTGGAACGCATTCGGGAGAAGTTTCTGCCCTTAATCCGTATCTGTAAGGAGTACGGTACGGCCATGCGCATTGGCACCAACCACGGCTCCCTATCCGACCGGATTCTGAGCCGCTACGGCGATACGCCTGCTGGCATGGTTGAGTCGGCGCTGGAGTTTCTGCGCATCTGTGAAGATGAACAATACTATAACATTGTTCTTTCGATGAAATCCAGCAATCCGCAGGTGATGGTGCAGGCGTATCGGCTGCTGGTACAGCGGCTGGATGAAGAAGGCCTGAAACCTTATCCGCTTCACCTAGGCGTTACCGAAGCAGGTGAAGCCGAAGATGGCCGTATTAAATCAGCGCTGGGCATCGGCACCCTGCTCGAAGATGGTATTGGCGATACGGTTCGCGTGTCGCTGACGGAAGAACCGGAACGGGAGGCCCCCGTAGCGCAGGCGTTGATTGACCGCTACACCAACCGGACGACCGATAGCCAGTCTATGCCGCCGGTGACGGTCTACCCCATTAATCCGTTTCAGTACACGCGCCGGGCTACGCGCACGGTAATGAACATGGGTGGGCAAAACGTACCACGCGTCGTTGCCGATTTCAGTCAGGTGCCGGTTACCGGACACGACGCCCTACAGCCCGTCGGTCATTTTTATCTGCCCGTTCCGGACAAATGGCGGATGAACGATCTGGGAGCGGATTACATCTACACAGGTTCGCAGCCAGCGCAGTTCATGCTGCCCAATGGCCTGAAAGAAATTCTGGATTATACCATCTGGCAGCCCATAGCCAGCACAACGGCCAGCTATCCCCTGCTGACAGCCGATGAGTACCTGACTGCCCGAACGACATCATCAGCTTTACACGATCGCTTGAACGTCATCCGGATTTCCCTTTCGGATCTGTCAGATGACTTGCTCGACGCGTTACGTAGAGACACTACGGTAGTGCTGCTGATTACCACGACGAACGCCCACGCCATGCCTGAACTTCGTCGGCTCTGTGTGGAATTAATTAATCAGGGAATCGATACACCGGTCATTATCCAGCGGAGCTATCCGGTAAGTGAGGCCGAAAACGTTCCGTTGTTTGCCGCTACCGATGCGGGTGGCTTACTAATCGACGGACTAGGCGACGGCATCATGCTATCGTTGACGAGTAAGCCTCAGGACGACGAACTGAAACGTCTGAACAACCTGGCTTTCGGCATTTTACAGGCCGCCCGGACACGTATCACCAAAACCGAATACATTTCCTGTCCATCCTGCGGCCGGACGCTGTTCGATCTGCAGGAAACAACAGCTATGATTCGCCAGCGTACCGATCACCTGAAAGGCGTCAAAATTGGTATCATGGGCTGTATCGTAAACGGCCCCGGCGAAATGGCCGATGCGGATTACGGTTATGTCGGTATCGGGCGCGATAAGATCGCATTGTACCGGGGTCAGCAGGTGATCAAAAAATCGGTACCGGCCAGTCGCGCCGTTGATGAACTGATCGAGTTGATTCGCGAAGATAGCCGTTGGATTGAGCCCGAAAAAATTGACCAAATCTGACGGATTCACGATTAAATTTTGTTCTTATTACAGGCAGGGCAATACCGCCCATCCAACTTTTTGTTGGTGCCTGTTACCCAACTATTATGAATCGTCTGCTGGATTACTTCAAAATCGGTCCTGTGTTCGCGTATTTTCTGCGTGTTTTCCGGAAACCAGACCCTAATGCGCCAACCAGTGCCAACCTACGCATGATGCACGGCATTAACCGGATCTCAATCATCATGTTCCTGTTCTGCGTATGCGTGATGATTTTTCGGGCCTGCACGCGTTAACCAGGGCACCTAATGAACGTAGAAGCGCTGCGCACCTATTGCCTGACCAAACCCGCGGCTACAGAATCGTTTCCATTCGATGAAGTAACGCTGGTTTTTAAAGTAGGTAATAAAATTTTCGCCATGCTGGACACCGGGAGTCGACCCACCACGATGGCGCTCAAATGTGATCCGGAACGGGCTGTGCAGCTCCGGGAGGAGTTCGACGCGGTCCAGCCGGGCTACCACATGAATAAAAAACACTGGAATACAGTCACCGTCGACAGCAGCATCAGAAGCCGGGATTTGCAGGACTGGATCGATCACTCATATGAGTTGGTCTTCCAGAGCTTACCCAAGGCAGTTCGGGCACAATTATCTGAATAAAGTTGAAAAGACTGTTGTAATTTCGCAGAAGCGAGAAGCTAAACAGAACCATGGAAGTTACCGTACTAATTTTCCTGTTTGCTATGTACATGACGATCCGTTATTTCACGGTCGATCATGATACGCCTGCCGACAAAGATCGGAAACGGTACAAAGCAGGAATTGAGCTAGTCAACGACCGGAATTTTGTTGATGCGCACCAGTACTTTGATGACATCATCAAGCAAGCCCCCAAGTCAGCCATCGCCTATGCCTACCGGGGCAAGTGTCAGTTAGCCCAGGGTAACTGCCATTCGGCCATTTACGACCTGACGCAGGCCATCAGTCGCGACAATACGCTGGCTGAATGTTACCTCGACCGCGGCATTGCTTATTACACCCTGGAAGATTTTCAAAACGCATTCCGGGAGTTCGACAAAGCTGTCTGGCATTTTCGCGACATCAAGCCCGATGCCTACCGCTGGCGGGCGTTGGCCCGTATTCAGGTGCGTCAGCTTCCCCAGGCCGAGAATGACCTTCGTCGGGCCATTGCGCTGGGCGACGAGAATTCCTACCACATTCTTTTGCAACCACCGTTTACCCGCCCAGTTTTTCAGGGCCGGTAACGTAGTCGTAACTATTCCTAGAAATAAAGAAGCCCAACCTGCTGAGGTTGGGATTCTTTATTCTGTGTTACTCGGTGCTATTTCAGCTTACCCATCTGCTCGACGTTCCGGCGCGTATCTGACCGGCTGGCCTGGGCCTGCTCCATCGATTTCTGAGCCGCTTTCTGCGCATCAGCGGTTTTACCACCCCGACGATAGGCTTCAGCTAGTTCGTAGTACAAATCAGCCTGCTCTTTCGCATTCGGCTTCAAGGCCAGCCCTTTGTTTACCCATTTCACCACCGTTGGTACGTCCGAATCGTCAGGGCTATTGCGGTTAAACAGGCGGGAGATGTAAATGTACTCCGGTACGCTGAATGAGTTGGCAGTTACCTGCTTATCCATCCGGTCGATTGCTTTAGCAGTCTGTTTCGCCCGAAAAAAGGCGTTAACTTCGGGCAGCAGCGTCCGGTTAGCGGCTACTTTCGGATCAATACCAACCTTGGCCAGATCCTGCCGAATTTCGATAATTTTCGCGGCCGGGTACTGCGCTCCCCGGCTGCTATAGAGTGACGACATCAAAATATTTTCGGCAACCTGCTGCGTTGGCTGCGCACCATACGCTTTACGATACGCATCCAGATGCCCGAGCATATACTCGAAAATCGGGTTTTCGTAGTCCAGTACCAGCTTTTGCAACGCCAGCCAGTTTGTCTGACTTGCATACGTAGCGGGTTGTTGCTGCCGGGCGTACTCGTTCATAGCCACGATATTGGCCGTCGTATCTTTCGTGATCCGGGCAAACATGGCGTAATCGATCAGGAAATTGGGATTGCGCTCCCCCTGCTGGAACCGAGACTTCATAGTCTGACTCCGACTGGCAGGCGTAAGCGCGTTTGTACCGTGCCGGATTACCTCGTCAGTTGAGTTATTACTCATCGCAAAGTGCAGCAGATTCTGTTTGGGATCGAAGTACAGAAACAGGGGCAGCGATGGCACAAACAACTGCTGTTTGGTCAGAAACGTCTGCGTAGTGGGCAATGCAATATCCAGCTTCGTGCTGACAAACTTATCGTTATAGAATTTTCCAACCCGGCTATCAGCCAGCGTGGGTACGAAACTCTGGCATACGTGGCAGGTTGGCGAATAAATTTCGACAAACACCGGCTTTCCCATGCGCCGGGCTTCCTGAAACACACGGTCGACTGGCGTTGCCTGAAAATTGATTCCTCCCGCCTTAGGAGCTGACTTTCGTTGCGCCAGGGCAGAAGTTGCCAGCGTAACACTGGCTATACAGAGCAGGAAAAAGAGTTTCTTCATACACAAAGGGAGATCGTTCTACTTGTCACGTCCCCGGACCTGAATTTATTGTTGTTGCTGTTGTGCTTTAATCTCTTCCCGGAGTCGCTTACTGAGCATATCGCACGTTTTTTCGATATCCGTAGCCATCTGCTGGTCACCTGTAGCGTTGCGGGCGGTATCCGCAATGCCGCTCATCATTTCGATCAGGAAGCGCTTCATATCCACCACTTCCATCTCTTTCGTCCACAGGTCGATCTTAAGCGTACTGTTGTGGTAATGATCCCAGAGGGCAATTGCGATTGCCCGGGTGTCGCTTAGTCCCTCGTTTGGGTTATCGGTAGCGTCCCAGTAGATTTTTTCGGGAACGTTCTGGTTATCTAACTCAACGGAAAAGTTAATCTCTGATTTTTTCATAGAGACAAATTTACAAAGCCTGGCTGGAAACCCGTACGATACGTTCCGTCTAAATCCGGACTCACCGGTACGTCTCTCAACTATACGCTTATTTTCGCCACTGATTTTTCTGTCATCAATCAGCGCAAAGAACAGGCCAAAACCGGATATTCGTCCCCAAATACAACACGAGTATGTACACCTTATACGCCATTCCGAACTGCGATACCGTCAAGAAAGCCCGTACCTGGCTGGCTGACCACGGCGTTACGTATCAGTTCTACGATTATAAAAAGAAAGGCATTGATCGCCAGACAATCGAGCGCTGGCTCACGCAGAAGCCCTGGGAAGAACTGGTGAACCGGGCGGGTACGACCTGGAAGAAATTGCCCGATGCGGAGAAACCAACGGACGCCGACGGAGCCATTGCCCTCATGATGGTGAAACCCTCGGTTATTCGTCGCCCATTGATTGAACAGGATGGGCAGCTTCTAGCGTTAGGGTTCAAAGAAGACCAGTACGCCGAAACCTTCGGGACCTAACGTACTGGCGATTCAGATTTCATGGAAAAGAAAACGCTGGACTCACCGGAATCAATCAAGTTTCTGGTTGACTCATTTTACGAAAAAGTACAGGTCGATCCGCTGCTGAGCCCTGTCTTTACGGACGTCGCCCAGGTGAATTGGTCGAAGCATCTGCCCAAGATGTACGCTTTCTGGGAGAATATCATTCTGGGTAACAACGCCTACCAGGGGCATCCGTTTCGCCCTCATTTGATCGTCAATCAGCAGCACACACTTACTATCGATCATTTTGAGCGATGGCTCCAGCTGTTCACGCAAACGTTACAAGAAAATTTCACGGGAGAAACCGCCGAGCAGGTTCGTATGCGGGCCACGCAGATTGCCCTGGTCTGGAACAACAAACTCGACTATATCAACAACGACACCTATATGGAAGGCGGTAATTAATAAAGCGCCCGGCCAACCTATGGACTGTTAGCCAGGCGCTTTATTAATTACCCAATTTTCCTGCTTACTGTCTGGAGAAAACCCGTTTCAGCAGCTCAGTAACGCGGGCGGCTGGGTCCTCCCGGATTTTCTTTTCCTCCTGGGCTACCAGCAAAAACAAACCGTCGACGGCTTTATTGGTCGCATACTCGGTTAGGCTTGGATTAACTTTCTGCACAAACGGCAGTTTGTTGTAGGTTGTCACCAGATCGCTGTAGTAGCGGGTCGCACTGTTCTTCGCCAGCGTACTATCAATGATGGGTGTAAACTGCTGTACCAGTTCTTGCCCCGACGTACGACGCAGGTATTGCGTGGCAGCGTCATTCTGTCCTCTCAGAATTCCAACGGCATCCTGAATGCTCATCGACGTAATGGCCTTGATGAATACTGGCTTAGATACTTTAGCCGCATCCTCAGCAGCTCGGTTCAACGAGAGTTCAAACTTATCGACCTGCGCCCCCAGTCCGATCTGCCGCAGCCGGGTCGCTACTCGTTGCGCTTCGGGTGGAAAGGCAATACGTAGCAAGGGGTTTTTAAAAAACCCATCCGTGGCCGACGCCTGATCGGCACCTTTGCTGATGCCTATTTGAAGGGCTTGTTTCAGCCCCGATGCAATATCACCGTTGGTAAGGCTTCCACCCGACGAAACAGCCGTAGAAACCTGATCAACGATCTGACCAAAAAGTCCCTTCTTGGCAGGCTGCTGCGTTTTGGACGAATCCTGCGCCAGGGCCGGTTCAATAAAAAGCGGAGTTAGGCAAACCGCCAGACAGATCATCTTGTTCATGCAATTAAGTGTTTTACGTACTTTTGACCGCCGGACATTCCGAACGTTTAATCCTTACCCTTGCTTATTTGGCAAGTAAAAGCGGCAAGCTTAGTCCGACCCTTCTTTTATGACCAACTCCATCCGGGCCGAAGTAGTTACCATCGGCGACGAAATATTGTTCGGGCAGATTACCGACACGAATACGCAGTGGATCGGTACCGAACTGACAAACATTGGCATCCGCGTTATCCGTAAGTCATCCGTAGGGGATCAGGCGGAAAACATTTTACAGGTACTTAGCGAGGCTCATCAACGCGCTGATATCATCATCCTGACGGGTGGTCTGGGCCCGACCAAGGATGATATTACCAAGAAGACACTCTGCACGTATTTCGGTGTGGGCATGGTTCGCAACGAAACAGCGCTGGCGCTGGTAACCAGCTTTTTTGCCAAACGCGGCCGGGAGATGACCGATCTGAACCGGGCTCAGGCCGATCTGCCCGCCAACGCGGTCTATATGCAGAACGACTGGGGAACGGCCCCTGGCATGTGGATTGAACATCAGGGCCGGGTTTACGTATCGCTGCCGGGTGTTCCGTTTGAGATGAAGAACCTCATGACGCATCGGATTCTGCCCGCGCTTACGAATCATTTTGCTACACCTGTTATCAAACACAAAATGATTCTGACCGTAGGTATTGGGGAGTCGTTCCTGGCCGAACGTATTGCCGACTGGGAAGATAGTTTACCCCCACACATCAAACTGGCCTACCTGCCCAGCTTCGGCGGAGTACGTCTTCGGTTGACGGCTACGGGCACGGATGAAGCGGCTCTTGACCAGGAATTAGTCGATCAGACAGCGAAGGTCCTGCCACTCATCGAAAAAAACGTATATGGCTACGACGATGATACACTAGAAAACGTCGTTGGCCAATTGCTGAAAGCCCGCGGCTGGACGTTGAGTACCGCCGAGAGTTGCACCGGTGGTTACGTAGCGGCCCGTATCACCAGCGTTCCGGGCTCGTCGGTGTCATTTATGGGCAGCGTTGTGAGTTACAGCAACGACGTCAAAATAAACCAGCTTGGTGTATCGCCTGAGACGTTGGAACAATTTGGTGCGGTCAGCGAGGAGGTCGTTCGCCAGATGGCTGAAGGCGTTCGCAAGGCACTGAATACTGACGTCGCCATTGCCACCAGTGGCATTGCGGGACCTGACGGCGGCACTGCCGACAAACCCGTTGGTACGGTCTGGATTGCCTGCGCTAGTCCCACGCGCACCGTGGCCAAACTGCTGAAGCTGGGTCAGTATCGCGACCAGAATATTCAGTTAACCGCCACCTACGTCCTTAATCTACTACGGGAGGAAATTTTACTGTGATACGGAGTCTCCCTACCACTCACGTCTCACTCAACCAGATACACACATGGCACTTATCGACATGGTCATGCCCAAAATGGGCGAAAGCATAATGGAATGTACGGTCATCGGCTGGCTCAAGAAGCCCGGCGACCCGATTGAAGCCGACGAGTCAGTACTGGAAGTCGCTACTGACAAGGTAGACACCGAAGTTCCAGCCCAGCAAAGCGGCATTCTGAAAGAAATTCTGGTTAACGACGGCGATGTAGTAGCCGTTGGTGCGCCCATTGCCCGGATTGAAACAGAAGAAACCGTTACGTCAACTAGCGCGCCGGATACGGCCCCATCAGTTGAGCAGCCCAAAGCCGAGGACTCATCCGAAGCGGCCGACCAGACACCGGTTGGTATTGGTGATGTCGCCAACGTAACGCCCGAATCCGAAGACGCTGAAACCCTCGAATCGGCGCGGGAAATGGAAACCAGCATTCTGGCTATGAGCAGCCGACCCGCCAAAGCGGTAGCAGCTTCCCCAACTACGTTAGCGGGCGCAACGCCCGTGTTCGACAACCGGTTTTATTCGCCCCTGGTGCTGAACATCGCTAAAGAGGAAGGTGTTTCCCGCGATGAGCTGGATCGCATTCCCGGCTCGGGCGCCGAAAACCGCGTCACGAAAAAAGATATCCTGGCGTACGTCATCGACCGCGCGGAAGGGAACGTGCGTGGGGATAAGGGCGAAGGGCAAGGGGTTGAGGGTTTAGGGCAGGGGGTTGAGGGTTTAGGGCAGGGGGCGAAGGGATCGTCGAATGCAACATCCCACCCCAACGCCCCCACTCCAACGCCCTCCCCCCCAGCCCTCAGCCCCCAGCCCCACGCTCCCTCAACGGCCAGGCGGATATTATTCAGATGGACCGAATGCGGAAGATGATTGCGCAGCGGATGGTGGAATCCAAGCAGATTTCCCCGCACGTCAGCTCATTCGTTGAAGCCGATTTGACTCCTGTTGTGGAATGGCGTACTGGGGTAAAAGACCGTTTTAAACAGCAAACGGGTGAGAACCTGACTTACACACCAATTTTGATCGAAGCCGTCGTGAAAGCTATCCAGGATTTTCCGATGATCAACGTATCAGTCGAAGGTGATACGATCCTCGTCAAAAAGTCGATCAATATCGGTATGGCGGTAGCGCTGCCTAATGGGAACCTGATTGTGCCGGTCATTCACGATGCGGCTCAGTACAATCTGGTTGGGCTCACCAAAAAAGTAAACGACCTGACTAAACGCGCCCGGGAGAACAAACTGACAGCCGACGATCTGGCCGGTGGCACGTACACGATTTCCAACATCGGCACCTTTGGCAACCTGATGGGAACGCCCATCATCGTGCAACCACAGGTAGCTATTATGGCGTTTGGTGCCATCGTCAAGAAACCTGCTGTGATCGAAACACCCCAGGGCGACTTCATCGGCATTCGCCAGTTGATGTTTCTCTCTCATTCCTACGATCACCGCGTAGTGGATGGCTCACTGGGCGGTCAGTTTGTCCGGCGGGTAGCCGATTACCTGGAGAAGTTTGATGTTAGTCGCAGTGTATAATTGCTTTATCCAATTCATTTATGAAACAACGCATTGCCATTGATATGGACGACGTAATGGCCGACACACACGCCAAATTCATTCGTCTGTATCTGGAAGGAGAAACACCCCGCTACACGCTGGAAGAACTTAAAGAGAAATCATTTCACGAACTGTTCGACGAGAACGAGTACGCAGCCATTTCCAACCGGGTGTTTGAGCCGGGCTTTTTCCGGGACATTCCGGTGATGGAAGGCGCTCAGGACGTAGTAGCCGATTTGATGACGAAATACGACGTATTCATCGCCACAGCCGCGCAGGAATTTCCGAATTCACTACGCGAAAAGTGGGACTGGTTACAAGAGCATTTCCCCGCTATTACGTGGCACAACTACGTTTTTCTGGGCGACAAGAGCATCCTGAACACCGATTTTCTGATCGATGACCTCGCTCGTAACCTGCGTACGTTTCAGGGGCAGGGCCTACTGTTTAACGCGCTCCACAACCGCGATGAAACTGAATTTCAACGTGTGATGTCCTGGCAGGATGTCGCCAAGGTTCTCTTGTAAAGACGTACCGTTAACCCGTACAAGCAAGAAGCCCCGACCAAACTGGTCGGGGCTTCTTAGTTATCATGTATGCCAGCTTACGCTTCGACTTGCTCTTCTCTAGGCTGTTCAACCAACCGGTCGTGACCAACTTCCTGCTGGGCCTTTTTCGCTTCGGCCGACGGACGCAGACGAACGATGTGCAGTTTATGCAGGAGACCAATGACGGGGTAAGTTGGATCAAACTCGAACCATTTAGCGCCGAAGTTAGCCGCGTTTGGCCGCTTGTGGTGGTTGTTCTGGAACAGCTCGCCCATCATCACAACGTCCAGAATCAGCGAGTTTTTCGACTGATCTTGGTTATCGAAGTTTGAGTAACCGTACTTGTGACCGCTCCAGTTGATGATTGCACCGTGGACAGGCCCCATTACAAAGTGAACCGGCAACAGGAAGAAAAATGCCCAGTGCATGTCCAGATACATAAAAGCGAGGATGTAGAACATGCTGTAAAGAACACCCCAGCCAGCGCGGGAGAACCACGAATCGCCAACTTTCTCGATCAGGCTCCATTCGGGGTAGTTCCGGTCGAACTGGCGCTCGATGGTCTGTTTCCGGTGTAGAACAGCATTATAGATATTTTTCGTCTGCCACATCATCGTGAAGATGTTCTTAGTGTGATGGGGCGAGTGAGGATCTCTTTCTGTATCGCTGAAGGCGTGGTGCATGCGGTGCAGCACCGCGTATGCACGCGGGCTCAGGTAGGATGACCCCTGCGATACATAGGTCAGGGCGTAGAAGAAACGCTCCCAGAATTTGCTCATCGAAAACATCTTGTGCGCCGAGTACCGGTGCAGGAAAAATGTCTGACAGAACAGGGACAGATACCAGTGTGCAGCAAATGCGGCCAGTACAATCACAATAGATATAATTAAAATGTGAATACTGTCTAGGCTAAAAACAGTCCTACAAAGCTAACGAATTTTCGTTTGTTTAGACAGTGTCTAACCAAATATTTATATTCTTTAATTTGCCGTTGTTGCATACTGCAACAGGTTGGCTCCCATGCGTAAAGCCTGCTGCCGGAGTTGGTCGGGGTCGTTGTAAACGCTCTGATCTTCCCAGCCATTACCCAGATCACATTCGTAACTGTAGAAGCACACCAGCCGCCCCTGGTAGATCAGACCGAATCCCTGCGGGGCCTTGCCATCGTGTTCGTGCACTTTGGGCAGTCCGTTCGGAAATTTGAATTTCTGCTGGTAAACGGGATGGTTGGCGGGCAGTTCCACAAAGGACAGTTCCGGGAACACTTTTTTCATCTCCCGCCGGATAAACTTGTCTAATCCGTAGTTATCGTCCACGTGCAGAAACCCGCCCGACATCAGGTAGCGACGCAAGTTTCTGACGTCGTTCTCGCTGAACGATACGTTCCCGTGCCCCGTCATGTGCACAAACGGATACTCGAACAGGTCCGGGCTACCCGGCTCCACAATATCCTCTTCAGGGAAGATGTTCATTCGGAGGGTCACGTTGGCGAACTTGATCAGATTCGGCAGGGAGGTTTTGTTAGCGTACCAGTCGCCCCCGCCGTTGTACTTCAGCTTGGCGATCTTGTAGGCATACTGGCCATACGACACGGTTGCCAGGGCCTGCAGCAAGCCAACAATCAGCAGTAATTTCTTCATGCGTTTATAAAGTTTAGAACCTGGCAGGCGGTCAGCGCAGCCGTTTCGGTACGCAGTCGATTCGGACCGAGAGTTGCTATCTGAAATCCGGCATCGATGGCCTGTTTAACTTCTGTTTCCGCAAAATCCCCTTCCGGACCGATCAGCACGGTGTACTCCCCTCCTGCAGTTGCCTGTTTGCCCAGATGCAGCGGCTGCTCGTTGTCGGGCAGGTGCGCGATAAACCGTTGTGATTCCGTTACGGTTGCCAGCAATTGAGGAAACGGTGTGGCCTCATCCAGCTGCGGCAAAAAGGACTGTAGCGACTGTTTCATGGCCGCTACGGCAATCTTCTCCAACCGCTCCGGTTTGAGCACCCGGCGTTCGGAATGCTGACCGAAAAAGAAGCTGATTCGCTCAATCCCTATTTCCACGGCTTTCTCAATGAACCACTCAATCCGGTCGATATTCTTGGTTGGCGCAACGCAGATCCGGATTGAAAACGGGCGCGGTGGTGTCGTTTGCACATCGACCACCCGGAATCCGCACTTGCGCGCATCAGCCTGACTAATAACGGCTGAATACCGGTTTCCGTGTCCATCCGTTACGGCAATGGCCTCGCCCACGCCCAGCCGCAGCGTTTTAACGGCGTGCCGCGAGTCGTCTTCGGTTAGCAAACCCGTTGTTGCCGACGCAGCCAGGTCTGGTTGATAAAATAAATGCATACGCTAAATTCAGTACGTATTGGCCTGATTCGATCAGAAACCAGCAATCAGGTTTGTCTTCAACAGCTTGATAGCAATCGCCAGCAGGATAATGCCAAAAATCTTGCGCAGTACGGCCAGCCCACCCGGCCCCAGCCGACCTTCCAGCCACTCCGACGATTTCAGCACGGCGTAGATCAGCAGCAGGTTGATCACAATCCCGCCAATGATATTGATGGTCTGGTACTCCGCCCGCAGTGATATAATGGTCGTCAGCGTACCGGCTCCCGCAATCATGGGAAAAGCGATTGGTACGATATGGGCGGCTCCACTACCGGTTTCGTCCGATTTAAAAATGGTACGTCCCAAAATCATTTCCAGCCCCAGCAGAAAGATAATCAGTCCCCCAGCCACGGCAAACGACGCTACGTCGACGCCAAAGAGACTCAGGATCCGCTCGCCAACAAAGAGAAAGGAAACCATCAGCACACCCGATACAATCGTTGCCTGTTCGGACTCGATTTTACCGACTTTCTTCCGTAGGTCAATAAGAATTGGCAGCGAGCCGATAACATCGATGACGGAGAACAGAATCAGCGTAACGGAAACAATTTCCTTAACGTTAAACATACAGTTGGTAAAGATTGGCGATACGTGAACGGGTTGGTTATTGGTGTCAACACTGGCAATGTCAGTGTTTTTTGCTCACTGATAGGCGCTCAGAAATTGCGCCAATTGCTCAATTTCATTATCAGTAATGGCCGGAAAATTTGCAATCCGGAAGGTAGTGTCCTTCCAGTCGCCGTAGCCATTGCCCAACGTAATACCCGCCTGCTGGGCCGCGGCTTTGATTTGCCTGATGGCTTCGGGCGCTCCTTCCACCGCGATTACCGTATCGGATCGAACCGATTTATCCGTGATGAGCAGCTTAAATGGTGAACCGGTCATCTCCTGCTCAAAGAAGGCGTACCAGTTGGCCGCCCGTTGTTTCGTTACGTCGTTCACCTGCGCAATAGGTGGTACCTGCTGTAATACGCGCATGAGCAGATAGATACCTAATCCATTAGGGGTGTAGGGCGTCTGGAATTTGGCAAAGTTTTCGTGGATGAACAGCAGGCTATTGTAATGCTCATTCTCGCTAATGTCTTGGGCGTGCTTCAGCGCATCCGGCGAATAGACCAGCACCGCCAGCCCCGCCGGTAAGCCAAAGCACTTCTGTACCGACGCAAACCACACGTCGGCCTGTTGCCAGTCGAACGTAATACCCGCCATCGACGAAACGGCATCAACGGCAATAATCCCCGTAAACTCCTGCCGGAACTGCGCCAGCGTCTTCATCTGGACCTGCGTGCCGTTGGAGGTTTCGTTCTGAACCAGACATAATACGTCGGCCCGGTTCAGTTCGATGGGTGGTTTGATCTTGTAGGCGTACTCGGCCCATTTCTTGCCAAACGCCCCGCTATGTGGATGCAGGCTCGCATCGGCCGTCAGGGACTGGGCCACAATCTCCCAGCACTCCGTCGCCGACGATACAAACGCGATATGATACTCCGCCGGGATAGCCAGTTTTTCGTGCAGTAGTTGGACCGTCTCCCGAACGATATCCATGAAACCAGCGCTCCGGTGATTCAGACTGACAATTCCGTCGCGGACAGCCTGAGCGGCATAATCGGCCACCTGCGGATATACTTTCGACGGACCTGGATAAAACGTAATCATGATTGTAAAGTTGAATAGTTCTAAAGTTGCAGGGCTGGATGGTTTTGCTGCGTCGGTTCTGGCGGCATTAGTCCCGGCAACCAGCTGCGCATAGACAACCAAAGCAAAACAACCCTACACCTTTACAACGCCATCAAATACCGAATAGCTAATTCATAACCCTGCAGTCCCAGCCCCGCGATAACGCCCTTGCATTTAGGTGTCAGGTAGCTATGATGACGAAAGGCTTCACGGCTATGCACATTCGAGATATGTACTTCTACCGCTGGCGCCGTAACCGCCGACAGAGCATCGGCCAGCGCCACAGAGGTATGCGTGTAAGCCCCCGCATTGATTACGATGCCATCGATATTGAAACCCACTTCGTGAATTTTGTCGAGCAGGGCGCCTTCGTGATTCGATTGAAAATAGCGAAGTTGCAGGTCCGGAAACAGCGGTTTCAGCGTTTCCAGGTACTCTTCGAACGAGCGATTTCCGTAAATGGTTGGCTCACGTTTGCCAAGCAGATTCAGGTTTGGCCCGTTAATGATGAGAATTTGTTTCATTGATTTACCCGTATGTGGCAAAGTTATATAAACGCCTTTAAGAACTACCTCAAACTCGAGCGGTCGCTGTCCGAAAACTCAGTTGAGGCTTACCTGCACGACGCCGAGAAGCTTTACGAATACATTTTACTAACCAACCCGGAGCTGTCGCCGATGCAGGTTTCCGAAAAGCAGCTCATGAACTTTCTGGCGTATCTGGGTGAGCTGGGTTTGTCGGCCCACAGTCAGGCGCGGATGCTGTCGGGCCTGAAATCGTTTTTCAAGTACCTGCTGTACGAAAACCTGATTCAGCACGACCCGACGCAGTTGCTGGAAGCTCCCAAACTCGGTCGAAAGCTTCCCGATACGCTGACGTTTCCGGAAATCGAATCGATGCTCAGTATGATTGATCTGTCTACGCCCGGCGGCACCCGCGACCGGGCCATGCTCGAAGTCCTGTACAGCTCGGGACTACGTGTAACGGAACTCTTAAACCTGCGGCTGACGAACTGCTTCTTTGACGCGGGTTTTATTCGGGTACTGGGCAAGGGCGACAAAGTACGTCTCGTACCGATTGGCCAGGACGCCATGCATTACACCCGGATTTACATTGAGCACGTCCGCAGCCAGCTCGACGTACAGAAAGGCGACGAAGACACCATTTTTCTCAATCTGCGCGGCAAACAACTCTCCCGCATTTCGGTCTTCACAACAACAAAGAAGCTGGCTGCCGAAGCGGGCATTCAGAAAGTAATCAGCCCGCACACCTTCCGGCACTCGTTCGCTACGCACCTGATCGAAGGGGGGGCGGATCTGCGCGCGGTGCAGCAGATGCTGGGCCACGAATCCATCACTACCACCGAAATCTACACCCACCTCGACCGCGACTACCTCCAGCAAACGCTGCGGGAGTTCCACCCGAGGGCGAGAAAAGGGTAGGAACAGGGAGGAAATGGAACAAGGAGAAAAGAATACTGGTAAGCGATCCCTGTTCCTTATTCCATTTCCTCCCTGTTCCTATACTAAAAAATAAGTCCCCGCTGCTGAATCGGCAACGGGGATCTTCAAACCTAACTAACCCAAAACTACATGAACGTCTCTTAAGCATCAACAGTAGCTTTTTCACCAATGAACTGCTGATGCTGGTGTTTGAACAGCAGATTGAACGAGGTCAGGCTGCCGTAAATTCGGGTGATATATTGCTGAATATTCACTTTCTCTTCGTCGTCGAGTCCGCTGGCGTTCACACGCTGTTCGAGGACTCTGAGCCGATCACGTACCATCACAATCTTGTGAAAAAACGCGTCGATCGGCATTTCTTTGGCGGATAGATCAGTCCGGCCGGGTTTCATGATCAGCTTACCGCCTTTCCACTTGTCGCCCAGCGGAATAACCTCCGTCTGATCTACCCAGCGCTGCAAAACGCGGGAGAGAACCTGCTCCACATCAACCAGGCTTACCAGATCACCATCTGGCTCAATGGCTTCAATTACCGTCAGGGGCGTATCAAATTTAACTACCTTCACCCCCTGTTTCAGAAAGGTAATGGTGTATCCCGAGGCTTTCAGATTGATGACGACGCCATCACCAAATTCGGTGTGCGAAACGCGGGATCCGATGCCAAGAAGGGTTGTCATACGCAGGTATTTATGATTCTGATTTGCTTAGATCAGGAACAAACCTCGTGCCAGACTCAACCTAAATCCTGCTATGCTTTATTTTTCGGTTTTATGACGCTGACCAGCCAGACACCTCTCGATTCACAAAAGCATCTATTTGCTCTCCCCGACGGCATTCATTACATCAACTGCGCCACTCGTTCGCCCTACAGTCTTGCCGTTGAACAAGCTGGGCACGATGCCCTCCGGAAGCATGCCAATCCGTTCGGGCTGCATCCCGACGATTTTTTCAGTGGAGCCACCCGCGTTCGGTCTTTATTCTCCGACCTGATCAACAACGACGATCCGGAACGTATCGCTGTAATCCCTTCCGTTTCGTACGGCATGGCAGTAGTCGCCCGCAACCTGGCCCGTAAACCGGGTATTCAGCGCGGACAACGTATCGTCCTGGTCGATAGTGAATTTCCAAGCGATGTGTACGCCTGGGATCATGTCTGTCAGGAGTTAGACTTGAGTATAACCGTTGTTCCCATGCCGGAGGGCACCCCCAAAGGACCACGCTGGAACGAACAGTTGCTGAACGCTATTAGTCCCGATACGGCCCTGGTTGTGGCCCCACCGAACCATTGGATGTACGGCATCCGCTTTGACCTGGAAGCAATCGGGCAGCGGGCGCGGGAAGTCGGGGCCTGGCTTGCCGTTGACGGTACGCAGTCCATTGGCGCACTCCCGTTCGATCTGGCAGCCGTCCAACCCGACGCCTTGATCTGCGCGGGCTATAAATGGCTGCTGGGACCCTATTCTTTGGGGCTGGCCTACTTCGGACCGGCGTTCGACGATGGGGTCCCCCTCGAAGAAAGCTGGATGAACCGACTCAACAGCAACCAGTTTCACCGGCTGATGGAACGCCAGCCCGCCTACGGCCCCAAAGCCTTCCGCTACAACATGGGCGAAACGACCAATTTCATTCAGATGCCCATGCTCGAAACCGCCCTGACGCAGTTACTGGAATGGCAACCGGCCCGTATCCAGGCGTATGGCAAAAATCTGATGGCACCGGCCTGGCCTGCTCTGGAAGCGTTAGGCTGCTATGTCGAACCGGAACAGGGTCCACGGGGGCGTAGTCATCACCTGGTTGGGTTATGGCTGCCTACCCACGCCGACCCGATGGCGGTACAGCACGCATTACAGGCCGAGAACGTATCGGTATCGGCACGGGCAGGGGTACTACGTATCGCTCCGCATCTTTATAACGTCCCTGAAGACGTCGACGCCCTGGTTCGTGTCTTGACGACCGTATTATCCAACTAAAACAATTCGTAATGACCGCGTTAGCCCATCGATTTATTGAAACGAACGGTATTCAAATGCACATTGCCGAGCAGGGCGAAGGGCCACTTGTTCTGCTTTGTCATGGATTTCCTGAAACCTGGTACGCCTGGCGACATCAGTTTACCCCACTTGCCGACGCCGGTTTCCGGGTTGTAGCGCCCGACCTGCGCGGCTACGGCTATACACAAAGCCCCGAAGCCATTGATCAGTATACCATTCTAAATCTGGTCGATGACATTGTCGGCCTGCTCGATGCCTTGTCCACCGATCAGGCTGTAATTGTCGGCAATGATTGGGGCGCCACGTTGGCCTGGCACGCGGCCCTGCTTCGTCCGGACCGGTTCCGGGCCGTCGCAGCTTTCGGTGTTCCCATGATGGGACAGGCACCGGTTCCACCCACTCAGTTCTTCCCGCAGACCGAAGACGCTTTGCTGTACACGCTCTATTTCCAGACGCCGGGTGTGGCCGAAGCAGAGTTTGAGCGGGATATCCGCCAGACGCTTCGAAAGATTCTGTTCGGGGCTTCCGGCGATGCGGGGCCGCGTCAGGAGAACGACGGTACGCCTAACCCGTTCGGTATGGTTTCCCGCAAAGATGGCCTGCTGGCAGCGTTGCCAGACCCCGTCACCCTACCCGCCTGGCTCACCGAAGCGGATCTGGATACGTATACGAATGCTTATACCAAAAGTGGTTTTCGCGGTGGGTTAAATTTTTACCGGAATCTGGATCGTAATTGGGAATTGATGGGTAAAGTCGACAACCTACACATCAACGTACCGGCGCTGTACATGGTGGGCAGCCGCGATGTGGGGCTAAGCATTCCGGGCATGCGGCAAATCATTGATAACATGCCTGAACTGGTACCAGACCTGCGTAAATCAATCGTCGTCCCCGACTGCGGCCACTGGATTCAGCAGGAACGGCCCGAAGCAGTCAACGAGGCTTTATTGAGCTTTCTGAAGAGTCTATAACTTATTGCTCGTACAACTCGAGCGGTAGCCCGTCCGGGTCGGCGAAGAACGTAAAACGCCGACCTGTGATCTCATCAATCCGGATGGGCTCCGTTTCGACACCCACCGTCGACAGATACGTAACGGACTCATCCAGATTCATTACCGCAAAAGCCAGGTGACGCAGGCCAGCCGCTTCGGGGCGGGAAGGCCGCCGGGGAGGACCAGGGAACGAGAATAGCTCGATCTGGTACAGACCGTTTACGGCCAGGTCGAGTTTATACGACTGCCGCTCGGCTCGGTACACCTCGTTGAGCACCGTGAGGCCCAGTTTCTCGACGTAGAACTGTTTGGATCGTTCGTAATCCGAACAAATGATGGCAATGTGATGGATAGCGTTGAGCGACAGCATAGGTCAGGGCATTAATAACGTATCGGCTGCAGTTGTGTCCACAGCAGTACCATCCACTTCGGTTGACAACGCCCGTTCGACCTGTTTACGCTTGTTCCAGGGGGCTGTAGTTCTGCTTGCCATATCGATGGCGAACAAAGCAACGACGGTCGTAAAAACGACAAAAACGATAATAAATATACGGCGATTGCGATTCATAGCGCTGTTTACTCTTGCACTCGTTTTAACCGGTCTTACTGTTGGCTGGCGGGTAATTGTTTGGGAGCCATCTGGAAGGATAAACTACCCGTGCGCCCGGACACTTCGGCCCACGTCAGATTCTCGAACGTAACGGCGACAACAGCTCCTTTGCTCATTGAACCAACCGATTGGTGGGTTAAAAACTCTGCAAAATACGACACATCAGGATTGTGCCCGACAATCATAGCGGACTGAATTTGGTCGCCAACGGCGTTCACAGCCGCGAGGTACGCCTGCATCCCGCCATCGAAGAGGTTTTCCTTGAGCAGAATCTGATCGACGGGAAAGCCAAGCTGCTCGGCCATCACTTTAGCGGTATCGCGCGCCCGGTTGGCCGTGCTACTAACGATCACCTCGGGCAGGATTGCCTGCTCGCGCAGGTAATGACCCATGCGGGCGGCTGCTATGATCCCGTCGGGAAGCAGGTCCCGGTCGTGGTCAGCCATAAACATGGCCCGGTCCTCGGCTTTGGCATGGCGGGTGATGTAGAGCGTAATAGCCATAAATATAACATTGAGACGACTGGAAAATGGGCCATTGTTGGCCTATTTCAGGACAAAACAAACGGATAACGGTCTTTTGTCCAACCAGAATTCGACAAAAATGCCGTTACTATAAGTAGCCTGTTTGGATTAGTTAACGATAAAACAGACTGTTTATCACGTAATCAGTCGTCCTGAGGTTCTTTGGTTCTTGCAAAGTAGTGGGCGATTCGGGTGACAATCCGTATTTTTGCGGACCGAACACCATCCTGTTGTCGTTCCAGCATGAGTTATTTACCCATCCAGCAGTTACTTAAAACCGCTCCTATCAACACCCAGGTTACCGTAAAAGGCTGGGTACGTACCAAACGCGAAAGCAAAAACGCCGTCTTCATCGCGCTGAATGACGGCTCGACCATAAATACCATTCAGGCCGTAGCCGAAGCGGGTCAACTGCCCGAAGAAACCCTGAAACTAATTACAACGGGGGCCTGTGTGGCCTTTACGGGTCAGTTGGTACCCTCGCAGGGGTCGGGGCAGGCCGTTGAACTCAAAATTGAGGACGTAACGATCTACGGTCCTGCCGATCCGGAAAAATATCCGTTACAGCCCAAACGCCACTCGCTGGAGTTCCTGCGTGAGCTGGCTCACCTGCGCCCCCGAACCAATACGTTCAGCGCCATTCTGCGGGTGCGTCATGCGCTGGCTTTTGCGGTACACCAGTACTTCAACGACAACGGCTTCTACTATCTTAACACCCCGATCATTACGGCCTCCGACGCTGAAGGGGCGGGTGAAATGTTCCGCGTAACCACGCTCGACGCCGTTAAGCCACCGCTGACCGAAGATGGTAAGGTTGACTACAGCCAGGATTTCTTCGGTAAGGAAACCAACCTGACCGTTTCGGGGCAGTTGGAAGGCGAACTGGGGGCCCTGGCGCTGGGCAAGATCTACACGTTCGGACCAACGTTCCGGGCCGAGAACTCGAACACAACCCGCCACCTGGCCGAGTTCTGGATGATCGAGCCCGAAATGGCTTTCTTTGAGTTGGAAGATAATATGCGACTGGCCGAAGACTTCGTTAAAACGGTCATTCGGTACGCCCTGCAGCACTGCGCCGACGATCTGGCGTTCCTGGATAATCGACTGAAAGAAGAAGAGAAAACCAAAAAGAAGGAAGAGCAAAGCGAAATGGGTCTGCTCGACAAACTTCATTTTGTGATCAGCAATGAATTCGTCAAACTGACTTATACCGACGCCATCGATATTCTGGTCAACTCGAAACCGGCCAAGAAAAAGCAGTTTCAGTACGAGGTTAGCTGGGGCGTCGACCTGCAGTCGGAACACGAGCGCTACCTGGTCGAGAAGCACTTCAAAAAACCGGTCATCCTGACGAACTACCCCCGCGAGATCAAGGCGTTCTATATGAAGCAGGACGCCGATGGCAAGACCGTTCGCGCAATGGACGTCTTGTTCCCCGGTATCGGCGAAATCATTGGTGGTTCGCAGCGGGAAGATGACATGGACAAACTGGTTGCCCGGATGCACGAAGTTGGTATTGAACCCGAAACGCTCTGGTGGTACCTGGATACGCGCCGGTTCGGGTCGGCTCCACACGCGGGCTTTGGCCTTGGTTTCGAGCGGCTGGTGCTGTTCGTGACGGGTATGGGTAACATCCGCGATGTGATTCCCTTCCCCCGCGCCCCTAAAACGGCCGAATTTTAGTCTTTTTACGGTCCTTCGTTTATTGCATGTTGCCATGAACGAAGGACTTTCTGTTTATCTCCATGCTACTCGCGCTTCCTATTTTTCTGGCTATTGCCTCGGGGTTTGTTATTGTCGGTGTCTACTCCGAACGGAAACTCTCGGCATTTATGCAGGACCGGCTGGGCCCGATGGAAACCGGAAAATGGGGATTGCTTCAGCTGTTTGCCGATCTTTTAAAGCTCCTTCAGAAAGAGGACATCGTGCCGACCGCGGCCGACCGAAAGTTGTTTCTGCTGGCACCGCTGGTCATCTTCGCGTCGGTGTTTGCGGGCTTCGCCGTTTTGCCGCTGACCCCCGATTTCGTCGCGTCGGGCGCAGCCGTAGGGGTATTTTACCTCATGGCTATCGTTTCCTTCGACGTAGTAGGCATTTTGATGGCGGGCTGGGGCTCGAACAATAAGTACTCACTCTTTGGCGCAATGCGCTCCGTCGCTCAGATTATTTCCTACGAAATCCCGCTGGGGCTCACCATTCTGAGTGTTGTAATGATTTGCCAGACTCTTAACCTGCAGGAACTCAGCTTTCAGCAGGGCATCTACAGTCCTGACACCAACTACCTCCTTGGCCTCAAAGGGTTGGGCGTCGACGTAACGGGCTGGGGTGGTATTTTCACCTGGAACATCCTTCGAAATCCGTTTCTGCTGATTGCCTACGTTATCTTCTTTATCTGTACCCTGGCCGAATCGAACCGGGCTCCGTTCGACCTGCCCGAAGGAGAATCGGAGATCGTTGGTGGTTTTCATACGGAGTATTCGGGGATGCGTTTTGCCCTGCTCTACATGGCCGAGTACGCTATGATGCTGCTGGTATCCATGCTGGGTGTTGTACTGTTCCTGGGTAGCTGGAATACACCCCTGCCCAACCTCGGCCCCCTCCGCCTGGCCGACTGGACCAGTGGCGAACCCGGTACGATCTGGGGCAACGTAACGGGTGGTTTCTGGCTGCTGGCAAAAGTGTATTTGGCCGTGCTGGCACAGATGTGGGTTCGCTGGACGTTTCCCCGCCTGCGAGTCGATCAGCTCATGTTTCTGTGCTGGAAAGTGCTGACCCCGGCAGGCCTGCTCTTACTCCTGATTTCCGGCATCTGGCGGCTGCTGATGGTGTAATTCGCTGTGGAAAAATACGTTGGCTTGCATCTAGCAGGAAATCCTGCCTGCTATGATCAACCGTATTCTCTTTATTCTGTGGCTTATTGGAACGTCTTACTCATCTCTTGCTACTCCACAAACCCCGGATCGTCTGGTTATCGAAGGGGATACGTTTCTGCTTTACTCCCATCCGCTTGAGTTCTTACCGGAGAAATCCAGGCAAGTCAGAACAATATTTTCCTTTATTCACACGGCATGCTGGCGCGGTTACATAGGTTACTGGCAGTTGTCCGACCAAAAACTCTACCTGACAGGCCTTGTTTCCTGCTCATTCGAGCGCAAAGACACACTTTCACTGGCAACACTTTTTGGCGATCAGTCCAAAGATGGCAAGGTAGCTGCCGACTGGTTTTCCGGCGAACTGGTTTGTGCCAACGGCCAATTGATCCGTTATTTTGATGATCAGTCAATCTACCAGTTCGAAACGGTTTATGGGTGCAGTCAGGGACGTGTAACCGGAAAAGAAACGTTCGATAATCGAAAGACAACGGTTTCTCGGTATGAAACGGAGCCTGAAGAACTCAGGCGATTCATTTATAGTCACATAGACTGGAAAACCCTGCCTGTGTTACCGGCTGATTCGACGGTCAGGGTTTTCGTGAAGATTATTGGCAATGCCAGCGGAAGCTCGCCCAAGGCAGCGGTCATCAAATCGGCTGGGGCAGTCTGGGATAACGAAGCGATACGAGTTATCGCCATGCTACCCAGCTGGAGTGCCAATTACCGGCGGGGGAAGTTCTGGCCGTTTGCCTGGAACATGCCGGTGCTGTTTTCTAAGGCCAACAGACTACGTTACGGGCAGAAATCCAACTAAAAAGCTCGGTTAAAAGGCCTCGGAAATATTTACGTAAAATCCTTTGGTGTGACGGCCAAAAGCGGCATCGACCCGCAGATTGAGG
Organism: Spirosoma sp. KUDC1026; assembly: GCF_013375035.1. Taxonomy (NCBI): domain Bacteria; kingdom Pseudomonadati; phylum Bacteroidota; class Cytophagia; order Cytophagales; family Cytophagaceae; genus Spirosoma; species Spirosoma sp. KUDC1026. The sequence continues at coordinate 2,531,242 of NZ_CP056032.1, read as the reverse complement.
TGCTCCCGCCGACTGATCAAATACCGTAAACCAGCCCCGCCCGTTGGTTTTAGATCACCGATACCAAACTCGTTCAGTCGATGCGCTACGTCACCAACACCCGCGAAGACAACGCCCCCCAGTCGGCCCACGATGCGCTGCCGAACTTCGGCCTGTAATACCAGCGCGTCATTATCCCGATAGCGACCATTGTAATAACCACGTAACAACGATGCCCCTCCCAGCGTTGCCGCCTGTTTGAACGGCACCTCACCGACGTTGACATTCAGATACGCCTGACCAGCCAAAACCGTTCTGGAGGTCAGCGCCCAGTAATGACGAAGGTCCAGGAGGTAGTTCGTAAAATGATATTCACTACCCAATAGCTGACTGTAATTCATAAATGATACGTCGGCATACCAGCCCCGCACTGGCGTATAAATATTGTCGCGCGTATCGACCACACTGGCAACCCCCAGCCCGTTAACCGTACTGCCCAGTTCGCCAATAAGCGTCTGCGCCGGAAACGGCCGGTCTGACGAGCGGCTGATGTCGAAGGTTTTGAAATACTGCTGCTGAACTCCCACAAACCAGCCCCGTTTCACTTGCCGCAGGAAGCGGTTGTACACCCGCAGACTTTTATAGGATACCAGTTCTTTCTGATTGTCCTGACTCTCCCGGCCAATGCCGTAATAGAACTCCGGGAACTGCGTATAAAGCAACATACCCCGAATAAGGTATTTTTCCCGCTTGGTAAAGATAGTATAGGTCGGCTCGATCACCGTTTGTCGGTTCTGCGTGTGAATAACCGCAAAATCGACATTGGATGTCCGGGCGCTGCTGTCCGTTCGGAACAGGCAAACGCCCAGTGCGCCGTACGCAATCCGCGTTTCGGGCTGGTAGAAAGCAACCGGCAACGGAATGAATTGAAACCGATGCGAATGTTGCGATGTATCCCGCTTTGGAAGCGTACTCCCAGGCAGGCCGCTGGCCCAGTAGGGACTAAGTATGACGCTAAGCAAAGTCAGACAACAGCGCTGAAACACAGATAAACGAGGAGTGTGCACGTAATAAACAGGCTATTCTGGTAAGAAAATCTATAGACAGACGGATAAAATAGCGCGCAAAATCTGTTGTGCTACCAATGTGATCGATACCAGTATGGCAAGCACACAAAAAAAATACTTAAGTATCACTCGTCAAATTTAGTAATTATACTCAAAAATAAAAGTTACTCCCTATTTCCTGTAGGGTTGTACCTTTGCGTTTTTTTTACAGTATCCAATGTCTATTCTTACTCCCGATCCTACCGGTGATCTGGTTTGGGCCGCAGCCTGGCGGTCGCCCGTTTTCCGCAGCAAATTCATCATCGGGTTAACCGGCACCATCTTCCTGCTGCTGGCCTTTCCCTACTTCTTCCAGATCATTGAACACCATTCGGGGCCTGTACTGAACGACTGGATATTGAGCCGGCTGGCGCCGAATGACGTATCGCTGGCTATTTTCCTCATTATCTGGGCAACAGCCCTGCTCCTGCTGATCCGGGCCCGACGTAGTCCGGTTATATTTATGCTCTTTATATACGGCTACATCATCGTCAGTCTGGCCCGAATGATCAGCATCAACCTGTTTCCGCTTGACCCGCCCCTGGGCCTGATTCCGCTGATCGACCCAATCAGCAATGCCTTTTACGGCAAAACGTACATTACCAGGGACCTGTTCTTTTCGGGGCATACGTCCACTATTTTCCTGATGTTTCTCTGCTTCCGGAAGTGGGGTGACCGTCTGTTTGCCCTCATCGGCTCGCTGCTGGTTGGCGGACTGCTGCTGGTGCAGCACGTTCACTACACCGTCGACGTGATGGGCGCGTTTGTTTTTACATACCCACTCTACTGGATCGCTAAACGGCTGGCGCTGAGCGGCTGGAACAACGTAGAGCATCCCGTCGATCAGAAGGCTTCGCCCAACTGAAAATAGAGACCGTTTGAGGTGTGCTGGCCAATACCAAAGCCGTAGTCAACGCGCAGGTTAAGTTTTTCTTTGCGGTTGAGAGCAACTCGTATTCCTCCTCCCAGCGAATATTTCAACGCCTGGAAGTTTACTTCGCGCAGTTGACTGCCTACGTTGCCAACGCCCGCAAACCCAACGGCACCAATACGCCAGAAAAGAGGAAGGCGGTATTCGGCCTGCGCCACAACCTGGTTGTTACTCCGGTATCGGCCGTCGTAAAAGCCGCGCATGCTGTTGGCCCCGCCGAAACTTGCCAGACTACGGAGCGGTACGTCACCGGCGTTAAAAAAGCCGTACGCCTGTATGGCCAGCACGTGTTTCTGATACACCGGCATAAACCGCCGGAAATCAACTACGTAATTCGTGTAGCGGAAGGTTGAACCAAAAATGGGCGAAAAGTGGTTAAAAAATACCTGTAAAAAGCCCCCCCTATCGGGAGCAAACGCGTTGTTACGCGAATCGAAAGTCAGGCTCAGGCCAGCCCCGGCTACATGGTAGCGGTCGCGGCCCAGTAGGTTTTGCTGATCGAACAGGCCACCCGCCTGATAGTCAACGTCCAGCAGCCGCTGGTATTCGTACACGAGCCCGGCAAAAACCCGATTCTGGAGCTGTCGCTGCAGGTGGAGGTACACGTATCCCTGCCGAAACGAATAGGGTTCTTCGTTTTCGTCGGGAGCATATTTTCCCAGGCCCCAGAACTTGTCGGGAAAAGAGCTGTACGAAAGCTGATAATTCAGAATGTAGCGTTCGCCGGGGAAGTACGTTGTTCCGTTGACGGCCGCAATGAATTGTTTCCGCAACGAGTACAATGCCAGTAACTGAGCGTTGGATGTACGACTGCCGGTATCGGTTGGCGTCAGGTGAAAAGTAAACGATGCGGCCACTCCCAGTGACCAGTCTGTTTCGATAGAACGGGCAATTATGGGTAAAACCAAGATATGACGTCCCCCCGATACATTATTTTTTAAGGGTTCTATGGGTAAAGAAATACTATCTGACTGGGCTGCGGAATTGCTAAAAAATCCACTTAATAGATTGATTAGCAACAATATCGACCACCGACGTAAAAAAATATGCACGACAGAAGCAGTAAATTTTTATTAAAGTCGTATTAATTAAGTGTCGGCAAAGTAACCGTAAAATTGTAAAATTAGTAGATTTGGGTCTTGATAAAACCATGTTGGTTTTACTCATACAGGCAAATACAGTTGCCGGTTAGCATTTAAAACGGAGACCCCGATTTGCAAGCCACCGATATGACAAAATTAAACAGCCCTAATTTTACACTGGGCGAATCCATTACCGCCGAACAACGCCAGTTTTTCAACAAACATGGTGTGATCGTTTTCCGCAACTTCATTCAACCTGAAACGGTTAAACTTTTCATCAGTGAAGTTGATCGCATCGAAAAAGAATGGCTTGCCGAGGGCCGCGACAAGGTAAACGGCGTTCCCCTGAAATTTGGACAGGACGAAGCTGGTAATCCGATGATTCAGCGTATGTGCTTCCTCTCGCAGCACAGCCCAGCCCTGCACGAGTTTTTGCAGGACCCGCGCCTGCAGGCCGTTGTTGATCTGCTCCAGCCTTACGAAGGACGTATTGCGGAAATCGAAAAAGATGGTTTGATCCTGAACCACTACATCCGGACCCCGAACAGTAAGTTCTCGCAGATGGGCTGGCACACGGATAGCCCCCGCGACATCTTCCTCGGTCAGCGGATTATGCCGATGCTGAACGTCGGCATCCACCTGAACGCAACGCCATTCGAAAACGGTGGTCTGCGTGTGATTCCGGGTACCCACAAGCAGGGTATCCTGAAAATGCTGTTCCGCAAAAAGTATTTCGTCGATAACGACCCCGATAAGCAGGAAGTTGGCTTCGACATGAACGCGGGTGACCTATCGGTACACGACGGTCGGCTCTGGCACCGGGCGCAGCAGTCGCCCTATTTCGGTGAAGCCAGTCGTCGCCGGGTAATGTATGTACCGGTTGTAACGGGTAAGTACATGCCGAAGAACGAGCACAGCAAAACGCCGTTCTATCACCGCTTTATTTCTAAGGTCAATATCTAGTTTTGACTGTTTTTAAAGCCGAAGAGTTGTAGGGTTATAGCGTTGTGGAGTTAGCGGGTTCTTCCCGGACTAGACAACGTTGTAACTTTACAACTCTTCCATTTTTTATGTAACTCCATAACCCTCCGAGAATGCCTTACGCTTTAGTTACCGGCGCCAGCAAAGGAATCGGCCTGGCCATTGCCGAAGAACTGGCCAGAAAAAAGTTTGACCTCATTCTGGTTGCCCGGTCGGAGCCACAGCTGCAGGCGGCCGCCGAACGCCTGTCCAGACAGTACAGTATTCAAGCGGTCTATTACGCCCTGGATCTGGCAAAAGCCGGGGCAGCCCAGGAATTATTCGACTACTGCCAGACGAAACAATACGTCGTCAGCGTACTCGTCAACAATGCGGGCTACGGCCTCAGCGGTGTGTTCGAATCCCATTCGCTGGCCGAACATACGGATATGATGAACGTCAACATGATCACGCTGACGCAACTCTGCTACCTGTTCCTTCCGCAACTTAAGCAGCAATCCCGCTCCTACATTCTTAATCTAGGCAGTTCAGCGGCTTATCAGGCTATTCCCCGCCTGAGCCTGTATGCAGCCTCTAAGGCGTTCGTGCTCAGCTTTAGCCGTGGCTTACACGGGGAGTTAAAAGGAACCTCCGTATCAGTTACCTGCGTTTGCCCCGGTTCGACCGATACCGATTTCATAAACCGGGCCCAGGTAGGCGAAAAAGGCCGTAAGGCGGCCGAGCAGGTCAATATGACACCCGCCGACGTAGCTAAACAGGCGGTTGACGCTATGCTGTCGGGGCAAGTTGAAGTGGTTACGGGCTTCGTCAACAAAGTAGGTAAGCTCATGGCCTGGCTAATGCCCAAAGGAATTGTTGAGCAGGTAGCCGGCGGTATTTACCAGTAACAAACGGCTATAGCGGCTCCGGCCTTAGAAGGTTGTGGCACTTTATTTGCGCGTAAGCGGTTGTAGACATATAACCTGATCAGGACGTTGGCGGCCGAACAGAAGCCCCACTCGGTTACTCACACGCAACAACCAGGTATGCAACGTCCAACCAATCCATGCAATTTTCCGATTTATCATTAATTGACCCGATCCTGAAAGCACTTGCTGAAGAAGGATATTCTCAGCCAACACCCATCCAGGAACAGGCAATACCTATTTTGCTCGAGCACCGGGATTTGCTGGGCTGTGCCCAGACCGGCACCGGTAAAACAGCGGCTTTTGCTATCCCGATTCTGCAATTGATGCAGGAAGAGCAAAACCGAAACACGAAAACTCCCCGTCGCATTCGTACGCTGGTACTGACGCCAACCCGCGAGTTAGCGATTCAGATCAACGAAAGCTTTGCAGCTTATGGTCGTCACTTGAACCTGCGCCATACCGTTATTTTCGGCGGGGTTTCGCAGCACAGCCAGGTCAATACCATTAAAGCGGGCCTGGATATTCTGATCGCTACGCCCGGTCGCCTACTCGATCTGATTAATCAAGGCTTTATTTCACTGCGCGACGTTCAATTCTTTGTTCTTGACGAAGCCGATCGGATGCTCGACATGGGCTTTATCCATGACGTGAAGAAAGTAATTGCCCGGTTGCCCGAGAAACGGCAGTCCCTGTTCTTCTCGGCAACGATGCCCCCCGACGTTGCTAAACTGGCCGACTCGATTCTGAACCGGCCCGCGAAGGTGGAGGTAACGCCCGTTTCGTCTACGGCCGAAACTATTCAGCAGGCTATTTATTTCGTTGACAAAGAAGACAAGCGTAAGCTGCTGGCGCACATTTTGGAAGACCAGGCGATCAAGTCTGTTCTGGTATTTGCCCGGACCAAACATGGTGCCGACAAAGTGGCCAAAGACCTGCTGAAAGCTGGTATTCGGGCCGAGGCTATTCATGGCAACAAGTCGCAGAACGCGCGTCAGCGGGCTTTGTCGAACTTCAAAAGCCGAGAAACACGGGTGCTGGTTGCTACTGATATTGCCGCGCGGGGGATCGACGTAGACGAACTGTCGCACGTGATTAACTACGAGCTGCCGAACATTCCTGAAACCTATGTGCACCGCATTGGCCGGACGGGCCGGGCAGGCCATGACGGTATTGCTCTGTCGTTCTGCGATCAGGAAGAAACGTCATACCTGAAAGATATTCACAAGCTGATTGGCAAGCCAGTCCCAGTCATCAG